>JAGODU010000035.1 GCA_017998095.1 Prolixibacteraceae bacterium | reverse complement strand
GTTTTGTTTACATCTGTCTGTTTCCCGGGTGTCAGCGGGTCGGTATCAGGTAATTCAATCGTGAAAATCGCGAGCTGGCCTTTATTAACACAGACTGAAGGGATTGGAAAACCGGTTAGGACGTATATGGGCGGACATGGCCATGTAGTTGCTGCCAACCTGGTTGCTAACGGTTGAAGTACACCCGAGCTACTCTCAGCTGCAAAATATACAGTATGGTAGGTATTCGCCTTTAATCCACTAATAACTGTTTGAAGGGCTGTATTTACATTACCTGCATTAACAGGAATTATAAAAGTTGCAATTCTTGGAGGATTTATACCTGACTCAGCCCTTAACTTGATTTCAGCACCGGTAAACGCAATAGTTTGATTATTTTCATATGCGACTATGTAAATTGTTCCTTGCATGTTTATGCCATAGTTACATGTAATAGAAAATGGTCCGGTTGCAGTAACTGATGGCCCAACATACCAACCTGGAGCTTGGCCGAAGGATTTGCTTAAGAAAACAAAACTGAATAAGATATAAATTAGAATTTTAGTTGCTTTTTTAATAAAAGCAACTCCTAATGAGTTAACTATTGATACTCTCATGTCAGGTTTCTCTAGATTGCCTTTAATAATAAACCTCGTAAGTTGGGCTACGAGGCAGAAAATAATTTCCGGGTCAATTTTTACACTATAGGCTATCTTTTATATGGTTAAATATAACGGTCATGTACTGTTAATATTGTCTGTTTTTGTGTTATGATAAGCGATGTGAAAGGTTGTAAAAAAAGAAACCGGCAGGGACATAAATCGTCCTGCCGGTTTCTAATAATAGCATTGAAAAAATTTATTATAAAATTTAAAGCAATTTCAACTCATTTATTATCCTCACTTAAGTGTAATAGATATCTTATGCTGTTGTATCAATTTTAACATTTGTATAAAAAATTAATGACTAGACAAGACCAAACTTATTAATAATCATGTGTCATCACAGTCTTTTTCCTTTAAATCTTCTATCGATCTGGGATATTGATTAATTAACCATGTCCAAAAAGCCGTCACATCTATCTTGTCATTTAGCATTTTCTCCCTTTTTACAAGCCATTTTTGTTTTAAAAAAGGGGTATTTAACAAATCCTTTACCTTCTCAACCAGTCTGTTCTGCTGGGATACTGGTATCCCATAAGTTAATCCATACTTATTTTCAAGTTCCTCCAAAATTCCAACCCGTCCAGCATAATCACTAAACCTTAAAGACGGAGTACCCAACATTGCAGCTTCCACACACATGCTATGACTGTCAGCAATTAATAAATCCGAGTAAGAAAGAAAATGGTGGATATCAGTAATATTTATCTTAAGGCAATATTTCAATAATTCATCGGATAATTTCCTCTCTGAACTTATCAATACTCGTCCTCTTGTGCATAAAATTGAAACAAGCTCCTTGACAATATTGTCGGTAAGCCCGGCATTGCCAATGTCATGATATGCAGACAAAGCTGATAATCTAATAATAAAGTATCTTTCATTCTCAGGTATAACATTTCTGACAATTTTTAAATCAGGAACAAAATATCGGGGATGCAGATAAGCCAATTTTTGATACCCATTGTATTCAATTTTTTTGAATTGCCATCTCCCCAGATCACATGTAACAGGTGAAACAATATATTTCGCAAACGGGAATGATAGTCGAACAGCTTCCGGTATCAAGATTGCGTCATCTTCCACCATAAGGAGAACTGGTTTCCTGAATAACCAACCGACATGTGATAAGGCGGGCTCAGTTCCAACAAACATGTCATATCTGCCTGATAACTGGATATTGAATAGTTTAAAATCCTTTTTCAAGAAAGTTATGAAGGCTTGAAACTTTGTGTTTTTGCGTCTGCGTTTTGGCAGAATATTTTCATAGTCAATCCCGTCGGCTAAGAGTAGCTGCTCCAGAATATCCTTTGTGTTTATTGTAATTTTTACAAAATGACCTAACCCGATAAGGTTCTTAATTACAATTTTATACATGTGATAATGTGCAGGATGCCCTAAATGGAATAAAACTCTCATAACTGTATTTAATTCAAAGATTCTCTATTTGTTCTGCCTGTTACTTGCCAAGGACAACTTTAAACCGGATCCGCGTTGGTAGATAATCCTAGATTAATAAGTGCCATACGATTCTTTGAATAGAATTCTTCTTTTAAAATACCATATAAGACCACATCCCTGAATTTTCCGTTTTGATAATAATGGCTAAGCAGTAATCCCTCCTCCCGGGTACCTACTTTTTCAGCAAGTTTTCTGCTAAAATCGTTTCCAACTATTACATCGGCATGTATTTTTACTAAATTGAGATGAGAAAATGCAAAATCTATTATTATAAGGGAGGCTTCAAAACCAATTCCTTTACTCTGCAAATCAGGTTTTAATTTCATCCCCCATGAAGCTCTCTGATGGAGACGGTCAATATGATTTAATGTTGCCAATCCGATTAATTCATGTCGGGCAACATTTTTCAGATAGACAGAGAATGCAAGGTTTTCCTTACCTAATGACTTAAACCAATCCTTCTGATTCTCGAGTGATAAAGGCTTGAAAATCATGTATTTCATAAGTTCCTGACTCCATTGCATCTCAAGCAAGCTGCCCAATTCTGATTCCTCAACAGGTTTTAACAAAAGCCTGTCTGTTTCTAACATTCTCATGCTCTTGAATATTTATCAAATTATACATTTCATTCATTGACATCACCTTAAAACCTTTTCTCAGGACATAATTGATTATGTCGATCACTGTCTTTCCAATTCCATCTTCCCTGTTTTTGAGTTTATCAATCGTCTTCTTAGAAATACTGTTGTATTCCTTCCTTGATAAAGAGTCTTTAATTGTCCTCATAAATTTCATGGTAGGGGAATTAAAAACAAAATTCATCGGATGGAAACTAATAATTTTCAGTCCGGGACTTTCAAACAGAGACAGGTACTTCTCAAATCTCAAATCCAATCTGTTGTAGAGATGTGTGCCATCTTCAAAAAAGACAGGAAAATTAATCAGACCCGATTCGTGCAGAATCGGCCTTACAAACTGCTGAAGCACTGTAATCTGGTTTGAAACATATTTATAACCATAATGTTCTTGCAACAAGTGAGTAATATCGGTTACATCATATGCTCTGTGACTTCTGAATCCAAATGATTCCGGAGCAAACCTGATACATGTTTCAATTACTTCTTTATAAGTTTCACCATGTGAACTACCAGCCATAAAATTAGGATGAATCCCCCTATCAATCCGGTTAGCCATAAAGTTCTCTTCAATCACTGAAGAAGAATGTGTTACGAATAATGTAGGTCGAATCTTGTAACCGTTTATTACAGAGAAATACTCCTTTAGAACTTCTTCTGATGCCCAGTCAACATCTGATGTAAAACAAAACACAGGTTCTTCATCCCAGACATAGCTGGAATTCATTTTGATGATTAATTCATCAATATTCAAAATATTCATTGTCACTTAAAATTAGCTACCTGGTAGTTATTATTATTAAAAGATATTCAAAATGAAATTTGGAGATTTAAATGATTGTTTTCAACCTGAATAGAAAAATCTGGATTTCCCACTCCCGGAATATTCTATACTATCAACGAATTTTAGAATAATATTACAATCATGTCCAGCATGCTTTTTAAAGGTTGAAACAATTGTATTCTCATCTTTTGTGTTAAATGAATTCTTTTTTATTATTTCAACTGAGATTTCGAGTGGCCCAGTTAATTCAATATGATAAGCTTTAACATTTATATCCTTAAAAAGTACTGTAAATCCGGGTCCAGTCAACACTCTACCATTGCCCAACCGGAAAACATCTGAAGTTCTGCCGAATATTTCGCTAATTATCTGACCATTATACCCATCACCTTCGGATGATGGAGCCAACCTGATTTCATCACCTAATTCATATCTGATAAATGGCATTGCATAATTGAATAAATCAGTACAAAGAATTTTACCTGTATTCTCAGCGTATGATTCATGTACTTCAACAATGCAATTATAACCTACACGATAGAGATTCGCTTTGATCTCAAATGCTGTAACGCCGCCATCACTTGCCCCATAACAATCGAGAATATCACAATTAAAAGCAGACTTGATCACAGTCCGGTAGTAATCAGTCAAAACCTCCGATGTTGTAAAACAAGCTTTTATCTGGTTGATTTTAATGCTTTTTATTATAACAAATTCCGCAAGAAGAAAAATTGAAGAAGCATAACCATAGATAAAATGTATTTTTTCCCTTTTTATTAAAGAAACATATTCGTTTAGTACTTCATCCGTAAGACCTATACCGTTAAGAGAAATGCGGCCTCTGAGATTATTATAAATCCTTTTCTTCAAAGATATTTTATTATTGATGCTCAGGGAAGAACTCCCCAGAGCGATATATTTCTGCCCATATTTATAGCCAAATTTATTCCAGTAATAAACACTACAAGCTGTTCCAAAAGATTTAGATCTGTAATCCAGTAAAAACTGAAGCGGGTCACCACTTGTACCACCGGTTGCAGCATTTATATATTTAATCCTATTAATATTTCTCGGGATAAAATCGTCAGGATTTTGCAGGATATCTTTCTTTTTCAATATGGGCAAAGCTGATAAATCTGATTTAGTACGGACATCTTCAGGCCGGAATTTCATACGATCAAACAGGTTCCGGTAATATGATGTATTTTCATATGCATGCTTAACCAAGTTCTGAAGCTTAATGTTTTGCCATTGTTCAATTTCGCCGCTGGACCATGAATTCATTTCAAAAATCATATTCAAGCTCTGCGAAAACTCCGTCTTCATCAGCCTGTCTGCAATGGGCAGTAATGATCTGACAAATATATTTTTATATAAACTCACGCATTTATTTGTTTTAAAGAACAAAATATTTTCAGGAGAATAATTCAACAAAGAAAATCCACGGTTTCCTGATATTCTAAAAGTTATTCGTAATTTCTTACATCCTTATCTTTATAGATACGTAATAGCTTGATTTTGATAGAATCCCAACTGTATTTTGTCAATTCCTTTTTCGCATTATCAACTAAAGCTCCCGCTTTATCCGGATTTTCCATAATCCATTTAACCTTTTCACAGATTTGATCCGGACAATTCACTTTGACTAAAAGGCCGTTAAAACTATCCTCTATCATATATGGAATACCTCCAACATCAGTGGCAATAACAGGAATCCCAAATGCAAATGCCTCAAGAATTGAGAGCGGTTGATTGTCAACACTGGGTACAGATATAAAAACATTAGATCCCTTTAATGCAAGACCGATTTCTCTATTCGGGACAAATCCAACGAACTCAACATTATTGAGATTTCTTTCATTACAAAATGTTTTGAGGTAATCGATATCTTTTCCACTTCCGATTATTTTCAACTCAGCATTGTTGTATGTTCCGATTAACATTTCGAATGCTTTAATTATATCAATTATATTATAAAGCTTGCTTAAGGATCTTACAGAAACTAATCTCGGCGTGTTAAAATCTACTTTTATGTTAATATTTTCGGGTACATCAAAGATATTAGGCAAAATAGTAGTATTAAGTCCATATGTTTTAAATATATCCTGCAAAAAACCCGACATTACGGTTACACAATCTGCTTTCTGAAGTATATTGATAATTATGTTATTATATCTTCTTAAGAATAATTCTGCCCCTCCACCATGGTATGAGACAACGACTTTTCTTTTATAAAAACATTTACTGGCAATGATGCCTACCAAGATTGGGAAAAAACCAAGATACGAACACCCATGGATATGAATAATATCAAATTTTTTAACCTTTTTTAATAAAGGCAAAAACAAAAACAACCTGGCAGCAGGACTTCTTTTCGTATTAAATATTTCTGCATTAAAACCATCATTATTCAGATGTACCCATGTATTAAAGACAACACCGGAAATACCTCCAACATTTCCCTTGTAGTTTGCGACCAATAAGATTTTCATGATTATCAGAGGATTTTTAAGCAATAAAGCTTAATCAATAAAACCCCTTATTGCTTGTGATAAAGTCCCTCTATTCTCCTGTATTAAATTTTCCGCTTCTTCTCCAAGTCCCTTATCAATAATAATGGTCGCAGGGATTAAAATTTTAAAAACATCCACGCCGGAAATTACTTTTGCAGGAACACCAGCAATAATCATATTCTCCCCTTCAAATGACTTATTCACAACTGCATTGGCTCCAATCGCTATATTATTTCCAATTTTAATATCTCCAAATATCTTGGCTCCTGGGCCAATATAGCAATTATCTCCAATAACCGGAGCTTTCCCTCCATATCCAGCTTTTGTCCCAATATTTACACAAGCATGAAGTCTGCAATTTGCACCGATACGTGCAGCACTGTTAACAATTATTGTACCATGGTGAGCTATAGACAATCCTGGACCAAAAACATTTGGAGGTATACTAAATCCTAATTTATAGGATAACTTCTTATACCTCTTATAAACCAAAAAATATTCTAATTTGGTCAAAATGTTTTTCTTTCTGTTTTTGAAATATTCAACCTTACGTAAGCTTTTTTGAAATTTCCATACATAATTAGGGAAAAACAAGTTAATTAACCTTTGCCTTAAACATAATTTCTTCGGTATTGCTTTAGCAATCCTATCTGCTTCAAGATAATAACAATAATCTTCCTTTGATTCTATCATATATCGAAATCTTTTAAATGCTTAAAGTTATTTAACTTTAATTCATTTCATTATTTCCAACAGGTTACTAAAACACTACTTTTATGGAGTTTCTCCTATAAGGAAAGAGCATCAATCCCTTGCCAAATATCCTTCCTAACACATTAAAAACTTTTTGCATATTTACAAAATCAATTCCCCGCATAATTACATAAAGCTGTAAGAAATATTACCAACCATAAATAGGCTTGTTATATTTCTTAAAATTATTATAGTTAAATTCCTCTCCAGAACAATAGATTAGCCAATGGATTCCATTAGATTATCATAGCTTTTTAAGTATCCATTTACTATTACCCGGGAAGAGAATACATTTCTTGAATAATCTGAGATTTTCTTCCTGTCCAATTGTGTTAGTGAGGATAGCAGATCCGGATTTATCTCACTAAAATTACTTATTATTCGGCCGTATCCGGTTTCATTTATATATTTCGTTATTAGATCAACCCCATTATTGGAAATTACAGGTAAGCCACAGCATACGTATTCACTGAATTTTACTGGAGAAGCGACTTTATTGACGATATCGCTATTTCTCCATACTATCCCTATATCAGCAGCACACAAATATTCAGGAACCTCCCGATAAGGCACAAATCGATTAATAACATTTGTATTAATAATCTCCGTCTTTGACAAGTTTAAAATCTTGTACCCTCTGTCAGCAACGTTATTAACTATATTGCTTATGTTCTGATGTAAGCCTTTGCCACCAGTAACAAAAACACATAATATTTCATCTTCAGGAATACCAAGCCTGGTTCTGCTTAAAATTCTTTTTTCTGATGAAAAAACGAAATCTTCAGCTGCCAGGCAATGATTTACACTTATAGGCACATTTATGTTTGAAATTTTATCCAAAAGATAATCTTTTAAAGCATCAGATACACATGAAATATGATCACTCCTTTTACATGCGTTATACAAATTATGCCTCAATTGTGTTATTTTAAATCTATATTTAATTGGATTATAAGAATTTTTTACATATAGATTTAACTCATCAATCGCGACCCCGCGGATATCGGTAAGCAACTTTACATTTCTCAGACTTTTTTTGTCAATAATATCCTTTATCAAACCAGCCAGACTCTCTCCCCTTATGTGTATTACAGTATCACTAACTAAGATTGAATCTAATATTTGAGAAAGTGCTTTTTTCTGATAACCTGAGAATATCCGGTAATTCGGGTATTGTTTAAAATATATAATCTTTAAGTTATTACTTGAAATGGTCGCTGATAACTTGTATTCAGGTTCATTTTCAGAAGTGCCCAACAGCAAATACATCCTATCGAAATACTCTCTCTTAGACAACTCTTCCAGTAACGACATTACCTGTGAATCAAAAACAGAACTGGCTGCTCCGGCTATGTAAATAAGGATTCGTTGATTTGACATTATTAGTTCTCAATTATTTATGTCATTACTCTCTTGAATATTCTATATTTACCGCTTTTGTCAGGCTCAATTGTGTCCTTATAAATGAAATTGACTTTCACATCTTGCCCGACTCCGTCTTTGATATAGTTTTCTATATATGACTCTATTTCATGTTCATTATAATGATCCATCCTGACTATATAGCATGTAAAGGTCAAGCCCTCCTGGATAACCTGGAACTTTTTGATCTGACCCCACAATTTAGTTTTTGCAAGATTTTTTATCATCCTGTCGAAAAACAAATAATTCAATCTCCTGCCATCTGATGTGATGAGTTCATCCGAGCCTATCCGTCCCTCTATGCTTTCAATCAGACTGAGTTCCCTTCCGCATTTGCATTTCCTTTCAGCGAGTACAACTTTGTCACCGACCTTGTAATTTATCAGCGGCATAAGTTTATTATGAAATTCGGTGCTTACAAGTTCATTATCTCTATCAACAAACAAGAACAATGACTCCTCCTGGATATGCATTCCGCCTTCAGGACATTCACACGCAAATAATCCAGCCTCCGCGGCACCATATTCATTTACCACTTTACAGTTAAAAACACTTTCTATAAATTCACGATCTGACTCATACAGGATTTCTGATGTGACTATTATTGCTTTTAAATTCAACCCTGAAATGTCCAACTTTTTTTGATTAACAAGCCTTCCAAAACTTGCCAATGCTGATACATAACCACGGAAATACTTTGGTTTGTAGTCGATTATTTTTTTCAACAGTTCTGCTACTGTAGTATCATTTAATGTAAATATATCAATATCCAGCCTGGGCGTCAACAGATCCTTAAGCCGATTTACTGTTGAACCAGTCCTCGGATAGGCAGTAAAATTAATCCATCTGTCATACTGTGTAAATCCCCACCATGAAAAAAAACGTGATTTCGATGCATTTCGGTACGCCATTGCTAGAGGCGAAAGGTATATGGACGTTGGATTTCCTGTACTACCACTTGATTTGCCAAAATATCCATTTTTTAGATATTCACCCGTTGCAAAACTATTAAAGCTTCTCTGAAGATCATCCTTAGCTACAACGGGTATATTTTTAATTTCTTCCAAACTTCCAATTGGAAGATTAATATCATGGTACAATTCATTATAAAAATGGGACTTTTTTGCATATACCAATAACTCATTAAGACAATTCAATTGGTATTCTGTAAGTTTCTGTCTGTCCCAATACTGACTTTCAAGCAAAAAGGTAAATATCTCTCCCGGAAAAACCAGCTTATCAAACCTCTTGTATTTAAGGATTTCGTAAAATTTGTAAAAATACCTGTTCATTTATTGTCTGTAATAAAGGGATTTTCTCCCGTGTTTTCATTCTTTCTGACAATCCACCTGTTGAAGTAAGCAAATCCTTTCAGCTTTGCCACATTATACTTCAACCTGCCCGATCCGGTTTTAACACCAAGAAACCACTTTAAAAAGGAGCCAAGTATTCCTGTTCCAGTTTTAATGTAATACTTCACAAAATTCCATCTTGATAGATGAAGGTACCTGTATATCAGAGCACCCTGCATTGAGTAGTATGCCTGTACAGGATTCAGAATACGCCCACCGACAGACGGGCTTCCTTTATGCCATATCTTTGCATGTGGGGTGTAAATCAATTTGTACCCGATTTTTTTTGCTCTAAGCGCAAAATCAGCCTGTTCATAATCAAACCAAAAGTACTTTGAATAGCCTCCTATCTCTTTGTACAATTTAAAAGGAAATAACCAAAAAACATCATCCAACAGATCCCTTTCAACTTCTTCATCATATTGCCCTGTATCGGCTTCATCCAGTCCTATCTGCCTGCAATTCAAGTATTTTTCATTCGTAAAAGAATATCCGATATCCTGAATTACGCTTGGTCTGTCATAATGGTATACTTTTCCACTCACTATGGCTTCATCATGATGCTTTTTACAGGTTTTTACCAATTCACCAATAGCTTCCTTATCAATAAGAGTGTCATTATTCATTATCAAAACATAATCGGAATCTTGCACCTTGCAAAGGTCGAGACTGTAGTTTATTCCTCCTACATAACCACGATTGGGTGTGATCACATGAAGTATCAATCTGGGATCGAAAGGTAGCAACTTTTCCAACTCTTTTTGATTCTGGGAAGTCGATCCATTATCGATAAGCAAAACTTCAAAATTTCCAAAGTCACTCTCCAGAATTGATTTCACACATTCAAGGGTAAATTGATTCTGATTATAATTCAGAGTAATTACAACGACTTTACCGGACAAATTATCCATTCTCAACAACTCTTTCTTTCTTCTTGATTTTATTCGCTTTAAACCAATTGTAAACAACAGAAATTCCATATACCCCAAGGATAATCACTATGAAATCAACCGGATGTCGATACCTGTCACGGGTATAAGGTATAAATGCAACATGGATAAAAGTATGATATAAAAGTACTCCTCCAAACAGAAGAACAACCTCCCAGTTTCTATTTTTTATCAAATTATAAAAAGCAAGGAACATAAATGGCAACAATACTCCATAGCTTAAGCCCGAAAGCAAATTATGCCTACATGACCAGGCAGGATTAAACTCATATCCTGTTATTCGGTAATTATCAATGGTCTTAAAAGGGACCCATAGAAAAAAAATTCTGCTACGTATCTTTTCAGATAAAGTAAAGGCATGTGGAATATTACCTGATTTCATGGCTTCAATCTGCAATTTACTTATAGCACTCCCATTCGAAAAACTATTTAATAGCCCATTTCTTACTGAATCAATCTGTTCAATGCTCAAAAAAGCATCATCCTTAATGTGATCAAAAAAAATAAGTTCCTTCCTTTGATGAAAAAATGGCTCTGTCAGGTTATTTGTCCTGCAACTTATAATTACTATATCATTGTATACAATATAATTCCTAATAAACCATGGAACAGAAAACAGTATTGTAAAGGACACAAAAACAAGAATCTTTTTAATCTTTGAAATAATACTTCCAAATCCATAAAAAAGGAAAAGGGAGAATATCAAGGAATAAACTATATATCTTTCGTCGAAATGAAACAGAATTGTTAAACACAGAGCGAATATAATCTCATTAATATAGGTTTTACTATATCTTATCGAACGTAACGCGAAAAGCATTGTTAATGAAAATAAAAAAACAACCCAAGGTTCATTGCCAGCAGTCGCCGTATACCTTATAAAACTTGGATAAAATGAAGCCCAAAGAAGTACTAACAAGGAGACATCTTTATTAAAAAACTCTTTACTAATCAAATATATCACAAGACAGCTTAGAGTCCCAATACAAGCGTTTAAAACAAAAATCGCAAACCAATGATTTGCAAATACTACTTTCATTATGGCTAATACAATTGGAATACCCGGAGCAAATATTGATTCAGGACTTTGGATTACATCCAGTTTAAAAAAAATGCCTTTGGAAATAATAGTATTTGCGTATACCTCTCTCCCTAAATCATCTGCAAAGTTATTCCAAATAGATTTTTCATATCCATTAATAGCGACTAATAATCTAATTACAAAGCTTAGTATTAGAAAGAAAAAAACATAATTCTGAACCCTAATTTCAATCCAAGTTTTTCTCATCAAGATTAATTGAAGGGGGGCGAAAGATACTTAATTTGGTTGATTTTATCGCCAACAGATTCATTGCTCCAATAATTGTAGGGATTATAAACAATGAAAAATCCAACATTGAAATTGTTAAGGCAACAGTATTGTCAATTCCAAATAATGAAAAAAGTCCTATAAAACCAAATTCTCTTATACCAATACCATTTACTGAAATTGGAAGAGAAATCAAAAAGTTTACTAATATAATAACTCCAGCCAACTGAAGAATGGGAATATTTATTCCTAAAAGTAAAGCTATCAAAACTCTTCCTAAAATTGAGACCAAATACCAAATCAACTTTAACATTATGAAACGGAAGAATAGCCTACAATTATTTGATATATTAGTTTTTACCTTAATAATTATATTCTTAAAAGAATGAACCTTTTCATACCAAAACTTCTTTATGAAAAGTACTCCTAATAAAAGCAGTATAACTATTATTACTAGAACAATAAAAAAATTAAATGACTTAGTAATATCAAAAATATGGCCAAGGGGAAAATATGAATGTAATACTAGTATTGAAATGAGACCAAAAAATAAAAAAATAAAAAATCCGAATAACCGGTTGATAAAAATACCTGCTAAAGTAAGAGAATAATTCTTTATCTCTTTATTAAAGTAAATAACTAAATAAAAATCTGGGGCATAAAATCCAGGAATAATCAATGTAAAAAGTAAGCTTATATAGTTATGTTGCAAAGTTTTTATAAATGGAAATTTGTAATTAAAAAACATGAAAATGGATTGCTGGATTTTAACATTTATGCTAACAAGAAGAAATGAAAACAAAAAGAGATACAAATAAATAAACCAACTAATTTCGGTAATTGTCTGAACAAAGTTATTAAGGTTTACTTTGTATAGGACAAATACTAATATTGAGATACTTACTATTAGTTTTATAAAAAATAATAAGATTGATTTTACTGGAATTGACTTTCCCAATTGAAATGTGCTTAATAAAACAAATTCGAACGCCTACCCTAATAAACAAGAATGAATAAAGAGAGCATCACCCCTTCTTAGTCTTCCATTTTTACCTCTTTTAAGGTTATACAAATTGTAGAGTGAGAAATTGAAAGCATCAAGGAAATGTAACAATTGACTATAATTTGTCCCATCTTGAAAATGTGGTTGGAACAATATTTCGGAATAGATTGCTGCTATAGCACCACGTTTTAGCAAATCAGTTGCTCCTTTTAAGGCTTTTAGTTCTCCCCCCCTCAATATCAAGTTTTAGTATGTCAATGCTTCGTATTGAGTTAACAAGACAATAATCGTCAATGGATACGGTGTCAACAGTTATACTTTCGATTACTTTGTGGTCACCGGAAAATTTTCCATTATTTGGTTTATAAAATAGAGAATTGCAGGTAGGGTCATCATAAATATAAAACTGATTTACCCCGGAATTCTCAGAAACGGCTTTATTTATTAGAATAATATCTTTTGGGTTCCAATATTTCTCATATAGCTTACTAAAAGAACCTATAAAAGGTTCAAAACAGATAATCTTTGAATTGGGAAAGTTACTTTTAAATTTTGCCGTTATTTTACCAACATTAGCTCCGCAATCAAAGATTACTTTAGTTTCATTTTTCTTAATTAGTTTTTTAATATCCTGAAATGGATCTCCATTAAGTCCTAAAAACTTTGATATGTAAAACTTTATTTTAAAATTATTTAAAGTCATTGGTTATTACTTTTGTTATATACTAATAAAATACAAAATATTAAAAGCAAAGACATTATTCTGAATAATGGTGTAATACTTCTTTGTATGCCTTTACCATGATCTTAAAATCAAAATTCTCAACAAAAAAATCCTTTGCTTTAATTGATGTCCTTAAAATGAGATCATAATTAAAGAAAAGTTCCCTAATTTTTTCAGCAAAACATTCTGGTTTTGGTTCGACCAAGTGAGATACATTATTATTCAATATTCCTGAGTGTATTGGTTTGTTAGTCGCAACTATGCATTTCCCATAATTCAGATAATCAAAAATTTTCATTGGGGTATCATGCCCGAACACGCGAGGGGAAACAACAATATCTGCATTTCGATAATAACTTTCTAAGTATTTTTGCTGCATTCTGGGAAGTAAAGTAACTATCTCCGACACCCCATATCTTTCTACTTTAATTTTTTCTGTTTCAATCTCATGAGAAGTACCTCCAATAAGGATGAACCTTATCTTTTCATTTTTGAGTAGGCTGGCTGTTCTGTAAAGAAGGTCCAAATTCTGTACCTTTACAAAGGTACCTGTATATAAAACAATAAACCAATCATCATAATTCATTTTCACAAACCGATCAACGTTCTTTACACAGATCCTTATTACTTTGATTTTGTTAGGTTCAACATTCCCACGGACGAGTATATTTTTAACTTCATCATGCTCAGCAATGATAAATGAGAAAGAGTCTAAAATCTTGTTTTCAATCTTGGCTGATATCCTTTTTATCATCCTACTTTTAGATATTCCCCACTTGTCCAACTCAGTTTCTATATTACCATGAACTGTTGCAATAAATCTAGCTTTAAACAGCTTATGAATAAGAAACGCCCAATATATGGAGCTTCCATGCACAATAACAACATCAAATCTCCTTATGATCAACCAATAAAGAGTTCCAAAAAATAAAAAAGGTTCATACATTAGCTTTTTAAAATATTGTCCAGGTTCGTAATTTCTGAACAATTTAATACTTGGAAATCTTCTAATTGATACATTAACGATATCGACTGATCTCCCATGTGGAGTGGTTATTACATCAATCCGTGAACATAAGTCAGCTAAAGCAGAGACTCTGTAAAAAGTACTCAGAGAGCTGCCACTTTCCCTATGAAAAGCAAAAGGGACTACGACAAGAATCCTATTTTCACTAAAAGGCATTTACTTGAGGAATAAATTATTTAGCCAAGTATTTCCTCATCTCGCTAATTTGGTCAACGACAAGACCAAAGAAAAAAACCAAAATACCTGAAATAAAAGCCAGCAAAGCAGCAGGAAGTATTTTTATTCCAGGTATTAAGATAATGCCATATATAATCTCATATATAAAGCCTGCCAAGAATAAAAACAAACTAACCGGAATGAAGACCTTTAACGGATTAAAAAGCACGATCAGCCTTAGAATCAATAACAGTATACCAGAACCATGCTTAATTTGCTTGACGGAGCTTTTACCTTTCCGTCTGTTTACCTTAATGGGAATGTATCCAACATTATAACCCATATTAATAAATGCAATTGTAGAAGTAGTCGAAAAAGAGAATCCATCTGGAAATAAATGCAATAATTTCTTAATGATATCTTTTCTAATGATCCGCAATCCTGAGTTTAGGTCAGGGATCTTACGTCCGGTAAGGAAGTTAGCGGTTTTTGAAAGTATCCATTTGCCGGGTTTCCTCATCCTGTCATGGTGTGAATCTTTTCCCCGTTCACCAATGATCATGTCATAATCACCCAATCCCTTATACAACCGTTCCAAATCTTCTGGCCTGTGCTGTCCGTCTGCATCGTATAATGCTACCAGATCAGTTTCAGCATAATTTATTCCGGTCTTCAGCGAAGCACCATATCCTTTATTGTAAGGATGATTAATAATTGTCAGATCGGGAATATCCCTTAATTCATTTACCGTATTATCTGTAGATCCATCATTGATGACCAAGATGGTCCAGTTAAATTTCCGGGCTGAGGTGCCAAGGTCAATCACAGTTTGCCTGATTCCTTTTGCTTCATTATAAGCAGGGATAATGACAGTTAATCCTTTACTCAATCTGAAATTATTCATCTGTTCTTTGTACAAATCTTATTATCTGATGCAATTATTTATTTACACAAAGCTATTTGAAATTTGAGTTTCCTGTTATTAAAGTTCTAATCAATTTGCAATACGGCTCTGATTCTTATTTTTGTGAAGGGCGCTTTACTGCTGAGTAAAAGACCGTCAGCTCCAGAACATGATGGGATCTGAAAAACCTGATCAAAGCAGACAAAAAGGTTTTAAACAACCTGCCTCCTATTTTTCTTTCCCTGATTGGATCCGAGAATATTCTTTCAACTCTGAATCCTGAATAATTTAATTGTTCTATTACCTGACCAACAGAATATTCTGTAATATGATACTTATTCAATAGAACCGCCTTCTTCCCTTTGATCATATTAATGATATTAGCAAGACGGTACCTGCTTGGCGTAGATATTATCAATACTCCGTCCGTCTTCAGGATTCTGTGAATTGAATTCGCAAGATTTATCGGATCAGGAACGTGTTCCCATAAATTATTACATACAACAATATCAAAGGAAGCATCCGGAAAAGGAGGATGAAATGCATCTGCAACAGAAAAACTAATGCCTTTAAAATTGCTGTTTGCATAACTTATTGCGGATATGGAATGATCGATAGCATATACATCAAGAAGCGGAAACCTGCTTTTAATAATATTTGTTAAATGACCCTGCCCGCAACCAATATCAAGAAGTCTACCCTTATGATTATGTTTATGGTCATTTAATAATTGAATTGTGCATTTTATCCTTCTTTTCTGAAAAACATTATCGAGGTCTTCTTTCAATCCGAAAGGGTCTGACTTAAAGTATTCATCATTAAGAGACATTTCAGAACTATTCAAAAAAACAAGGAATCCCTCAGGATGCAGGGCACAAGGACAATCATTCCTTTCTGAATTGACCCATTTATCAAAAGGACAACAATCCTGAGGCTGATTAATGACCACTCTTTTTCTTAAATCATAATAAGCATTCATATTGGTCCTAATGAATATAAATTTGATCTTAAATTCCTTTCAAGAAAAATACTTGCAGCCCAATCTGTCCTATTAAAGGAATATACGCGAAGTACCTATTGACAATGTTATACTAATACAATTTGTTTATTATTTCAAAGTGAGTCTATGTACTCTTTCACTTCATTGGAATAAATTCCAAAGAGTGGTTTTCCAGTTACAATCTGGTACATCCATGTTCCGGTACCAATATTCAATTCAATAAGGACCGGATCTCCATCGGCATCGATGCTGAAATCCCATCCCACTATTCTCTGATAGGGCACTATATTTGACAATCTTATAGCTACACTTCTAATCATATTAAAATTTGGAACCCGTGATCCTTCAAACTTCAGATTTGTAGTAGGATGAGTTTCGAAGCATTTACCAAATTGATTAAATGCCATATTGTTAAGGAACCCATTTTCATCTATGGCCACTGCAATGCCATTACTGGAGGCATTATCTACCACAGACTGATCTACTCCCATCCTTAGCATCGCCATAGGTATCACAACTTCATTAGTCTTTACTGAACGGTATGTCATAACACGGATTGTGTTCAAAGAGTATGGATGAAACCTTGCCAATTCAGGATGTTGTTTAACCACCGCCTGAATGAGGAAACTTCCCTTATAGGCTTTATTCAGGGTATCTAAATCGAATGGTGCCAGGCTTTTTTTATCAGTCAATATATCATCCCGGAGAATATATTTCCTGACACTGTAACCACCGTAAGAATCTGATGCAGCTTTAACAATTACATCCTGCTTTATTGATCTGATCAATTCTCTTGCATCTGGAACCAAGTTATATTCTGCATCCATATAAATATTGTTCATACATCTCAGCAAGGTTTTGGGCAGCTTGACCTCAAGATTGCCATAAACCCTGTCATACATGTTTTTCATAGATATGAAAGCAGAATAACGCCTGTCATTTAAGGCAGGTTCTATAACAGAAGAATAATAATCATAAGGAACAAAATACCTGGACTTCTCAGCATGAGGCAAACTATGGTAGAAAAAATCCCAGTAGAAGTTTTTACTCCAGATATTATGCTCAAATTCAATAGGAATCCGTTTATTAAGCTTGTAATAATCCTTAACAAAATGATTTGTCTTCCTGCAATTATATTTCCTGAGGTATAAACGGATCTTTGCAACTGCTAAATTGATAATTTTATTCATTTTTTTAAGATAACTAGCAGAGGAATTAATCTGACACTTTAAGCTGGCTGGAATATTCCACTTGACTTTTAATATTGATCCGTTCAAAACACGCGAGCAATATTCCTGTATTAATTGACATAATTATTAATTCCACTCCATTAATCAATTCTGAAAAAATCTGATAGAATCTTAAAAAATAACCAACCATGTAGGCAATTGACATAATGGAAAATATAAACTCATATTTATAAAAGCGAAGGATTTTCGCTCTGCCTAATGACGCCAACTTCTTTAAAATTCCTTTAATTATCTGAAATAGTCTAAGATAATAGATTAAATATATACTTATCCCGATTGCACCGTATTGCATCATGCCTGCAAGTAAAGGAAAATCAGTCGCATCAAACTGGTTAATATCAAATTCCTTTGATAATTGATCATATCCGTGCCCCGTACCTAAAAAAGGATGTTGACTGATCTCATGCATAAATGCAGGAATTTGCCAATAACGGCTGGTTTCACCTTCGGTTGTTTCACCTTCGGTAGCGAGCATAAAAATATCCTGAAAAGCTTTTTGGGAGTATTCTAAATATTTTGGAAATAAAAGCCCCAATGAAAAAATCAGTAGACCTGCTGCAATTGCAATCCGGAAAAAACTCTTGTGAACTCGAATTTTTAACAGTTTAATAGTCATCCAAGTTGCAGAAACAATCATGCCAACAGCACTAATATAGAGTCCCTTTGTTATGGATATAATGATGATTATTACTACCAGGCAGCCGCCCAAAACAAGGATGTTAAAATATTTCACCCTGATCTTTCCTATTATAATCGTTAAAGCACAAGGAATTAACAGGAGCAAGAAATTGTAACTGCGGATCAAGTACCTTAAAGTATTACTCCCATGGTATCTTTCAAATTGATCAACTTGCATAAGATCAAGACCAAACACAATGGTCAACAAAGTTGCTAATACGATGATGGAATTGAATATAATAATTATTGAAAGAAATGATTTAATATCCCTTCTGGCAAACAGATAAACCGGAATAAAATAAAAAAAACCAAAAATTGTACTCCTTTCTCTTATCAGAGTGTATCTGACAAAATCGCTGAATGATACCTCGGGAACAATAAGACCCCAGACAATAATCTTATAAAATACGAAAAACAACAGAACAAGAAAAATTCCCCGGGCTGTTTTATTTTTAAAGAACAGATTTGCATTGAAAGGACCAAAAAAAACAACAGCAAATGAGAGCAGGAAGAAAATGTCAAAATAATAAAAACCTCCCATTTGGGATTTGGACAAAAAAACCTCTGTAACACCACCAGGATTAGCCATAAAGAATACTAACAGCCATGGCAGTGATCTTTTATCACTAATAATGAAAGTTATACTTAAAAGTAGTATTAATAATTGAACCAAGGATCGTAATTATGATTTATTCCCGAGATTTGAAATACTTAGGATTCATTCTTTTATCTCTTTCTTAAAATAATCTTTCATTTTGGCCGGGCTGATTGAATTCTTTATTAATTCCAACTCCGTCCTGGAAATTTCCTTAAAAACTATTAATATGCTGATAAAAACCAATACCCCAATTGCCGAATTGAAACAAAGTGCGAAGAACATATTAAATTGTTTCACATTATCAACAGGAAAAATTCTGTTTAAAAGATAAAGCGATAATACCATAATAAATGCAGCAAAATATTGTATTAAAACACTCTTATTTGATTTTATTCCTGTTGTTCTGAAAACTACAATCCTACATAACAATGAATACACAATGCCCGAAGTCAATGTTGCAATGGCAGCACCTTTAATTCCTAATCCACCCAGAGGAATTCCAAATAAACAGTCGGGGATTAACAAGAGATTAAGGATAATATTTACTGAAACAGAAATGGTGGACATCAGAGCCAAAAGCGACATTTTATCTGTCCCTGCAATAAGTGATGCATACGGTTTCCTCAATCCGTTGATTAAGAAATAAAACGATAAAATAGAGAGAGGTATTTGAGCATCATAAAAATCAGGTCCTACAAGTAAAAAAATAATTGATTTTGAAAAAAAAAAGATAATGATTGCAACAGGTATTACAGTCATACCAATATACTTCTCAGAAAGCAGGGTATAATCTTTAATCATATCCAGATTACCGGCGGAGTCAGCCCTTGAAATGGTTGGAAAAAGAAGACTGCCAACAGAATTCGGTATTACATTCAGCACGGCAATTATTGATAAAGCTGACACATATACTCCTACTGCTTCAACAGAAACAAATTTCCCGATCAATAGTTTGTCAATTTGCAAGGCAATCTGGGTAAGTATAGTAACAAAAAACACTTTATATGCAAAAATAAAGTAGCTCCTGAAATATCCTTTAGGAGGAAATTTTATTGGATCTTTAAGCAATCTATAAGCAACAACAATTATTACCAGACCACTTACATACCTTGCGAAAACCAGACCATAAACACCCAGCCCGAACAGAGCTACGGAAACAATAAATGGTGCTTTGATCAATGAGGAGAGGACAAGAGGCAAACTTGCCTTAACTGACTCGGTTCTGGCTTCAAACGTATGCAGGGGGATATTGCTTAACTGAACAAGAATTACAGGGATTAAAAGCAAATAGATTATTCTTTCCTGATCAGGATCATCAAACTCAGCTTGAAAATAATGCTTCTTAAATAAAAGAAAGCCTATTAGTGCAAAAAGCAGAATTAATATAAGCGTTAATTTTATAATAAGATAGGTACCCATACAGTACGATACATTCTTCCCCTCAGAAATTCGCTTGATATGAGCCTGTCCCAAACCCAGATCAGAAAACATGAAGAATATCTGAATAAATGAGGTAGCAAAACCAATTAAACCCATTGGCCGGGGACCAAGATAGTGTCCGGTGAAATAAAGTGTTACAACATTTACAATTCCAACAATAAGGGTTCGTAAAATGTATATATTTACTTTTCTCGCAAACACTTATAAATGCTTCTGTTTGTATTTATTATAATTAAAAGAACTTGCATTTTTTCTACTATGCTGATTTGTAGTAATCCATTATTTATCTGTCGGTATTATCACGCTCATTGTAAATCATTAGTTAATTCATTTAATCAATTAAAAGTTAGCTTATTAATCAGCTTATTTAATTCTTCCCCAACACTCTTGAGGTTATAACTATTCAAAAACTCTCTCCTTTTAACTTCATCAATTACAAATTCCCTGTCAAGCACCTGTTCAATTGCATGAATCAGTTCTTCCTTGTCATTGATATTTATAAGCAATCCCAAGCCATCTTTTAAAATTTCGCTAGGGCCTGGCAAATTTGTGCTTACAGGTGGAGTATTGCAAGCAATAGACTCTAGAATTACATTTGGAATCCCTTCATTTGGGATCTGGGTAGGCAATACAAAAACATCAGCGACATTATAGTAATAAACCAGACGAGAATGATCTATATGTCCAAGGAAAATAACATGTTCTTCAACACCTAAACTGACTGATAATGACTGCAACTCAACCATTTTCATACCTCCTCCGGCAACTAACAGAATAATATCATTATATTTACCAATCAGTTCAGGAAGCATTGAAATAATTAATTCACAACCCTTTGTATTAAACAAGTTGGAAACATGCAGAATATACCTGTTTTCAGGATTAAGATTTGTCTCCCTAAATGCTTTTATTTTGTCCATATCATAAAAGATACTGAGATCAACAGGTTTTGGCAGCATTATAAGCTTTTTCTTATCTACTTTTAATTTAGAATGTAATCCGTTATAATCAACATGGGTTTGAGGAATAATAAAAGACGCTAACCTCAAACTCTGACTTTTTACAAATAGCTTTAGATTTGCTTCAAAGCTTGTATATAACAAATATAAATATAACTGAATTTTATAATAATACCTATGAGAGCTGGATGCTGCTTTAAGCTTTGAGCTTAATATATTCCTCTTTTCAAAAATGCAATTAAACGTATCAGCTCCAGGATTTCTTGCAACTATAAAAATTCCCTTCCTTTTTGAAAAAAAAGATAAAACATCATACATGTCAATTATCCCGGGAAGAACATGAGTAACACTGAATAATACATCCGGTGAGATTTTGGAAATAACCCTTAACAATGAAACAGAAAATTCACTTTGTAATTTAGACCTGCGATAGGTTGTTGGTACTCTGATAATTTTTATACCATTGATATGCTTATATTCTCTAACCTTCTTTCCAAATAGGGAAATATGAATAAAAATTACCTCATTCCCTGAAAGTGATAAAGCATTAGCCCAATTGAAATGCCATGTGTTTCTCTTACTAATAATCTCATCTTCAAATTTCTCTGGATACGAAAAGAGAGCCTTTGCATCATGAAAGAACCTTTCAAAGGCAAAAGGAATAACAAATGCAACTTTCATATTATTGCTTCTCCTCCAACACTCTAATCTCCTTAGCCGGTACTCCTCCAACCAGGACATTTTTCAAAACTGTATCCTTTACAACTGATCCAGCTGCAATGAAACTTTTACTTCCTACTGAAACACCCATAAGTATTGATGAATTTGCACCGATAAATACTCCATATCCAACCATTATAGGTTCAGAGGAAGGAGGAAAGGTACCAGTTAATGCAGATTTACCTACATCCAGATGAGTTAAAAAAGTTACATCCATCGAAATAACTACATTATCCGATATTCTAACTTTATCCCTTAGGTCAAAAAAACAACCTTTCCCGATATGGCAATTATTACCAATAATTAAATTACTGTAATTCTGGCAATTATGAAAAATCTGCCCGGATTCAATATCACAACCTTTACCAATTACAGCACCATATTTCCGAAGTATTAATTGAAGAGAGTATTTATCAACCCTTTGGATAAAAATATTGGCGACATCAAAGCCCACTAAAACTTTTCTTAATCCAAATCTGAACAAATTAAGATAGGAGTATAGTGTACGGTATTTTCGGTACAAACCCAGACCTGTTTTCATAATTGACGGAAGACTGATGACACGGATTTTATTGATTTACACTGATCTTTGATCATCCTTATAATTTGTGTTCCATTAAAGCTTTTATGATGTAATTGACTTCCTCATTTTTTAGATCTGCATGAAGGGGCAAAGTAATGAATCGGTTCGCTTCTTTTTCTATATAAGAACAGTTCCGACCATAATTATCAAACAATGGCTGAACGGAGAGTGGAGTATAATGGCAACCAGTTGCGATACCTTTGCTTTTCAGGTAAATCATCAGTTCATCCCGCTTGTCAGCCCTGATACCAAACATCTGATAGGAATAATTATCAGGCTCAAACGGGAGCAAAGGTTCAATTCCACTAATTGTTTTTATTCCACTCAGATACTGGCTGATAATCTCCGATCGCCGTCTGTTGAAAGCCGGAAGTTTCTTTAGTTGAACAAGGCCGATCGATGCCGCCAGATCATTCATATTATACTTGTAGCCCAACACTTTAAGTTCATAAAACCAATGCATTGCATCATGATTTACAGTTGTATATGCCTGTGCAGTTTTCCAATTGTCCTTATCGATCCCCACCCAGCGCATGGCTTTTACATCCGTGAAAAGCTCAGGATCATTTGTAACCATCATACCCCCGTCACCAGTGGTCATACATTTCTTCTCCTCAAAGCTGAAACATCCTATATCACCCCATGTACCAAGTGTTTTTCCTTTATAAACACCTCCTGCAGTATGAGCACAATCCTCAACTACTTTCAGCCCCTTACATCTTGCCCATGTAACGAGTTTATCCATTGGTACAGGATGTCCTGCATAATGAACCGGAATAACTGCAACACAATCCTTATCGTATTTCTTGTCCAGGTCTTCAAAACTCATCCCAAGGGTTACCGGGTCCGAATCAACAAAAACGGGAATCAGACGATTGTATAACACAGCTGATGCTGTTGCTGAGAAAGTAAGTGAAGGTACGAGAACTTTCTTTCTTTCAGCAAACCTGAAACATGCTAAAGCAAGGTGAAGGGCTGCGGTAGCGGAGTTCACCCCGACAGCCATCTTGCATCCAATAAACTTTCTCCAGGCTTCTTCAAATTCTGCAACTTTAGGCCCTAAACCAACCCAGGATCGATCAAATGCCTCTTTAATTGCCTGTAATTCTTCTTCGCCAAGGGACGGTTTGAATAGACGTATGTTCATTGTTAATTTCTATTGGAACACTGATGACACGGATTTGACAGATTTATACTAATTCAAATCCGAGATTATCCGTTTAATCTGTGTCATCCGAGTTCTATTAATGATTTAAGAGTCATGTTTTTTTGATCTTTGGCAGAAAGTATCACTTCTTTTACTGGCCATTCAATCGCTATATCAGCATCGTTCCAAAGCAATCCTCTTTCGTGCTCAGCAGAATAATAATTATCAACTTTGTAAACGACTTCACTAATGTCAGTCAAGGTGCAAAATCCATGAGCAAATCCCCGAGGGATATAAAACATCTTTTTATTCTCTTCAGACAAAGAAATTCCATGCCATTTACCGAATGTTTTTGATCCTTTCCTCAGATCAACGGCAACATCAAATATTTCACCCCTGATACATCTTACCAGTTTTGTTTCGGAATATGGATTAACCTGGAAGTGCAAGCCTCTTATTATTCCTTTTCTTTCAGATCGTGAATGATTCTCCTGCACCCATTCCCTGTGCACACCATGATTCCTGAACTCATCAATATCATATGCACGCATAAAGAATCCACGTTCATCAAAATGAGGCCCAGGAATTATTTCAAATAATCCTGCTATTTCAAGCTCGCAGAATTCCATTTAGCGGTATACCTTTCTATCTGATCCACACAAAGCTTAAATACATCAAGTCCCTTGTAAGTTTTATACCATTCTGCCGTCCATTTAACAGCTTCCCTGAAGTCCATTACAGGATTCCATCCAAGAATATCTTGTGATTTGGCAATGTTCAGCCTCAGCAGGCCTGCTTCATGTAACTTCCCTGTTTCCCTTTCAGGCTTCCATTCCCCGTTACCCCATATAGAGATAAGCATATCTGCCACATCTCTTACACATCCACTATTTTTTTCACAGGGCCCAAAGTTCCATGGTCCTGAATATTTTTGCGGATCTTCCAACATTCTGAGAGCAAGAAGAAGATATCCACTTAGAGGCTCAAGGACATGCTGCCATGGTCGAATCGCTTCAGGATTCCTTATTATCACGGGGGTATTTGTTTCAAGCGACCTGATAATATCCGGAACAAGCCTGTATCGGGACCAATCGCCTCCACCAATGACGTTGCCGGCTCTGACAGTTGAAATTGATTGATTGGTTGATTGAGAGAATGAGAGTCTATAGGATTGGGTTACGATTTCGGCTGCAGCTTTGCTGGCACTGTAAGGATCATAGCCTCCAAGGGGATCTGTTTCCCTGTAACCGGTCAATGTTTCTTTGTTATCGTAAACCTTGTCGGTTGTAACAATGATTATTTGCTTTACAGAGGGAGTATGCCTGCAGACTTCAAGGATATTGACAGTACCCATAACATTTGTTTCGAATGTTGAAACAGGATTTTCATAACCGGGTAAGACCAGTGCCTGGGCAGCAAGATGAAAGATAATATCAGGTTTTTCATAAATTAGAATTTCCTGAATCTTGTCAATGTTTCTGATATCCTCTCTGTAGTCTTTGATTTTATCTGAAAGTTTTGCAAGAAGAAATAAATCTCTGTCAGTTAAGGGATCAAGGGCTATCCCAACAACTTCCGCTCCCAATCTCTTTAACCAGATAGTTAACCACGAGCCCTTGAAACCAGTATGACCGGTAACCAGGACTTTCTTGTTTTTATAGAAGTCTTTAAACCCTTGCATAATATTAATTTAGAACACTGATGACATAGATATTACGGATTCACACAAATTAAAGTCCATGAAAATCCGTCTGATCTGTGTCATCCGTGCTCCAATCAGCCAATCATTCTATCTTGCCTTCAATCCCAAATCTTCCAAACCGGATTCTCTTTCCACATTTTTTCGAGCAACTGATTGTCCCGATAAGTATCCATGCACTGCCAGAAGCCCTTATGACGGAATACAGCCAACTGAGAGCTTTCTGTAAGCATTTTCATGGGAACCCGCTCAAGATCGACCGAAGGATCTTCAGGTATCAGATCAAGGAACTCCCTTTTAAATACAAAATAACCACCGTTGATAGGTTCCTGACGATTTTCATCCTTAACCTTTTCGTAGAACTTCCTGACCTGGTTCCCTTCAGTTTCAAGATCTCCAAACCGTGACGGTGGATATACGCCTGTTACAGTACCTTTTAATCCCTGTTCCATATGAAACCGTATAAGCTTTTCGAGATCTACATTTGATACCGCGTCTCCATAGGTTACCATAAAATTCTGACCTTTAACATACCTACCTGCGACCTTGACACGATAACCAGTCATGCTGTTAGCTCCAGTTTCAACAAGCGTAACTGTCCAATCATCCTTTATACATTCGTTATGATTTCTAATCTTTCCTCCTTCTCCTAGACTTACTGTAAAATCGGAATTGTAAGTATAGTAATTCAGAAAATAATCACGTATGATATTCCCTTTATATCCTAATGCCAGAATAAAATTCTTAAACCCATAAAAAGCATAATGCTTCATAATATGCCACAAGATTGGTTTCCCACCAATTTCAACCATTGGCTTGGGCTTATATTCCGTCTCCTCGCGAAGGCGGGTTCCCATGCCGCCGCAGAGTATGATTACCGGTATCGAGAGATCCATTGGATGATTGAGTGATTGAGAGATTGGGTGATTGGGTGATTGCATCGTGACAGAAATTTCTTATTCTTCATTATAATAGCCGGCAGCCTTATCTTTATATCCATACCTCCCGTATTTGCCATGACCATAATAGTTATAACCATAGTAATATCCATAACCTGATGCATATCCATATCGCAGTCCATAACCGTAATAGCCTGTGAGGCTGATATCATTTATAACAACTCCAAGGTTTTTTATACTGCTGTTTTTCCTCATTTCTTCAACCAGTTCAAGCGTATTCCTTGAGGAATACCGCTGCCTCACAACAAACAGATAGAGATCAGTAAAGGGAGCAACAAGTAAGGCATCCGTAACTATCGCAACCGGAGGCGTATCTATAATAATGAAGTCAAACTGCTTTTTAGCTTTTGCTATAAAAGCCTTCATTTCCTCTGAATCAATAAGTTCTGCAGGATTTGGAGGAACGGGTCCTGAGGTAGCATACCAGAGATTTTCAATTTCGGATGGGATAATAATGTTATCATATTTCTCCTGGCCTATCAAATAATTACTTAATCCCGTTTTATTATCAACTCCAAAGATCTTGTTAATTCTGGGCTTTCTCAGATCCAGGCCAACAAGCAGAACCTTCTTCCCATTTAAGGCAATAATTGCAGCAAGATTAGCTGAAACAAAAGTCTTACCCTCCGAGCTAACAGTTGAGCTAACAGAAATAACGGGATTTTGAGTATCCTTAATAAAGTATTTCAAATTAGTGCGGACAGACCTGAATGATTCAGCAAGCGTGGATCCCGGCTTTTCTTTCACAGGCATCTCTGTTTGCAGGTTATTATGGCTTATGAATCCGATTACAGGGGCTTTTGTACCTTTCTCAACATCCTTTTTATCAATTATCTTATTATTGAAAAAATCAATCAGAATGATTAGAATAACCGGAATAAACATGCCAAGCATAATAGCCATTAGATTGTTCTTTCTGGTCTTCGGACTTATCCTTGCTGAATTAAAAGGTTCTGCATAGTCAATTATTCTGTTATCAGAAACATTTGAAGCCCTAGCGATACCAGCTTCAGCCTTCTTCTCAAGGAGATAATTATAAACAGTATTATTCAAGTCAAATTTTCTCTGGATGTTTATAAGCCTCCTTTCTGTTCCCGGTAGCTTGTTCAATTCTGCTTCAACCTGTGTAATCCTCTTTTCAGATTCCCTGATTGTGTTGTCGAGTGCACTAACACTGCTTTTTACGTTTTCTGTAATCAGAGCCTTAACGTTATTAATTCCATTGTCAATGACTGTTATCGCCGGCAGATCTTCAGAAATATTAACTTTTAACCTTCTTTTTTGCTCCTGCAGAGTTGCAAGCTCAGCAACCTGTCTCTCCAAAGATGAATTTGTCACCCCCATCGAACCAGGTGATACAATATCACCAGTCTCTGATTTTGAGCTTATATATTCCTGCAAATATTCATAATATTTCTTCTGAAGCACAAGGTTGCTTCGTTCATCCTCTAATCTTTCCAAACGGCTCTGAATATAACTACCTTCCGAGCTCAGATCTATCAGCCTGTTGGACAAGCGAAAATTTTCCAAAGTATTTTCGACTATTCTCAAAGAATCTGAGATAGAACCAATCTGACCATCAATAAATTCAATCGTCTTCTCTGCTGTTTTGTTCTTAACCTCTAACCCCTGTAGAAGATAAATATCCATTAGCTTATTAAGATAATCTGCTTCCTGACGAGGGACTAAGCCACTAACTGAAAGTGTAACAAGAGTTGCATCTTCTTCTATTGGCAAGGCACTTAATTTATGCCTATATTGGTTTGCTAGTGCAATAGGGCTTACGAAGTAGAAATAGTACCTGTTTGATTCATCAGGATCAAAAGTGAACC
Source organism: Prolixibacteraceae bacterium (assembly GCA_017998095.1). The sequence continues at coordinate 1,503 of JAGODU010000035.1, read as the reverse complement.
TTTCTGAATCAGGAACAATGGTGAAATCGAAACCCATTTCATTAAACCTCTCTCCAAAGGACATAGTTTTCTTAAAATCTATGTCACTATTAATTTCAAGCTCATATTTATCCTGGGATAAAAAACGCACAGTAACCGCAACACCTTTGGTTTGTTTATCCAAAGAATCATACTCAACTATGAATGGTGCATTTTTATAAATTCGGGACTCAACAATTCCTCTCCTTCCAATACTGACATAAACAACATGAAAATCTGATAATTCTTCCATCACCCTGTAATTAAGGAAAAAAGATTTCAAAATTCCAACTTCGTTCTTAAGGTTCTGATCACTCTGATAAACATTACTCCCGGGGAAAATATTGCTAAAATTTGAAACACCTCCCCCAAACTGATTGTCTTTTATTAATAATGTGGATGAAACAGTATAAATATTTTCTGACCATCGATTAATACCATAAGCAAGACTTAGAGCGATGAACAGTGATATGGCAAACCAGTACCAGTTACTGATAAACAACGATAAATATCGCTTTAAATCTACAGAACTATCTTCTGTCAGGGAGTCATATAGCTGGGATTCAGTGAGAGTATTCATATTAAATATTGAATAGTTATTTGTAATTACCGGTAAACGAATGTAGCCTTAAACCTATAATAACACTTAATTATTACCAAAATAATTAATAAACAACAAGGTTGTGGTTATAGCGGAAGTAATTGTTGTAAGAATAAATGAAACTGTCGGAAGATTAAGATTAAAGATTCTCTGTTTAACAGGTTCAACAATAACGACATCATTTGGTAACAAGAAATAAGCTTCACTTGAAAGAAGGTTTTTGTCCTGCAGATTCAGGTTGAAAGTCTTTGATCCTCCATCCACAGGCCGAACTACCAAAACATTGTCACGCCGACCAAAATCTCCTACACCTCCAGCTCTTCCAATAGCCTCAAGCACTGTAAGGTAATTATTGTAATTTATATATGACCCCGGTGCACGAACTTCGCCAATTACAGTAAACTTAAAACTTAATAACTTACATTCGACTGTCGCATCCTTATAAATATAATCCACCTTTTCCTGAAGAAGTTTTCTTGTTTCTTCCAGAGTCAATCCCATTACCTTAATCTCGCCAGCAACAGGTATAACAATATTACCCTCAGAGTTAACATCATACCCATATAAATATCCACCACCCTCACTTTGCCCAACATTGGACAACTGCCCTCCTGTACCATATGACAAAAAGTCTTTAATTGTTCCATCCGGAGTCATTGCCTTTATTGTTATATAAAGCACGTCCCTGTGCTGGATTTTGTAATCAGGGATATCCATAGGAAAAAATTGTTCACCACCTGTTTCAGGAAGATTACTTAGGTAAGCAAGTTTCTCCTGGGAAGTACAGGCGCTTAAAAGCAGAATAATAACTGCTGTGAGGTGGTATCTTATCTTCATGGGGTGGCGTTTATCGGGATTGGTTTACTATTTGTTTTCTTTGCTTG
>JAGODU010000219.1 GCA_017998095.1 Prolixibacteraceae bacterium | reverse complement strand
CCACCTATATAACCTACTTCAGTAGAAATAACTCCGGGCAGCTTCATCATATAATGTTCTACGCCCCAAAAGCAGCCTCCTGCAACAATAGCAGTTCCGGTTTTCATATTTACAATTTTAACAGGTTTAAAATCCAGAGAAACAGAATTAACACAATGCCTTAAATTTTTTGACGTCAACCTTTCACCTTCAAATACATGACCTAAATGTGCACCACAGTTGGAGCATACAATTTCAGTTCGGCTTCCGTCTTTATCAGGTACTCTTTTTACTGCCCCCTTGATTTCGTCATCAAAGCTTGGCCAGCCGCATCCGGATTTAAACTTATCTGATGATTTATATAGCGGTGTACTACACCTTTTACAAAGATATGTCCCTTCCTCGAAATGATTATTATAAATTCCGGTGAAAGGTCTTTCTGTACCTTTATATAAGATTACACTTTCTTCTTCCGGAGTAAGCTTTTTGTATTCCATACCTTTAACTTTATTATCAGTTTTCTGAGAAAAAGAATCAAAAGAAAACAAGATTAAAACTAACAGAATTACTAATCTCATAAACATTCCATTCTTATATATTAATCAAATTAACATTTAAGAATGAAGAATGTTCAATGCCTCATTCTATTACTAATCTTGAATATGAAATATGATTTTCGGTAAAAGCTTTGATTAAATATATCCCTTTTTTAAGGTTTAAATTTAAACTTGTATTATCAGTTGGTTCCTTGAAATCAATTTTATTTACCATTCTACCACTTAGGTCATAAATAAAAAGATTATTAAAACTGAAACCACAATCTATAGTTATATTTCCATTAGAAGGATTGGGAAAAACAATCAGTTTTTTATTCTTTCCAATCAATTGGGCTGAAGAAGTAAATGGTGAATTATTCGTGAATGTAATCCATTTTAAAATAAATAGTTTGTCGCTTCCTTCTCCTTTAAACCTTAAGTATACGTCATGTCTTCCAGTTACTTCTGAAACAGGTTCTTTGAATTTTTGAAATACACTCCATGCACTTGTAGGTTCAATCTTACATTCTGATATTTTAATTCCCGTTTCTATTGAATCTAGCCATACTTCAATTATACCGCCTGAAGTTGCACTTGATGCTTCAAATATCACTGAATCCGCTTTGGAATAGTAGTTTCCGTTTCCAAATTCAACGCCTGCATATAATGCCCAATCATTATTGTGGATATTATCAAGACTTCTTATTCCCTGACTGTAGGAACTTTTTGATGTTCCATACTGATTAGCAAAACCTTCAGCCAGTATTGGAGTGTAAGCATCGCGATATATATAAAAATCAAAAAAAGCATCAGTTTTACCTGTAACATAAAGTCCTTGTCGTGTCCCCGCCCATGATGAATTGTCGTTAAATGAATCAATTATTGCAATATCGATTGGACTTCCAATTTGTTGCCATTCTTTTCCGTTTCCACTAAAAAATCCGGTAATCTTATGGTTAATCCTTACCATCTTCAACCAAATTGTATCCCCAAATATATTTTCAGCTTCATATTTTGTTGTCTCAAAACTAAAAACTATTGTTTTTTCTCCATCAGTCGATTTTGTTGAATAAAGCTTTACAAATTTTGTTTCATCTCCTCTTATTATACGTAATCCTGCTTCATCAGCAGCATCCTTTGGACTAAAGTCCATTCTGGTTATTAGTGAGTAATTATGCTCTCCATCGTTCTTTATTACTGTATTTGATTTTGTTTTTCCGGTTGATTTAGGTGACATCCTAAGCCATCCAGGCCTATCAGTTAATGATTGCTTTGTTCTGTTTGTAAATCCAAGGAAAGACCATTCCGGGTTCAATGTTTCTGTATCGAAGAAATCAGATTTGGGCACCATCCATGGTATACCGCTGCTTGGCAATTTAGGAGCAGTGAACGACTGATTAACCGGATAATCTGCAACAGGAATGTCATTAGAATTATATCTTACCTGATTCAGAAGTCCTTGTCTTCCCTGTCCTGCCCATTCTCCCTTTGCCCATATCGGATGAACAATCCAGGATGTACTGTCACTGATCATTACTGCCGGAGAAGCATGGTTAGGACTAATAAACAATGAATTACCTTTTAAGGGATCATTTTCATTGAAAAAATTTCCAAGAAACTCCCATGAAGATTTATCAGCAGTAAGAGTTTTACTCCTCATAACTTTTTGGCCTCCAGCAACATTCAATGCAAAGGAATAATAGTAATATTCTCCGTGTTTCCACATTACAGGTCCTTCTGCCCAGCCATATTGTAAAGCAGGTTCGGGATTCAGCCAGTTAAGATTATACACTACACCTGTCGGCTGTCCGTTATCACCTAGCTCTACAATACCATTATTAGCTTGACCATTTTTAACTATCAAATACCATTTACCATCATCGTCAATGAAAATTGAATTATCATAACCCAACTCATAAGGTAATGCTGATGGTTTGATCATAGCAACCGGTGTGCTCCATGGGCCTTTGGGATCAGATGCTTTTACGAAATGCATTATGCCACACTTAAAGAAATTCCACCACATTCCTTTGTGATATACGATATGTCCTCCCCAGCATCCACCTCCGGGCGAATCGCCATAATTTGACCAGGAAGCACTAACAGGTTGGGAAATTGCTTCCCAGTGAACCAGGTCAGTAGAGTGGTATATCACGGGTGTAGGATTGAATGATGAACCGGTTGTGTAGAAATCATCTCCGACTTTAGTTACTGTGCAGTCGGGATGATCGCCCGGAATTACAGGGTTCATATATGTTTTGAATGAAGGCGACTGCCCAATGGCAATGTTTGAAATGAAAATAAATACTAATAATCCAAAAAGGATTGTCAACCTTGACACAGAAAATGCAAGGTTTTTGAGTTTTCTTGTTTTCATAAAAAAATCTTTGAGTTATCTAATCATAGATATGTAAAAGTATAAGTAACATTTATCTTATACTTTCAATTTTAGACATTCAATTTTAAAAAATAGATAAATCAAAAAGGAGCACTTACTCTACAATCAATTTGGTACTGTAATCAATATCTTTTCCTCTGACTTTTATAATGAAAACACCTTTCTGTGTACCAAGGTCAATAATGCAAGAACTTTGATTTTTAGTCATTGATTCAGAATAAACCATTTTGCCTGCTGAATCATAGACTTCAATTTTAAATTTTCCCCAGCTATTTTGATTCACACCAAAGTTTACTGTGAACTTTCCTTCTTTTGAAGGATTGGGGAAGACTTCAATTTCGTTTTTTTTTACTTCACCTGTTGAAGATGAAGGGTCATATTTAACAGGTTTCCAAAAATTGCCGGACAAAGTAAAAAGATAAAGACTTCTGGTGCAGTTATTAAACCAATAATTATCATTTATCTTTTTTAATTCAGCTCCAAAATCATTTACCATATCCTGATTGTTGCACATTGCTGAAACAGCCAGTCCACCGGTAAAAGCACTATTATGATTACTGCCTGCTGGTGTCCCGTCAAGTTTATATCCGTCTTTTATGTTTGCCGGACCAATATCATAAGCCCAGTCACTAATCTTCTTACACCATGTCTGAGCTTTACTGTTTCCATTCCACAAATAATCAAGAGACATTCTCCATGGTACTCTGCAGGCATCATATTTGTAATTCTTCTCTCTGCTTGCTGTAGGTTCACCGTTTGCTTTCTGCCAGTCAGGCACAAGTCCTGTTATTTCATCTGCTGAATTGTTTAATAAAATATATGAGTCATCTGCAAGCTGATCCCAAACCTTATTTCCGCTTACCTTAGCAAAGATCCTGAAGAATCCCGGAGTATAATATTGAATATCAGTTTCATTACATCCACCCCAGGGAACGCCACTATAGCCGGGGTATAACACTTTTACACCATTACAAGTTGTTATCATGTAGGTCTCTAAAAGCTTTATAATCTTTTCAGCTTCTTCAAGATAATTACCCTCCCATTGGTCGTAAGCAACTACCAGAGCGAAAGCTACATCGATATCTATATCAGTTGCACTTCCCGGATCTTCTATTCCTTCGCAAGTTACATTCCATGCCATCATACCTTTGGCTTGTGTTGTAAGCTTGCTTTTGTAAAACTTAAATAATCCGTCAAATAGTTCACGATCGCCCATATAGGCGGAAAGTATCATTACAAACCCGATTGCTTCTCCCCTCGTTTGAGAAGGAGTTTCATATTTTACTCTGTAAGTTTCACCACATTCTACGACAAATTTTTGCTTTAATGTCAGATAGTCTGATTTTACAAAGTCTGACGTAATCGACGCCGGTTTATACCCATAAGGATAATTTACATTCTGAGGGAAGGGTTTATACTGCGAAAAACTATCAATCCCAATGAAAATTAAAATCAGAAAAAACAGAAAGGTGGTTTTCATTTCTTAGATTATTTTTTTTGATATACCTAAAGTACAAAAATAATTGCATTTATGATGATTAAAAAGTCCGGCATTTCAATATTAAAACAATTATCTCCCTTTTGTTACATCTGTTATATAAAATATTAAAATCGTTATTATCATTCTCTAAATTCAAAATTCTTTTTAAACATTCAACACTCATAATTGCAACATTTGCCTTCTATCTGATTTCAAAATCAGATTAATTTTGCATCAGTAAATAATCTTATTCTATGAAACTCATTTATCTGCTTCCGGTCATTTTCATTTCAATGATATTGTGCTGCAATGCTCAGGATGTAACTATTCAGGTTAATGTCAATCAGGGAAGAATGCCTGTTTCCCCATATCTTTACGGACGAAACAATAACTTTTCCAATGTATTTGGGTCTCCCACTAAGGCAGATGAAATAAAACTATATAAAGAAGCAGGATTAAGGTTTGCACGCGAAAATACAGGTAACAATGCAACTAAGTACAACTGGAGGAAGAAACTTTCAAGTCACCCCGACTGGTACAATAATGTGTATGATCATGATTGGGACTATGCTTGTAATGTTATTCTTGAAAACACTCCCGACATGCAGGTTATGTGGGCTTTCCAGCTGATTGGAAAAGTTGCTTCAAATAAGAAGAATAATTTTGGTGACTGGACATATAATAATTCTCAGTGGTGGGATGGTTGTTCTCAGAATTTAGCAGGTGGAGGACAAGTAAATAAATCAGGAGGTGGAAAAGCCCTTGTAGAAGGCAACCCCGACCTTTATCTTGAACCCTGGAATGCCGACTCAACAACTGCAATCCTCGATCATTGGTTTGGACCCGATGGATTAGGTTTTCCAAATGAAAACTTCATTTACTGGAGCATGGATAATGAACCCGAAATATGGAGTGGAACGCATGATGACGTAATGCCAAAGCAATTACCGGGAGCAGATTTCATGAACCTTTATTTTGATGTTGCACAAAAGGCAAAAGAAAAATTTCCAAATATCAAACTTACAGGGCCTGTGCCGGCCAATGAATGGCAGTGGTATAATTATGCAGATGAATCTTTTAAAATTAACGGCAAATATTATTGCTGGCTAGAATATTTCATTAAAAGATGTGCTGACAGAGAAAAAGAAACGGGCATAAGAGTCCTTGATATTGTGGATATTCATTGGTATCCTGAAGAAGAAAAGAGCAGCGATGTTGTAAATCTCCACAGGGTCTTTTATGATAAAACTTACAATTACCCAAGTGCAAACGGCAGTAAAAAATTAACAGGAGGTTGGGATAACTCGTTGACCAAAGAATATATCTTCCAAAGAATAACCGATTGGCTCAATAAACATTATGGCGAAAATCATGGTATTAAGCTTGCTCTTACTGAAACAGAAATCAAATCATCTGATCCAAACATAACAGCTGTTGCTTATGCTTCTATGATTGGAACTTTTGCAAACAATGGTGTTGAAATATTTACTCCATGGAAATGGAAAACAGGAATGTGGGAGGTTCTTCATCTTTACAGCCGCTATGCTCAGGAAATAAAGGTTAACACATCTTCGTCTATAGATAATATTGTTTCGGGCTATTCCACAATCAACAATAAGGCTGATTCAATGACTATAATTCTTGTAAACAGAGACTTATCAGCCTCCAGAAATGTTACTGTTAATCTTGATAGCTTTATCGTTGCCGATGGAACTTATTCTGCACTTGAATTGTCATCTTTACCTTCTTCAGAAACTTTTAAATCGCACACTTCAAATGCCCTTAAAAACAAATCTGTTAGT
>JAGODU010000218.1 GCA_017998095.1 Prolixibacteraceae bacterium | reverse complement strand
CTGTATGACGAGAGCAATCTTCTTCCAGCCGCTGTTTTTCTTTGTCGTTCAAAGCCGGGATTTGAGCATCAACAGTGCCTTCACAATTAAACAGCTTCTGGCAGGTTTCCTGATCCATACTATTTCCTTTATCATCTACGGCAGAAAATAATAAATATTCTTCAGTATCAAAGGAATCAATCCGCAGATGCTGCAGTTTTAACCAGCCGCTGCGTTTTTTTAGTTTTTCCACAAGTGCGATCCGCGTGCCATGACCGCTGATATCAAAAACAACCTTTGATGTTGGACAGGATAATTTCTTAGATTCGGTCAATACGTGTTCACCCAGAGGATGGCTCAACCTATAGAGATAGGTTCCCGGGATATTTTCCTGTTTCTTGGAAATCAGGTGATAACGCCCCGCTGGAATTTCTGATATCGGCGGTTTATTCAAATCAAAGGCTAAAGCTTTATCATCAAAATCTGCATTATGAATCAGAGCGTGTTTTGTAACCGCCCAGAATAAACGCCCGATTCTATCCAGTTTATCTCTTGTTCCTGCCATATTGACTTTAAGGCGTTCGTGGACATCCTCATCAAAATGCTCCATGAGAATTTTCCGAGTATCGCGCATTTTGTTTTGAATCTTTTCATCAAGTTGCGCCTGTAGTTTCTTAAAGGCGGCCTTGATTTCTGCCGCCGTCCGACATTGCTGATAGATTTCCAGGATGCGGCGTTCAAAATCAATCCCCGCATCAATGGCACCTAAAACATCGTCGCTGGCACCAAACACGCCAGTAAACAGATTAAATTTTTGTTCCAGAAGTTCATAGACACGCCGATCTGCTTCATTGCGTTCGTTCAGGAAGTTAATGACAACAACATCATACTTCTGGCCGTAACGATGACAGCGACCGATACGTTGTTCAATACGCTGAGGATTCCAGGGTAAATCAAAGTTGATAATCGCCGAACAGAATTGCAAATTAAGACCTTCTGCACCGGCTTCTGTGGCAATAAGAATACTGGCCTGATTTTTAAATCGATCTATAATTGCCGTGCGTATATCCACAGACTTTGAACCTGAAGGAATACCGGTATTTTTATTTGCTTGAAGCCATTCTTGATATATTTGACCGGAAAATGCATCTGTATTGGTGCCATTAAATACGAGCACCTGATCTTTATAGCCATTGCCTTCCAGAAATTCTTTTAACCATGCTTGTGTGCGCCGTGATTCCGTAAAGATGACTACTTTGGGCGCAGCTCCCATTTGCTGCATTTTTTCAAAACCGATTTCCAGCGCCTTTAAAAGCACCTTTGTTTTAGTATCGGTGCCAATGCTTCGCGCCATATTGATGTAGTCAGTCAGTTCCTGGATTTCCGCATCAAGTTTCTTCAAATCGATTTTATCGGTTTTTTCCTTCTTATCATCAGTTTCTTCTTTTTTTTCTTCCGAAGATTCATTTTCAGTTTCCTGAACATTAGCTCTATCAATTAATTCATCTTCTTCGTCTTCAAGTATTTCATCAAGGAGATCCTCATCAATTTCGTCACCGGCAATAATCAAATCTGTTATACTGGCATTTTTTTTAACTTCTTCCCTTATTTTGAGAAGTCTATTACGCATAATTTCGAGAGTTCCCGCTACTGCGTGCGGTGATGACGCCAGAACTTTACGCACAAGAAGGATTAAAAGATGCTTCTGCCCGGAAGGCAAAGCGTAGGTCGCATCTCTTTTCAAATAATCCGATACGGCATTATATAAGTTCTGTTCTTGCTCTGTCGGCTTAAAAGGCCGCGTAATGAGTTTTCTTTCAGTATAGCGGACAAATTCGACAACCTGCCTGCGCAATGTCCGGTAACAAAAAGAGGCCAACCTATCGCGAAGTCCTGTCAAATCCCCACCTGAATTAATATACTGATTTCTAAAAGATGAAATATCACCAAAAAGGTTTTCATCAATCAGCGTGGATAAACCATAGAGTTCTGCCAGAGAATTTTGCAGTGGTGTGGCAGTCAAAAGTAATTTTTTTCTATTGTCGGTTGCCCAACGGATTTGTTGACCGATTTGATTACTCTGTCGGTATGCGTTTCTTAATTTATGAGCTTCGTCAATAACAACAATATCCCAGGGAACAGTTTTTATCCTTTCAGCATTAGCAGCCGCATAATTCATGGAACAGATAATGATATTCTGACTTCCATAAATATCAGCTATGCCCTGCTTCTGTGTCTCTTTGAGTGTTTTCGCGTCTAAAACAAAGCATGGAAGATTAAACTTATCTGACAGCTCTATTGCCCACTGCTTCCGCAGAGATGCTGGCGTTATAATGAGAATCCTACGACGTCTTTCCGCCCAATACTGACATATCACAAGACCGGCTTCGATCGTTTTACCCAAACCCACTTCATCTGCCAGGACAACACCTTTGGATAACGGTGAACGCAACGCAAAAAGAGCAGCTTCTATTTGATGGGGATTCATATCGACACATGCATCGAATAATGCACGGCCAAGGCGATCTATTCCTTCACCGCCGACTCTACTTACTTCGTGAGCATAATATTTCGCATGAAAATCAGTAATCATTGATGAGAAACCTTTTGAAAATGCGCATCAATATCATTATAAAATTATTAATTTTTCTGGCAGAATGTCAGATTTTAATTAGTCGGAACGAATAATACAACTTCTTGAAAACATTTCAAGAATAAAATTGAAATATTTCCATTAGTTCTACAACCCCTCTATAGAGGGAGAATAATTTTATGATTTAATTTTGTTTGTTTCTGCTGCAAAAATACTTCTGCAATTTGAAACTCTTTTACTGCAATTATAAGACGTATCAGTATCTGATCGATAAATTATCGTACTCGATGTGTTGACGTAGTACGCAACCTTCATATCAGATTGTAAAAATCATCGTAGAGACTCACGGGATCTATATCTTCAGGATAAAGATGCATAATGGAAATTGAAACCGGGAAAGAATCCCCCAAATACTTTCCGATTAATGCGAGCCCGGCAATCTGATGCGCTGCTATTGTATCGCCCGGCAGCTTGCTTTCTATAAATCTAAAAGACCCATCTTTATCAATCAGCCACAGGTCGGGCGCAACTGGTTTTTTGTATTTACCTTCATGCATGAATTTTTCTTTGTGGTTGTTAAAAAATTCATTGGCCTTTGCCTGCAATTTGCTTAAGACATTAGCTCCAATATGCTTCATGAGAGCTTCATAAAAAGGTTTTTCAAACTCAGGTTCCAATCCATCGCCTGTAAGCCATTTATCCGCTGATAACCATTTGAAGGAATTGTACCAACCTTCTTTCATTTCTATTTTGCCGGCAATATAGGCTTCGCCGAAAAATCTTCTGCCCTGACGTATTTTTGCTTTCGTGGTTAAAATATTTTTAATGTAGTCGGTAGCATTAGATTGGATGAGCATGGAATGATTGCCCGCTTTCCAGTCTTCTAATAATGATTCAGGATAAGGCATAAATTCATTTCTCAGTTCAACTTTATTCATTTCTTACTGGCTCCTTTTTTATAGCGATATTGTTTTTACAGCGTCTTTATCAAATTCAATTAATGTGTGAGCTTTTTACAAGTCCCCCTCCTGCAGTACACGACCAAATCCATTGTTTTCCAAATACCAATAAGTAAAATGTTTCGATAGCCAGCTGGCAGCCTTCTCTTCAGCTAATGGCCTATAAAGAGATGTATAGATGACCGAGATGCCGTAACGTGCTTCCAAAGCATCGAGGGTTCCTGAAACAGCGTTTGGATGAGCCGAAGTATTGTATTCATCATAATCGTAGGGCGTCTTGATGTCTTCATAACTGGCTTCAATCAAAAGAGCACGCCAACGGTATTTGGTCATTTTCTCGCATTGTTTAAAAAATCTTGGCCGCTCCTGTATGACGGTTGTTATAAGATCGGTCAGAGTTTTGCGCTCCAGAACAAGCAACTTCTCCATGCCCTCTATGCTGTAATCTCCAACTTTCAATGCCTGATTTCTTGTATCAGCGATCCAGTTTTTGAAAACACTAAAATCGAAAGGATATTTCTCACGGGTATCAACGAGAACGATCGGCTTGGGAATTTGCTTTGTAATACTGTGTCCGTTCCGTTTGACAATCAACCGGCCAGATGGCGGCAAGACAAAGCGTTTCAAGTCATTCATAATATCAATGATTTCCTGCATTTAAAATCTCGCATGAAATACTCGTATTTTCTAAATCTATTTCTCTTGTATTGCTTTTTTAAACATTTGTCAGTGCGGTGTTATCTTTTAGGTGCAACGCCTTAGACCATTCCATATTTCTTTTTAAATTCATATATCCAATCATGATGTGTTCTGTATTGTTCAATTGCATTAACGAATTCTTGTATGCTGATCGGTGCGACTTTGTCTCGTAGATTATCTGGTAGCAACTCAGACAGAAAAGGCAGTAAACCATTCATTTTTTCACCTGATTGACATTGAAATACAGGACTTCTCTCGTCGCTCAACAAAACAAAGATACCGCCCTTTTCAATTGCAAAGATAACTTCACGGAAAAATTGGTAATGTGCAACAAATAAACATTGACGATCATTGCGCACGGATTCAGTTATTCCATGCTTTGCCATTAGATTCCAATATGTGCGACCTATGAAATGAAGGAAACAATCATTTTCAGACCCAATGGGATTCTTCCCGCTACAATCGCCGGCGCTGAAGACAGAACAACCGCCGAATTCCTGTTCATCCAATTTGCTTTCAATAAATATGTGTGGCTCACCATTTGAGTTTTTGAGCACGATATCAACAGAAGTTGGTTGTCCTGTGTCTTCGTTGAATACATCTCTGTCTTCATATTCGAAACAAGCTTCCACGATATCATTTGCGCCGGGAATGTCTTTTGATTTCAAAACATCGGAAAGTGGCGCATAATCCCTTCGGATTATAAGAGGGCCTATCAGATTGAAAGCCATCGCTTGGCTACTCATCCCGTGATGAAGCCATTTGTGCAACGGAAAAGGCTTTTTCTTTGTTTGGGCCTCCGTGCTCTGTTTTTCTATGTATTCAGCAACATCAGGCAGAATTATATTATCCTTCCAATTAACCCATTCTTTAAGACAATATGGCATGCGCGGATGGGGTGCAAATTTTTTTTCTTTGAACCACTTCGCTGCGGCAACACGAATTTCTGCCGAATATTGTTTGTGCCGTGGGAAGGGCCATTGCTTACTTCTTTTTCTACTGTTCATGATCTATATTCCTCTATGAATCTGCACAATTTAGTTTTAATTAAATGTTATTTATTACTGGCACATTACGATATCTTTCGATTCCGTGATGCAATTTTTTTTCTCGACCTTCTTCATAGATATGCGCTGTCCAGTAGTCTGCCCAATGAAGAAGTAGTGTTAACGGTTCCTCTTTATGGGCAATAATCCTGTTATCATCGATGTACTGGCCGTCATGATAGGTGATGGCCTGGGCTTCGGCCTCCGAAAGAGGAATGTATTGCAGAATAAGATAGAGGCTGCGGACTGCCAATCCCATCGTGACGACATCCGGATTTGTTTTGTAGCATATCCCCTTATTTTTGACCATCCAAGCATTGTCATTCGGCAAATAGTAAGGTTGTCCCGGCACGCCCAGTTTGCCAACATCGTGAAACAGCCCCACGATGATGCAGCTTTCTTCGCTTATCGTCGGTGCAAGAAATTCACGAATTTTTAACAGCGTTTCCGCCACACCGACGCTGTGCTTCAGTAAACCCCGTTCCTCAGCCAGATGATACCGCGTACTGGCGGGGGAAGTCAGCCACGTCGTCTCATTCTCCAGCACAGCGATAAAGCGTTCAAAAGATTCCTTTCGATTTCTAATTTTCAATTTCAGGGCGTCATAATGCTCTTGTAATTCCATTTGTAATCCTTTTCTATCCAATCATCAATCGTCATTACAGATTGTTTGTTCCTCCAAACAAAGGCGGATTTGAGCGCTTGTCGCAACAGCGTTCGATGACATGATGGATATCCTTTACTGTCACCTTGCCGGGACGGTCTTCGATGGCGGATTGGATGTAGGCCTGTTTGGCGTAATAATCTATTTCTGCAATATGCATGGGATTGTTTTTTACCAGCGACATCAATTCGTCCTCGCGATATTCGTTTTCTGTCAAATGTTCTTTCCATTGCAGCACCTGTGTCTCTGCCGGAGGATATTCCAGATTGATATGGATGTTGACTTCCTGCGGTATCTTCTGAATAGCAGGCATTGTCACCATGCAGAACAGTCCTTTGTATTTGCGCATATTATCGCGCAATTCATAATACGCCA
>JAGODU010000217.1 GCA_017998095.1 Prolixibacteraceae bacterium | reverse complement strand
TCAGTGCAAAGAAAGAAATCTGATGAAGGAGAATGTGCTTGGTTTTCAGGATTAAATAATCTGGCACCATCACCTGATTTTAATATTGTTTTTATCTTTTCAAGATCTGTTTTGATTGATAAGATTGCATTTGCAATATAATCAGCACAAAATTCATCTACCTGTGTTACTCTTAGTCCTTCGTATCCCATACCAACAAGAGTAACTTCTTTTGGATTCTGAAGTATTATATATTTAGCAATTGCTTTTGCGTTGACAAAGCTTCCTGTAATTATTTGGTCAGCATTTAAAGCGTTGGCAATCCCCTTAGTACCTGAGCTGGTTGTCAGGATGACTGATTTACCTTCAAAATTCGCATTTATGATATGAGTTGGAGAGTTGCCGAAATCAAAGCCTTCGCACTTCTTTTCATGTCTTTCGCCCATCAGGATAAAGTCGCGGTTTTTCTCTTTCATTTTAAAAGCTTCTTCAACAGTTCCAACAGGATAAATTCTTGTGGCACCGTTGCTGTAAACATAACAAGAAGTAGAAAATGCGCGGAATACATCAATAATAACTGTTAAACCTTTTGCGTTTTGTGCTCCTTCCAGAAGACTAAGTTTATTGATCTGCATTATTGTATAAATCAATATTAATAAAGGTCAAACCTATCAATTTTAGATTAAAGTAACAATGACTTAATGATGGCTTAAAATATGTGGCATTAAATTTGTAAAAGGGGTAATGTTTTCTACAAATACTCGAAAATAGGCAGTTTGAGGATTGTATAGTTTTAATTTAAGATTAATAATTTTAATTTAAAGATTAAATAATACATGTTGTTCAACACAATGCTGTAAAACATGTTATTTTTGTATCGTGATTTAAGTTTAATTAAAAACAACAATTATGAAAACGAAAATTTTTTATTTAACGACAAAGATTACAGTAGCTGTGATTTTAGTTTTAGTATTAGTGTTTAAGGTTTCAGCGAATCAAACACCTGTTATTAAGTTTGTTCCTTATTCAGCTGAGAATGCAGTTATATCTTTGGAAAAAGAAGCTGTTACAAGTGGTGAACTTACAATTGAACCTGCAAATGGCGGAGAAGTATTGTATAAAGAAAACTTCAGCGAAGGAATTAATTATTCTAAAATGTTTGGATTTAAGAATCTGAAAGATGGAGATTACAAGATTACTGTTAAAGATGAAAACGGAACTGCAAGCACTTTCTTTACTGTAAAAGAAAAAAGATTTGTCAATAAGGACACTTTAGAAGTAAAGCCATTTGTTTCAGTAGAGAATGATGTTGTGAAGATATCGTATTTGAACCATACTTTGAAAAATGTTGAATTCACACTTGAAAATGAAGATGGAATTATTTATAACAAATCTTTAGGAAATGAATTCAGTATCAGTGCAGGGTTTGATATACGTAAACTTGCAAAGGGTGATTATGCTATAAAAATTTTAAATGGAGATAAGAAGTATAGTTACGCCTTTAACAAGTAATATTATGAAATGTAAAGATTTTAAACCTAAAGTCAACCCTGTCATTGAAGAAAAAAAATGACAGGGTTTTTTTATAAATTTCTCTTCTTTATTACTAAAAATGACAAGCTTAAAAAAATACTTTAAAGAACTTATTCAGCCAAAAGATGAAATAATATCTTTTCTTAATATTTTATTATTCAAAATAATCTTATGCCAGGCAAACTATCACTAAAGTACCGACAAAGAGCCCTTTTCTCCCTTTAGAATAGTAGATAGTGGCTCTTTGGCAGGAATCTTCTACTTAACTGTAACTATCATGAAATTGTTGATAATTAGTTTAAAAGTTAGCCATACGAATAGCACTAAAAAATTCATTTTAAGGGTAATTTCGTAAGAAAAATTTGAAATGCCTTACCGTAGATTACCTAACACAGATAAAGCCCGTTTGCGTGCACTGAATGCCGCATTAGAAAAGGTTACTTCTGGTGAAGAAAATTCAGAAGCAGCTTGTTCGGAGGAGACAATAATTGCCTTACAGGAGATTATTCCAAAATTTGAGAGTGCCGTTATCAATCTGGATTTTGCCAGAAAGCAGCAGAACAGTAAAAATAAAGAGTACCTGGAATTTTGTAAAAAAGCAAGATTATATATATCTCATTTTATTCAGGTTTTGAATTTTTCAATTTTAAGAGGAGAAATGAAAAGCGAGATTAGAGATTTATATTCTTTATCTAAGTATAACAACAATTTGCCACCCTTAACTACTGACAGAAACCTTATTGACTGGGGAAAAATAATTATAGAGGGAGAACAGCAAAGAATAATAAAAGGTGGCAATCCGGTATATAATCCATCAATAGCTCTGGTTAAAGTCAATTATGAAAAATTTATTGATTCTCACCGATTTCAAACTATACTTATTGCAAATACAAAAAGATTGGCCGGTACTGTCAATGATTTACGTAAAGAAGCTGACAGAATTATTCTGGAAGTTTGGAATGAAGTTGAGAAATACTTCGAAGGTTTGTCTGATTCTGAAAAAAGAGAAAAATCTTCTGAATATGGGATCATATATGTATGGAGAAAGAAAGAACTGCGTAAGTTGAAACAGCAGGAAGAAATTGCTGAGAAAGTTACAACGGAGAATATAGTTGTTAATCATGAAAATGTTCAGGCTGAGTTTTTGTTGAATAGCTTAAATATAAAACCTTCTTTGATCAAGGAACACAAAAAGATGATTGTAAAAAAGCACAAGGAAGAATCTCCTGTTTTACATTCTCCGGTACAGGCTGTACTTAATTTTTAAATAATACTTAACTTTTATATTTGATTCTGAGGTTTTTGTCGACTTGATGAAATGCCCAGAATAAGAAGATAACAATGATAAAACTTATCAATGCAATAATTTGATATTCTGAATTGGTACCTATCTGATCAGGATCAACATTTATGATACCTTTATTATAAAAATAGTATGCAAATACAGCAATTGTATTATTAATGAAATGAGCAATTACAGGGAACCATAAGTTACCGCTCCATGCGAGCAGATACCCAAATGATGCACCCAGAATAAGTCTTGGGAAAAAGCCATAAAACTGAAGATGGAGTGCACTGAATAAAATTGCAGATATCCATATTCCCCAATGATAACTTTTAAACCACTCAGTAAATATTCGTTGTATAATTCCTCTGAAAAGCAATTCTTCTCCGATTGCAGGTATTATTCCTATCATTAGAATATTAACCAGTAAACCGGGAATTGTAGTAGTATTTACAAATAATTTAGTTATTTCTCCTGCAGCATCTTCGCTTTCTCTCATCCATTTTTCAACCCCGGAAAGAAATTCGGGCATTAACATTTTTGAATTTAATTCTCCTATAACATTTATCAGCGGGCTTGCAATAATGATGATAGAAGTAGCAAGAATAATACCTTGAGGATAAGGTAAGGTGTCTATCTTAAGATATTTTGAAACATTGTTTCCAAAGAAATATGCAAGAATAATTGACGGTATAATAAAAAGTCCAATTGACTGAATTATCTGCAGATACTTGAGAAAATTCACATTGGCAGGGCTAAAATCAGAGTTACTACTTGTGAGATAAGAAAAAATATCAGTTCCAAAAAAAGGAATGGAAATAATAACTCCAATCAGCATTACAACCAGTAATGATAATAAAGATATTAAAGCTGTCATGGCTAATTTATAAGCCGGATGTAAATTAGTGTATGATGATTTCAAACCAGTTATATTAATGTTTTATATATATTTTTAAAATATTTTTTTTATTGAATCGAATCAAACAAACTTATAAAATTTCGCTTCAAGTTTCGTGCTTTTATAAATTTTTCTAATTTTGTTACTGAACTTAAAAACTGTTTTTTAGAAATATGGATGAAGAGGTGAGTTTGTTGTTAGAAATGACCAAAGAATCAATGCAGTTAGCAATTGATCATCTTGACAAGGAATTAATTCATATCAGGGCAGGTAAAGCATCTCCCAGAATGCTTGACAGTGTTATGGTGGATTATTATGGATCAATGACTCAGATTAATAAGATTTCGAGTATTACAACTCCTGATGCAAAGACTATTGTTGTTCAACCATGGGAGAAGCAAATGATAGCTCCAATAGAAAAATCAATATTAAATGCAAATTTAGGCTTCAATCCTGATAATAATGGAGAAATAATACGTATTTTTATCCCGCCTTTAACTGAAGAAAGAAGAAAAGCCCTTTCAAAAGACGTAAACCGGGAAGGTGAAGCGGCTAAGGTTAGTATCAGGAATGCCAGAAAAGAGGCGAATGATCAACTTAAAAAGCTTTTGAAAGATGGACTTGCAGAAGATTTAGAAAAGCTTTCAGTTGAAAAAGTTCAAAAGATGACAGATGATTATTCTCGAAAAGTAGATAATTTAGTAGAGAAAAAGCATGTAGAAATAATGACAATTTAATTTATCTTACGATAAAGTTTGTGTTTTCATGGCTATTTAAAAAGAGCAATCCCTTTTGGATTGCTCTTATTTTTTTCTGGTAATTACATATTTAATCAACAAAGCCAGTGAATCCCGTGCTTCGGACTGAGGAAATTCATTTAGTTTTTTAATGGCTTCATCACAGTAGTAATTCATTTTTTCAGTGGCATATTCAATACCACCTTTAGCCCTTACCATTGTAATAAGCTCGTTAACTTTTTCTTTATGATTGTTTTTCCTTCTGATAATATTCATGATTTTTTGTTTCTCCAGGAAAGTGGAATTATTTAAAACATGTATTAATGGCAATGTTATCTTTTTTTCTTTAATATCATTTCCTATTGGTTTTCCTATTATTCCTTTATCCTGATAATCAAAAATATCATCTCTAATTTGAAAAGCAAGGCCTGCAAGAACACCAATTTCTTTCATTTTATTCATTGACTCAGGATCGTTTTTTACTGAGTATATTCCAATAGCCATGCTTATGCCAATAAGTGCAGCAGTTTTCTTTCTTATTAATTCAAAATAAGTTTCTTCGTTGATATCTAGTTTTCTGCTTTTTTGAAACTGGAGTATTTCTCCTTCTGCCATTTCTTTAACAGCAGTAGAAATTATATCCAGCATCTCATACTCCTTTTCCTGAGTTGCAATTATCAATCCTTTGGCAAGTAAGTAATCTCCAGTTAAAACTGAAATTTTATTCTTCCAGATAGCGTTTATTGAAAACATACCTCTTCTTTCATACGATTCATCTACGACATCGTCATGTACTAATGAAGCCGAGTGAAGTATTTCAATAGTTGAGGCTGCTAAATAAGTTCTTCGGTTGATTTCTCCATGCATTTTGGCAGACAGGAAAACAAATAAAGGTCTAATTTGCTTTCCTTTAGAACGAATCAGATAGTTTACAATTATGTTGAGGAGTTTAGTTTCAGTTTGCAGGGTTTCCTGAAAGAAACCTTCAAACTTCTTTAATTCTTTTTCAACGGGAATTTTTATCTGATCTAATGATGCCATTTTGGAAAATTCATATATTCAAAAATAAAACAAAATATAACTATAAGGTGTTTTAGAGAATCTTTTTAGCCGGAAAGTTAATATTAACTAGTACCGATTAATAAAACAAGGATTATTTTAATTGTATTGCTTCTCTTATTTGTAAGTAAAGTATGATAATTTTAACAATATTGGAATATAAATGTTTTATTTTAAACGAAAATAATTCTGATATATCCTAAAATCGCTGTAAAAAACAATAATTTTTCATAATGTTTCAGGAATGTACTTTTAAATTCTTAGATATCTTGCTATTTTTGATGCTACCTAAATAAACCCTAATTATATGATTACTGATTCATTACTAACCAAAACACAATTAATTAGAGCTTCAGACATGCTAAAAGCAATGTCGCATCCAATCCGGGTATCAATATTATATCTTCTTAAAGATGGTGATAAAAAAACCGTTGCAGAAATTCAGGAATGTATAAATATTGAGCAATCTACTGCTTCTCATCACTTAGGTATATTAAAGGACAGAGGCATTCTTTGTTCGAAAAGGGATGGGAAGAATATCTATTACTATACTAAACATGCAATATTCGGACAGTTTCTTGAATGTATGTATAGTTGTTCATGCGATTGAAAGAACAGTTCTTTTTAAATAAAGAACAAACATTTTCAAATTGTTATTGTTTATTAGATATTTAAAGAACCTGAATTTGTAAAAATGGCAAAAATAAGAGTAACTAAATATTATGATTTTGAAATGGCTCATGCCCTGTGGAATTATGATGGATTATGTAAAAATATTCATGGTCATTCTTACAAACTTCATATTACAGTTATTGGCGAGCCAATAGATGATTCTTCCTGT
>JAGODU010000216.1 GCA_017998095.1 Prolixibacteraceae bacterium | reverse complement strand
CGCAGCCAATTAGAAAATAAAGATAAGCAATTTAAGGCTATCCAAGAAAAAGGTTTGCCTGAGGAAGCGCGTCAGTATTTGGGCATGATGGGATTTAGAATTACCATCGATATTCATGGGAAAGTGATCGAGGTAAATCAACCCCAAGTATACGGCGATGAAGGCAATGACTAAAACCATTCGTGTGGAGTCTGATAAAATTAAGGCGAGAGAAACACATGATGGCTGATGCAAATATCATCGATATTAGTGATGAAAGCTTCGATTACGAAGTAGTGAGTTACTCATCTCACACACCGGTTGTCCTTGAATTTTGGGCACCCTGGTGTATCCCTTGCCGGGTGCTATCACCGCTATTAGCCAAACTTGCTGAGGAAGCCGACGGCGCTTTTCGATTGGCGCGAGTTAATGTGGATGAACAACCCAAATTAGCTGAGCGCCTCAAAGTCAAGTCGGTACCAGCCGTCAAAGCCTTTGTGGATGGGCGCATCGTCTCTGAGTTTACGGGCGTGCTTTCTGAACCCAACTTGCGTGCCTTTATTCGCCGCATTATGCCCGAAACTGGTGATCTCCTTTTGGAGAAAGGAAAAAGCTTAATGCTCCTAGGCGATCTTGACGGTGCAGAAGACGCCCTGCGCCAATATCTGGCTAACAACCCGGAGAGCCCTGCTGGTTTGCTGGCTCTTGTTCGGCTGCTGCTCCTTGAGGGACGCGCCAGGGAAGCTAAGGGGATTCTGGCAAACTTCCCAGCCAGCTATGAGTTCAATGCAGCGCAAATACTCAAGCCTGTTGCAGATGCTTACCTTTGGTTGGAGAAGCAACAAGACCCGCCTAAGGATGCGCTTGAGGCGGCGTATCGCAACAGCTTGCGCTTAGCCAAACAAGGCAAGATCCAATTAGCCTTGGATGGTTTTTTGGATATTTTGCGCAGGGATAAGCATTACCGGGATGATGAAGTGCGCGAGGTGTACTTGGGCTTGCTCGAGGTCCTAGGTGAGCATCACCCGGACGTGCGCCAATACCGCGCGGATCTTTCCAATGTGTTATTTTGATGGAAGTTTAAATCCTAGTCTCAAGGATTTAGTGCAACGGATGATGAGATAAAATTATTTGTGTGCAGAATAAGAGGTACATAAAATTAGCAGATCAAGAACGAGAAAGCAATAACCGAATTCGGCTTTTTATTCCTTCCTGGCGGAATTACTTTACTGCATTAATTCATCCCAGTGTGGCGCTTTTTGTAATAAAGCGTCCAGGGTCAAGGCTGTGGGCATATTTACTCGCTGTTTTAGACGATAGCCCAACTAAACATAGGCTTCCAAATTTGGTGGGTAAAGGGGAAAGAAAAGATTGGAATTATGGATAACCCGATTACAATCGTAGATATATCTGTTATTTCTTGGTTAAGACTTCTATTCGGTTTAATCCTATTTTTGGGTCCTGGAAAACTGTTGCTCTCGATATCACCATTCCGGAAAGAGTTCGATCCCTCAATAGCATTTATAGTTACCTTTGGATACTCTGTAGCGATATGGGCAATTTTATTAAGTATAACCTATTTATTTAAAATTAATATTCCTACTCATATCGCTATTTTCTTTTATTTGTTATGTTGGCTTATTTATATAATTATAGATAAACCACATAAGTCTTATTCTTTAAATTTAAATAAGGTTTCATTCTATCGAATTAGTCTTTGGATCTTCATTTTCCTCACTTTCATGATTCGAATCTGGATTGTTCGTTTCGAGGTTGCGGGTCTGGGAAGTGATAGCTACCATCATACTTTATTTGCGCAGATGATTAGAGATAATGGAATGATTCCGATGAATATGGGGTCAAACTATCCAATGATCACCTTCACATATCACTTCGGTTTTCATGCAATTGTAGCTTTTTTAGGATGGATTAGTGGGCTTCCGACCAGATTATTGGTTTTAATTTTAGGTTACATTTTATTAGCGATCTGTAGTCTGGCTGTTGGATTTTCAACTGAAAGAATAACTGGTTCTAAAATTGCCGGTTTTGCAGCTACAATCTGCGTTGCCTGCTTCTTTATTTTTCCTTCCTATATGCTAATGTGGGGGCGATATACTCAATTAACTGGTTTGACATTAATTTCAATATTTTTAATTCCATTTTGGTCCTGGATAAATAATGATTATAGTAAATCAGGAATCATTGAACTAGGAATTCTTGCTGCCGGGACAGGATTAACCCATTATCGGATGGTGGCATTTTTAGTCATTGGCGTGCTTGTTATTGCTGTTTTCCAATTATTAGGCAAGGAAACATCCAATTGGAAGAAAGGTATCAAAGGTGGTATTTTATTATTTTTTACCTCCTTATTGTTTTTGGTGCCATGGTTCATTCACCTGTGGCAATCGTTTCAAGTTGGTTATCCTGTAGAAGCATCTCTTCCGGCATCTGCTTTTTTTTCAATAGACAGGCTTGGTCAGGAAGCTTTAAATTATCCATTAAATTTAGCTGCTTTAATCTTGGTTGGAATTTCTATCCTCTTAGGAATTCTCCACAAAGATAAAATTATCATCGCGATTACCCTATGGTGCTTAATCGCCTTATTACCCTCAAGAAATATCCAACTTCTAGATACAGTTAGTGTTTTGATATCGCTAGGAATTCCACTAGCAATTCTTGTTGGTGTTGCAATAAGTAAGTTTTGTGATTTTATTACTTCAAGTAAATTCTCTCCATTTATCAAAAATATTATCACACTAGTTCTAGTGGGAGCATTGGGAATTAGCGGAATTATTGGCACATTAACTTACCCTACAACATTGGATAGTTATTTAAAAGCGTCAGACCTCAAAGCATTCGAATTTATAAATGAAGACATACCAATGGACGCAAAGTTTATGATTAATATTTATCGTTTTAATTTTTCCGATATTCTGATGGTTGGAAGTGATGGTGGTTACTGGATTCCATTGCTTACAGGAAGAGAAACGGTTGTTCCTCCAATGGTTTTTACCAATGAGAGGGTCTCAGATCCTATATTTGTCGAAAATTTGAGAATGCTTGGAAAGTTAAATGGTGACTTGACCTCACCAGAAAGCCTGGATATGTTGAGCTATCAAGGGATAACCCATGTTTATATAGGGGAACGGGGTGGGCCAATCAATCCAGTGGATTTATTAAGTTCACCGTATTTTAAATTGGTATATGAAAGTAACTCTGTATACATTTTCGAATATAATCAAAAGGGGGCATTTCCCCGCAGCTTGCTGCGAAAAATAGAGTAAGATAGATAAATAAGTGATATGCTGATGACGAACAACTTAAATTATATTATTATTATTAAATCTTACTCAACGCCGGTCACTTATAGTGACATCAGATAGAAAAGCTAATTTTTACTTGCCTAATTTCGGAGAATTAAATTGAAAAGTAAAAATAGTGTTATTACTGGAAACTACTTTAATAAATACAAATCGAAAAATTTGTTGTATAGTATTTTAGTTGATCATTATGGATTTGCCCTTCAATCTCTAATCCAGGACCTACCAATAGATACCTGCTTAGAAATTGGAAGTGGCGAAGGATATATTATTGATTATATTTTGTCAACAAAACCCGAAATTCAAATTATTGGTAGCGATATTGGCTTTTCGGTGGTTTCTTTAGCTAAAACCGATAGACAATTTGTAAAATGGTGCGTATCGGATGGGAAGAATATACCAATCACGGAAAATTCATTTGATATAGTGTTCGCATGTGAAGTATTAGAGCATATTGATAAACCAATTGATGTCCTAAAAGAAATTAATAGAGTGAGCAAAAAATATGTCATTATAAGCGTACCATTTGAACCATTTTGGCGTATTATGAATATAATGAGATTAAAGTATTTAAGTTCACTAGGCAATACTCCCGGTCATATTAATCATTGGTCAATAAATGGGATAACTAAGCTTGTAGAAGTTTATTTTCAGCCTATTGACGTACGGATTAGTTTTCCGTGGATTTTTATTAAAGCTCAAAAAAGATAACCGATTAAGAATGGAAATACCTGTAAAATTCTTCTTAGTCGAAAAATAATCTATAAGTATTATTGTTTTTTGGCATGAGACAAGTATACTTATAAAAAATTGAACGGAGGATAAAATGAAAAAATTTTTTGTTTATGCAATGATTGGATTAATATTTATAATTGGTCTTAATCCTACGATTGCCTATGCCTTACCAGCAGGGGATTGGGCATCTGGGATTAAGATCCAAAATTTAGATCCCGCCACTGCGGCTAATCTTGCGGTAGATTTATATGATGAAGAGGGAACATTAGAGATTTCCATAACAACGACTGCAAATGGCAACCCATTAATTGCACCAATTGGTGGATCAATTGAGTTGTACATGCCTGCGTACGTAAGTGTTCCAAGTGGCCAATACTCAGCCGTCGTTTCATCTTCTACTGCCGTTGGCGCTGTGGTTACAAGCACAAACTATGAATCCGGTATGGCTGATAGTTATGCGTCGATGGAACCATCAACAGCTATTTCTATTCCCTATGTTTATCATAATCATAATCACTACCACACCGAAATCACTCTTCTGAACACAACAAATAATGAGGCGACCGTTGTAGTAAATTTCAAAGAACCGAGCTCTTCAGTAGCCTTTGGTGATTCGGGTTCTCATGAAAAATCAATTAACATTACTATCGCCGGTAATGGGTCCATCACAATAGATACTTCGACTGCTCAGTTCAATGACTTAGGTTGGTTTATTGGCGCAGCATCGCTTACCTCAACTCAACCCTTAACTGCAGTAGCTAATCAGTATAGGGTTGTTGGTTCTGGTGATACGAAGGGTAACCTAATGATTAGCTCAAGGGGTTTGTCTAGTGCAGATAGTGGCACTCAATTAGTAGTTCCATCATTATATAAGCAATTCATCGGAGCTAGTGGAACTTGGCAATCTGGTATTACGATACAAAATCCTAACGACTCGACGGCGAGTGTGCAGGTAGTTTTTACTGCAGATCCAGATATGCCAGCATGGACTGGAACAAAAAGCTTAACTATTAATGCTAATGATAGTGTTGAATTATACTTACCGGGTGTAATCCTTGATTCCGAAGATCCTATTCCTGATATGTTTAAGGGGTCAGCGATAATTACATCAGATGTCTCTATAGTGGCTAATGTTCAACATACAAATTACTCGGGTGCAAATGGTTATGGCGTTGGAATGGGTTACACCGCATTTAGCCAGGGCGGAAAGAAATTAAGCTTGCCATCCTTATATAACTGGCCCTCAGGGGCAGGGGTATGGATTTCTGGGATCAAGGTACAGAATTTAACATCTACTTCTGTTGTATTCAAAGCTACTTTCGTTCCGGACCCAGATTCTGTGAGCCAATTTACTGGAACTGCTTCAAACATTGCCCTTTCAGGTTATGGTGCAACCGAGTTATATTTTGGTGCTGCATTCCTAGATGGAGGTGAAGCCATTCCCTCAGGCTGGAAGGGTTCGGCTATAATCGAAGTTACAACCGGAGATTCAGATATTGCTGCAACAGTTATCCATACTAATTATGGACGCCATGTTGCAAATATGTATACAGCAATCGTGATTCCCGAATAATAAAACTGATAACTCAGAATAAGTAACACGTCGAGTATGTTTCCCGGCGTGTTACTTAATTAATATTCTAACTCTATTCAAGATATAATCATTCTATGAAAAAACAATTATTACCAATAATTATTGTTTGCCTTAGTTTAACAGGTTGTGCCAATAATGGTAAGATAGAGACAGTAGTTACTCCCACTGCCAATGAATTAATAGAATTTGAAGTACCCGAGCCAATACCTCAACCAATATCAGGAAAAGGTTCTGTTACTGGACAAATTCTTACAGATAATTCACAAGAATTGGTAGGATTAATTGTTTATCTGGGCGAGTTAATTCAACTTCCCGAAAATACATATGGAGCGTATCTTGATACCAAATCTGCACCATCTTCACTAATTTCAATAGAAAATGGCAAATTCTATTTTAAGGATGTCGAGCCAGGAATTTATTCATTAATCATTTATGAAGTAATGATGGGGGGAAAAGTTTACCAGGATACAAATGGAAGCGCAATACCAATTGAAGTCAATGAAGGTGAAATTACTAACGTGGGCAAGATTGAATTTTTCTTTAGCGGGAACGAGTAATTATATTATTATTAATCTTATAATAATTACTGTTTACCCCATTTTTAATACTTGGAGATTACTTTTATTCGAAATGGTGGTTTTTACAATTAACATGTAATATTAAAAATAATTCCACAAGATATGCCGAAATAGCAGACGATCATAAACTCCTAGTGATTAAGTATTCGTT
>JAGODU010000034.1 GCA_017998095.1 Prolixibacteraceae bacterium | reverse complement strand
GTTTTTTGTAGAATGTAAAGCTACTGCCGTTAAGGCGGTTTAGTTCAACTATATATAACCCAAATAAACTTTGGGTTATCCACCTAATCCGGCATGCTAACCCAATGTTTTGTTAGTTTTATTTCTGTTAAATATAAAGTTTTCCTATAGATTATCAAAAGGACTCACGATCTTTTGTAAACTTTTCTCACTCACATGGGTATATATCTCTGTCGTTTTACTGCTCTTGTGTCCAAGAAGTTCCTGTATGTAACGCAAATCTGTACCTGATTCAAGTAAATGTGTCGCATAGCTGTGTCGCAACCAATGTAATGTAACCGGTTTGGTTATATTAGCCTTTTTGCAAGCGTGTTTTAAAACTTGTGATAAACTTTCTTCAGAATATCTTTCACCTTGCTTATAACCCTCGAATAACCATTCCTTAGGCCTGTATCCCTTATAGTATTCCCTCAACAACTCTATTACCTTATCAGAAATGGGAACTACCCTATCCTTTTTACCCTTCGAATTCAATACTATCAGTAAATGTCTCTTCGAATCTACGTTCTCTGGCTTTAAGTTTATCAGCTCACTCCTCCTTAAACCACAAGCATATATTAAACTCAACATCGTCTTGTGCTTTATATTTGTCTGCGATTTTAAAATGTCGCTAACCTCCTCCTTACTTAATACATTAGGTAACTTATGCTCCCTCCTCGGCCTTTCTATCTGCTCTGTTACTATCTTCGAACCTCTGGTTATCTTAAAAAATAATCGTGCTGAATTTACTACCTGATTCTGATACGACTGACTGTACTTCTTCGGTATCAAATATTGATGAACAAATCTGACCATGTCATCGTTGTCAACATCTGCACTTGTCTTAGGCTTGATAAATCTTAAAAAGCCCTCAATCACATGCGTATAGGTCTTTACTGATGATTCACTATATCTTTTGTGCTCCATCCATTGTTTGAAATGTGCAATCTCATCTTTGTCTTTATTGTTAAGCTCAGGTAATTTTTCTATTCGAAGAGTTAAAGGCATTACTGGTTCTGATTTTTGAAAATCAACCTTAGTATAATCTATTTCGGTAATCCTTTCACTGAAATAATTCTTCAATAAATCCAGATTTTTACCATAATTGGGAATAATCCACCTGTAATTATTTTTATCCCACCTCACATATTTAAAACTCCTGATAAACTGAATGTCTGTTTCATTCTTAGGCATCTTTATCAATATTGATTTACCGGCTACCTGAATAATAACCTCCTTTGATTGTCCTTCTTTCTTAAAAGTCTCTTCTTTTTTATTTAATCCGTCTGATTTTCTTAAAATATCTTCTGAATTTACAAATTCACATTCCGGAAAATAAATTTTCAACTGATTATAAGCTTCCCTCGAATATGGAAGCATCCAGGCTTTCAGTGCTACACTCCAACGTGCTCCTGAAATCTTTTCAATAAGACTTGTTTTTATCTGAGCGGTAGAGAAATCTAATTTTATATAACACTCTCCTCTGTGAGTAACTTTTGTGGCTCTCATTATATCTTTAGTTAGGGGGTTAACCAATTTATTTAATCAAATATATAAAAAGTGTTCTTATAAAGACCTTTCGACTTGTTCTTATTCAAGAGAAAGAAGTAAAATCGTAGTATAATCCGAAGTGAAAAAGCCAATTAGATCTGGAAGAATAGTAATATACCCGCATATTGGTTTCAGGTTTTCAGAACGATTTAAAGATTATAATTCGGCAATACAATGTTCTTACCAAATCAATACCAAATACTAACCAAACACCATAAGGAAATCTTCTTATGGTATTTGGTTAGTATTTGGTATTAATCTGGTATTGTTATGTCCCTTGTTTGTTTATACTGAAAC
The DNA here is from genome assembly GCA_017998095.1 of Prolixibacteraceae bacterium. The sequence goes on along the minus strand of JAGODU010000034.1, from coordinate 29,132 downwards.
TAACATTATTTACCCTAAAATAGCCCACAGCTATTTTAAATTTTTACTTAAATAAAAACATATCTGATTTTGCCTTTTGAACTTAAAGGCATTTTGAAAAAAGGGATCAATTTATTGACCTGCGTACTCCCCGTTGACAAAATTACCGGTTTGTACTGTCCCGTCTTTTTGAATCAGAGTACCCCGGCCGTGGAATAACCCTCCTTTAAATTCACCTGTATATTTAGTTCCTGATGGCGTAGTATAAATTCCTGATCCTTCTCTCTTATTATCAACAAAATCGCCGATATACTCCGCACCGTTGGTAAAGATCATCTTACCCTTGCCATTATAGCTGTCGCCGGAAAAGTAACCCATGTATTTCTGGCCGTTGGTGAATTCAAAAATTCCGTAGCCTTCTTTCACCCCTTCAACAAAATGGCCTGTATATTTCTTTCCGCTTGAAAAGTATAGTCTGCCGAAACCATTAAACTCTCCATCACTGAATTCACCAATGTATTTCGTTCCGTCAGTCTTGATCGAAGCCCCTTCTCCTTCGTATTCTCCATATTTGAAGTTGCCTAGGTACTTTTCGCCATCTTCATAGAAGTAAATGCCATGTCCCATCATATCGCCATCCTTGAACTCCCCAATGTAAACTGCCCCGTTTTCATATAGATATGAGCCGTAACCGTTCATGCAATTGCCTGAGGCACACATGTATTTCACACCATAGGTATTGACAAATTTCTTTTCTTCAAACCTGAATTTTCCTGATGGATAATCAATAAAAACTTCTCCGGTCTTTTTAAATGCTTTCTCTCCAAGGACAATTGAAGCTTCTGCATTTTCAACGACGATTGCATGTGTATTGTAAATTGACTGGTCGCCTGTTTCAATTAAACTGAAAACTAATTCTGCACCAACGGGTATTGCTTCTTTTGTAGTATCATCCTTAAAACAATTCCTGAAATCGCTTTTTATCACTACTCCGCTGTCAAGCAACGTTGTAGCCTCGCTAAGTGTGATAACAGCTTCGTAATCAAGTTCTTTATGATAAATGAATTTTGATTCTGAACCATTAATCTTGCAGGGAACGAAGTAATTGTTTTCAATTTTCTCCATAATCACATCCTGCCCCATGCTGATATTTGCAAATCCCAACAAAGCAATAAAAAACAATAAAAGCTTTTGAATTTTATGCATCCCCCTCTTCATCTCTTTTTTAATATACTCTATGAATTTATTTTATTCAGTTCCTGACAATAACCTTGCCAATGCTGTGTTTACTTTTACAAAATCAAATTCACTAATCACCTTGTTCATTTTCAGCTCTATCTTATCGTTGCAAAGATTACCGATACTTCCTTCGTGAGTATGTTTCAGTTTCTTTATCGGAAAGAAGGTTTCATCTTTAATTTTCTGTGCTACATGCTTGTATGCATCTCTGAATGGCATTCCTTCAGATACTAATTTATTTACTTCCTCAACGCTGAATATGTAATCGTATTTTTTATCGTCAAGAATCTTGTTGTTGATTTTCATACCCTTAAGAGCATAATCAGCAATAAGCAGACAATCCTTTAATTCATCAAATACGGGAATAAATACTTCCTTGGTAATCTGCAGGTCTCTGAAATAACCGCTTGGAAGATTATTTACAATCAACAGCAAGTTGTTTGGCAATGCCTGTATTTTGTTGCACTTAGCTCTCAAGAGTTCAAATACATCGGGATTTTTCTTATGTGGCATAATGCTCGATCCCGTTGTTAGATTATCAGGTAGTTCAACAAATCCAAAGTTCTGGCTCATGAAAAGGCAAACATCAAAGGCCATCCTGGAAAGGGTTGAAGCAATTGACGACAATGCAAATGCAACGCTCTTCTCAACCTTTCCCCTGCCCATCTGAGCATATACAACATTGTAATTCAAACCATCGAAGCCTAGTAACTCGGTTGTCATAGTCCTGTTTAACGGGAAACTTGAGCCGTACCCAGCTGCCGATCCCAAAGGGTTTTGGTTTGTAATTTTCCAAGCTGCATTTAATAGCTGCAAATCATCGGTAAGGCTTTCTGCATAAGCACCAAACCAAAGTCCAAACGATGATGGCATTGCAATTTGCAGATGTGTATAACCCGGAATGAGTATATTTTTACCTTCTTCACTTCTTTGGATCAAAGTCTTGAAGAGCTCTGAAACTAATCCGGTAACTTCCTGAATTTCATTTCTTATATAAAGTTTAACATCAAGCAGAACCTGATCATTCCTTGAGCGCCCGCTGTGAATTTTCTTTCCTATATCACCAAGTCGCTGAGTAAGAAGCATCTCTACCTGAGAATGTATATCTTCAATTCCATCTTCAATTTTAAACTCACCTCTCTTTATTTCATCATGTATAAAACGAAGTCCGGATACCAGCGCCGGCAATTCATCTTTTTTAATCAGGCCAATTGAACCCAGCATCATTACGTGGGCTATTGAGCCAATAACATCGAAAGGGGCAAGATACATGTCCATCTCGGGATCTTTGCCTACTGTGAAATCTTCAATCAGCTTGTCAACGGCAATACCTTTATCCCATATCTTAGCCGAACTATTATTTTGATTTTCCATATTTTCTGTTCTAAATCAATGCAAAAATAAACAAAAGGTTTAATGACAAGACTATTTAACTTCAGATTTGGATTCCAAAGTCAGAAAGTTTTATTTATTTTGAATCTCAGATTATGAAGAATACTAAATTTATTACATACTCAATAGTTGTAATAGCTGTCCTTGTTCAGATTATAGGGATGCTGAATCCATTTACTGGTGATGCAGGAAAATATGCTGCCATTGCAAAAAATATATTTCTGTCGGGCGATTTTTTCAATATGACAGTCAATGGCGATCCGTATTTTCAAAAGCCTCCATTCCTGATATGGTTGTATACATTTGGTTTTTACCTGTTTGGGGATGCCAATGATTTTACAGCCCGTTTTTTTCCGGTTTTGTATTCATTTATAGCAATATACTCTACATATAAGTTTGCAAGAATTTTTTATGACAAGAACACTTCTCTGGTTGCAGTTTGTTTCTTTGCCTTTTCAGAAATATTTTTCCTATACAACAATGATATTCATACCGATGTTGTGTTAACTGCCAATACGACATTAGCAATATGGCAAATAGCCTTATTTATTAAAGACAAAAAGCTTGTTAATCTTATAATTGGATTCGCTGCAGTCGGACTTTCAATGTTGACAAAAGGACCTATAGGTTTAGCAGTCCCGGTCTTTGCTATAGGATCTCATCTTTTAATTACCCGTAATTTTAAGATGATTTTCAATCCTAAATGGTTAATTGGATTACTTGTTACTGTTATCATAATCTCACCTTATCTTGTTTCTCTTTATAAACAATCGGGAATCGAGGGTATTATATTTTATTTCTGGACTAACAATGCCGGGCGAATGGATGGAAGCTACCTGAATAATTTCAGAGAACCTTTGTTTTATATCTACAATATTGCTTCTCTGATGATTCCATGGAGTGTTTTTATACTTGCCGGACTGTTCATGTCGATATATTCAATCTTTAAGAACAAATTTAAACCCGCTGAAAACGAAGAGTTTTATTCCTTTGGCGCTACTATCCTTTTTATCATTATTCTTTCAATGTCGGTAATGAAATCGCCAAACTACCTATATCCGGTTATTCCATTCCTTTCGATTATCGGTGCACGGTTTTTTACATCTTTAAGTGAATTTGCAATAAAGAAATACTTTACGGTTCAGATTGTTATAAGTATTATAACCTGGCTGTTGGGAGTTGCAATAATAACATACCTCTTCCCTGCTAAAAAAGCTTTAGTTTGGGTCATCTTCATTTTACTTTCTTTGTTTTTAGTCGTTACCCTTACATTAAAAACCGAAAACAAAAGAAAAATAATATTTTCAGGATCAGTGCTTATTGTACTTTTCAGCTTTATAATCAATGCTCACTTTCTGCCTGAAGTTTTCAAATACCAGTCGTCGTTACCGGCATCAAAGATTTACAATAAGGAAGCCGATGATAATGATGAATTTTTCACCTGGAGATATTCACAGTTTGAAATGTTCTTCTACGCCAAAACACCCGGAAGGAAAGTGTGGGATGAAGATAAATTTTGTCCTCCCGACAGGATAACAATCGACGAAGCTATAAAAGTCAAGGGTGCATGGTATCTGATGGACGCATATACTTATGACCAGCTAAAAGAAAAAGGGGTAAAGGTTAAAAGAGAATGGGCATTCGATCATTACTGGTTGACAGATATTAATTTGAAATTTCTACTACCGCATACCCGACAAAAACAAACATTTAAAATGTATCTGATTGAAACAGAATAACTAATTGAAATGCTAAAACCTAAACACCAAAAACTGATTCTATTATTATCTGCTTTTTTAATGCTGATTGTTCTGGTAATGGGACTCTTCATTGATGTTACCCGTGATGCAGCTAAGTATGCTTATATTTCAAAAGAAATTATTCAAACAGGCAAATGGTTTAATCTTCAGATATTAGGAGAAAGATATTTTCAAAAACCGCCACTTCTTTTCTGGCTATCTGCTTTCTCCTATAAGATATTTGGAATCAGTAATTTCTCGTTCAAGCTGCCTGTTTTACTTTATTCACTTTCAGGGTTCTGGGCAGTATATCGTCTTTCAAAAAGCATGAACGATAAAAAGACAGCTCTTTTATCAACTTTCATAGTTTCATCATCGGTTATAACGGTCTTGTATAATATGGATGTCCATACAGATACTATACTGATGACCAATGTTGCATTTTCATTATGGTTTCTTTATGAATACCTTAAAAAAGGAAAGCTTTCATATTTCATTGGGTCTTCAGTATTTCTGGGATTGAGCATTATGACCAAAGGTCCATTCGGTGTAATCGTGCCTTTCTTTTCAGTTTTGGGTTACTTGTTATCAAAGAGAGATTACAAAAATTTGTTCTCTTATAAATGGCTCGTAATGATTGCCATTGCTCTTATTTTTTCTTTACCGGCTTACTTGCCTGCCTTTATTGAAAATGGATTCAAAGGCTTGTTTTTTTTCTTCTGGGATAATAACTTCCGTCGTTTGGTAGGCGATTATAAAGGAGTAACAACTGATCCTACTTTTTACTTACATAACCTTGCTTATCTCATTATACCCTGGCTGGTAGTTGCTGTAGCTGGGTTTACCTGCCAATTTACCAAATTATTTAAAAAGAGCTTTAGTCCTGATGACCACTTTTTATTTTGGGGTTTCTGGGTTGTATTTCTTTTGCTTACAGTATCTAAAAACAAACTCCCGAATTATCTTTTTCCGTTGACACCGCTATTGGCAGTGCAGGCAGCAAGAACATGGTTGAATCCGGATTTCATTTCAAAAAAATGGATTTTCGCCAATAAAATTCTACTCTTCCTTATATGGTTACTATTATTCCTTATTATAATATTCTTCTTTAAAACTAACAACTTGTTACTTGTGTCTTTGATTATTGTTTTATTCTTAATGTCAGTCTTTCTGGTCGTTTTTAAGGAAAAGAATATTCAATCTTTTTACTCTGCCTTCATAACCGCAATAGCAATGGGAGTAATTCTCAATCTTCATATCTTCCCTGAAATGATTAGTCTCCAGGGAGCTCCAAATGCAGCAAGGGTAATAAATGAAAAAATCAAGACTGATGAAAGGATATTTTACTTTAATGCTGAAGACTTTGAATACAGGAAGAAGCTTTCATACAACAAGGATTTTGGATCTGTACTTGCCGAGAATCATTTCTTTCTCAATTACGAATTAATGTTTTATTCCAACAATCCTGTTTTATATGTTGTAAATCAAACTCAGCTTGATGATATTTTGAAAGAAGGGAAATCATGGATTTATACTAATGAGGAGGGGAAAAATCAGATTGAAGAAAGCGAAAAAGATATCATAGAAATATTTTCCTTTAACAATTTCGACATGCGACTTCCTGCACGATATATCAATCCTGTAACAAGAAGTGAGTCATTAACCAAGGTTTATCTGATTCATTTATAGAGTTGGAAAATACTTGAAATCAAATAGTCTTTTAATCAAAGAACAAGACCTTCAAGCATTTTAATGTACAATTCTATACCGGCTTTTATTTCGCTCTTAAGAATATACTCATTAGCAGTATGTGATCTTGCTGAATCTCCGGGACCAATTTTAATTGATTTATATGGCATCAACGATTGGTCGCTCATAGTAGGCGATCCATAACATTCAACTCCCAACTCAACTGCTCTTTTAACAAAAGGATGGTCAGTTTCCAGTCCGGAAGAATTTAACCTTCTTGAACGTGGGTTAACCTCGCATGATAAATGATTCGTTATTTTATCAATAACTTCATCGTTTGAGTACAATTCATTAGTCCTGACGTCAACAACAAAACGACAGGTATCGGGTACAACATTATGCTGAAAGCCCGCTTCTATTTGAGTCACTGTCATTTTAACCTCACCTAGTATTGGTGATTTTCGTTCAAATTGGAAATCCCGAATCTTATTTATTTCATCCAACGCCAGATAAATACTGTTTATTCCTTCATTCCTTGCAGCATGTCCGGCCTTCCCCCTGACATTACAATCAAGCACTATCAAACCTTTTTCGGCAATAGCAAGTTTCATTTGTGTTGGCTCTCCGACAATTGCAAAATCAACCCTTTCAAGTTGCTTAACAAGTAGCTCAGCCCCCTGGGTACCTGAACACTCCTCCTCAGCAGTAGCCGAGTAAATAAGATTGAATGGCAAATTTTCTTTTTGATAATAATATCTGAACAAAGCAAGCAAAGACACGAGCGGTCCTCCTGCATCATTACTACCTAAACCGGTCAGTTTATCGCCTTCTTCCTTCGCTTCAAAAGGATTGCTCAACCATCCGTCAACAGGTTTCACTGTATCGATATGAGAATTAAGAAGTATTACCGGTTTTGACTCATCCCAGTATATGTTCTTACACCAGGTATTGTTCAATAATTGTGTAAATGGTATTTCCTTTTCTGCCAGAAACTCTCTGATAACATTGGCAGCATTGTCTTCATCTCTTGATAGTGAAGGAGTCTGTATTAATTTCTTCAATAAAAAAAGACTATCTTCATATAGTTCATTAATAGTCGTATCGTTCATTTCAATCTACAACAATAAGTTTTTGAATAAACCTTCCCCCCGATATTCTTATTTCAATAAAATAAACTCCTCCCCTGATATTTTCGATGTTAATATTATTGGTATTTCCACTAAGCGACCATTTTCCAATAATACTACCCGACAAATTTACCAAAACTACTTCATATTCCATGTTCAAAGGAACTTCAGCCTTAAGGTTGAAATTTCCTCTTGCCGGATTAGGGTAAATTTTAAACGTTAATTCCTTTAATGATTCAGCTGCCAGAGGATCTACAACATTTATCGACTTCACTGATTCAGCAGGATTAAAGTTTTTATCTCCGGGTTGTTTCATGCTTAATTTTACAATTCCTGTACTAATCGCAAGCAAACTAGTCCCGGACACCTTCAATATACTTTCATCATCAGAAGTTATCAAAACCGGTAATCCTGATGATGATACAACCTCTGCCGTTACTGATTGAGTACTGAGAATAATTGTATCAGGAATTGTATAAGAAATATATTGATCTGCTTTCTCTATTTTTATTTCCCTTCTGACAGGTTCTGCAGGGTTCCAGTTATTATCACCTTCCTGTGAAGCTTCGATATAAGACTCGCCTGCACCTTTTATTTCAACAGTATTTCCGTTTATTGAAATTACCTCTACATTCCCTGCCCTGAAATTAACAGCCAATCCCGATGTTGACGTTGCACTCAGCTCGTTTGGATTATCTCCGTATTTCAATGAAGACTGATAACTAAACGTTATTTGCTGATCAGCTTTGACAACTTTTAATTCAGCCCTTGCAGTAGCATCTTCACGGGTTTCATCTCCCTGAATGAAAGCTGTAATAAATGTTTCTCCACATCCTTTTATAATAACTTTGCCATCCTCAATTGTTGCAATTGTAGTGTCATCAACAGAGATTTCAATTTTATTTTCTCCGTTTGATATTACTTCCGGGAAAAAAGGAATGTCGTTATATTTCTTCACACCAATATGTCCAAAATATAATTCCGGCTTTTCCTTTAGTACTGTAATATCAAGGTATACATCTTCTGCGGCTTCCCAGATGTTATTTCCCTGTTGAGAAAATTTCAATGTTGCAACACCTGCTTTTCTGATTGTAACCTTTCCGTCATTCAATTCAATAATTTCAGGATTCATTGACTGTGCCAGAACTGGCAATCCTGATGACGAAATTGCTGAGAATAAGTTTCCATTGCTACCGTAAAATAATGTATCATCGACATCAACATATATTTCCTGTAAGCCCTTTGTTACAGTAAGATTGAATGTGACATCTTCAGCCGGAGTATAGTTTATGTCACCCGGTTGCGATAAGGTTACGACTGTTGTTCCTGTTCCTTTAAAATAAAGAGTATCACCTTTAGCTTCTGCAACTGAAATATTACTGCTTTCAACTTCTAGCCGGAGTCCTGAGCTTGATGCAACAGGTATTTTGAACCATTTCTGACTAAATGGCAATGTCTGGTCATCTATATCCTCTATTTGTTGATTGCCAACCTCTACATTCAATATTCTGAATTTAGTTTCAGAAGGATAGAAGCAGCTGTTTCCTTCCTGTAATGCAGAAACTACTGTCTTTCCGGTTTTTGTAAAATAAGCTGTATCATTTGAAATAAATACCTTGTCGTTTTTAGGCACAGAATAAGTTATTGGGAATCCTGATGAAGTACTGCCGGTAAGCTTATAGTTCAGAAGATCGAATTTACATACAGGAATAACATCAAATTCAATAGTTTGATTTGCCCGGTCAACCTTTACCCATTCTCCGTGTATTGTTGAAGAGGCTTCATTTTTGCCCCCATTGTTTAAATCAGTTACCTTTTCTTCAATCCTTAACCAAAATCCGCAAATATCTTCTTTCAAAACAAGGCCTGAGCCATTTAAATGAATAGTATCAACAATCTCACCTTCATCATTTCTCTTTTGCAAAGAATAAGAATATGTGAAAGTTCCATTTGTTTCATCAAGTTCATCTTCCCATTCTCCCTTAATTATACTTACCGGCTGATTGTATGATGGTACATTTTCAAAAAAAGGTAGCTTCTTGTTAATCGGAGCATCGTTTACAGGTATAATTTCAATAGTTGAGACAGCCAGATTACTTGAATCAGCTCCATCTGAAACATATATTTTAATTTGCCTGTCAGTTTTTTCTCCCGGTGAATCGTAGTCATTTCTGTATTCAACCTTCCCTATCAACCTTCCCCAATCTTCATTGGATAATGAATCGGAAAAGATTTCAATCTTATTTGTACCGTTGCCGTTAATAATGCAATTATCCTCCGGAGAATCCAGATACAAATATTCATTAACACCCTTTATCGGGTTATTCAACGTAAAAACAGCAACACGTATTGAATCGCCATCCTCATCGGTTATCATCACATCTTTATCTGCAATCACTCCACCGGGCATTTGCTCAGTAGCCTTTCCCTTGAAATTACAACCCCAGGCAAGTGAACTGTTATTTTCATCAAGATCTATAAAGGGGGCTGCATTTGTAGTTTCAAACGAGCCTTCATCTGAATATGCCACTCCGGCACTGTTTTCAGCAAATACCTTGAAAAATATTACTGCTGGTCCGGGTACGTTCCTCAGGTTCACATTGAATTGGGCAGGAATATTCCAATTGCCATCCTGAACAGCCCTGTTTGCTTCTTCAATACTAAAACCCTGTTTCAATGACCATACTACTCCAGTTCTGAAAACAGTTGTATCGTTCAGCACATCAAGATTGCCTACTATTTTAACAGAATTTCTCCTTACATCCAGAACATTATTACGGGAAACAACCGGCAATCCGGGATTAGTTCTGAAAGAGCTTTCACTACTGTATCCTATGCCTTCCTCACTTCTGGCATAGGCTTTATAGTAATATCTGGTATATGGAAATAAGTTTTCTGCAATACATGTATAATTCAATGATTCCGATTCCGATTCACAGGTTGCGGAATAAACATTCGGATTCTGATTCAAGCTCCAGCAAATTCCTTTTTCAAGTATTTCACTTCCGTTTGTTCTAACAATGTTTCCACAAATATCTGCTGTTGTCCCCGTAATCTCATTTACTCCGCACTCTTCAACCACCGGAGGAATGCCTTTAGTCGTAAATGTCCAGATATCACCTTCACTTGTTAATTCGGAATCTTTGGAAACTATCTTCCAGAAATACTGTTTCTTTTGTATCAAAGCAGGTGTGGTATATCTGTTTTCAAATACTGATGCAACTAACGGAGGAGGATTGGTTGTCCCGAAATAGACATCATAAATAAGATCATCATCATTGGGATCACCACCCGACCATTTCAATACAGGGTAAAGTGATATGTATTTAGAATTATCAGTTGGATTAGGATTGGATGGTTTGAAAGGAGCAAGATTATTGTTTATACCACTGATGGTTATATCGTCAATGTTCATCCATTGAAATTTCACGACATCAGATACTTTCTGAATGAAGACAAGCCTTAATACCTGTCCGGTATATGCACCCAAATCAACATGGAAATTTACCCATTCCTCATCATTGTAATCACCGTTGAAAAATTCAATTATAGCTGAAGAACCGTACATAGGCATCAGCATTGCCATTTGATTGTTTAATATTGACTCAACAGGTGTTGACCGTTTAACCCAGAAGCTTAGTTCAGCATCAGGCGGCACGGTAAAGCAAATTGTTGCTGCATCGGACATATCATGTTTGAAAGAACTACTTCCCAACATCAGACTTTTTGTCCCGGAATGGCTTTCAGCTGCTGTAATGCTGTTAACCCCATAAAGGCTGAACTTTCCTTGGTTACCATCTTCAAAGCCCTCGCTGTATGGAATGCCAAAATAAGCAGGTAAAACCGGTTCTACTCCAAATAATGCTGCTTGTTGGTATGAGTAATTATGACCTGCCGGGGTCAGTGACGTTAAAAGAAAATATCCATCGGCCACACCACTCCATCCCCAATTGAAATGGAAATAATCATTTGAGTTGTAGCCGTCACAAACAAATGCATGTCCTGACGATAACGATTGATTATAACCTGAATAAATGACAGGTCGCCCCATGTCAATATCTTTCTTTAGCAGTTCTGCCCATTCCGATTCTAACCATCTTGACTTTTCACTTGCATAAGCTGCAATATTATATTTGAAATATTCTTTGTAGGCTGCCATTGCTTCATCAAGAAAAGCTCCCGATCCTCCGGGACCAAAGTCCATATCTACACTCACAGCACAGTGGTAGCTTATCTTTTGTACTTCTTCATTTCCGGTAGTTAAATAATTTGGCATTGAAGCCCAATCGTAAATTGTATTTCCAAAATCGGCAGATAATAAGCCATAAGTCGGATGAGTGTAAGAATGCGATCCCATACCCATATCAGGATAACTCCAGTATTTCATAACCTGAGCCATTGCCGTTGCTACACATCCAATCCATACGTGATTGTTTCCTGCTGCACTCGATTCATCATAAGGAGCCATCTCATTATAATATCTTCCCTGATTCCAAGTGGTATTAATTAACGGAGGACTGCCTGCCGCCTTGTCTTTTCTTAGTTCACTCTTCTTTAAAATCCTTGTTCCGTAATCATTCCACTTATTCACTACTTCTTTTTTCGCTTCAGCCTTACTATCAACGGCAAAGCTTATTTCTTCTACTTTGCCATCCAGCCACGCCTTTACCTGTGGAGGTGCAAGCCTCATGTCGAAAGTTGTTGTTAATGAATATCCTAAAACAGGATCTACACAATCATCACCTGAGACAATAACCCACCCTGCCTGTCTGAATGAAATGATATAAAACTTCGTTTTCCCTTCTTCTTGCCGGGTATAGACATTTAAAATATCACCTGAAGTGTAATAATTATTCCCTTCTGTATTAATCCAGTTTAATGCAACAGTCTTTGCTTCAGAACTAATAATCTGACGGGCATTGACATTAATCCCCAATGCCAGTAAAATAATTACCGGCAGTATAAACTTTATTTTCCAATGGAATTCAAAAAAAGACTTAAAATGATTCACACCTATATTCTCCTAACTTCTTTAATTATATAACAACTCCCCAAACAAAATTACAATATTTTTTACTTTCATTTAAAAAGTATTATCAGATTTCTGCAGTTGAATATCAAACACTTAATACCCCTGAATAACTAATTCCTTATAATCAGGTATCTCTCTTAAAAATATATATTCAGACTTTTCAAAATCTGTTTTACAGCAAAATAATTCTATTCCGTTGGTAACTAATAAAAAAGGTACTTTAAACTCAAGATTATAAACAGATATCTGATCAAAGGTTTTTTGTGAAATCTCTACTTCAGGAGCTTTACATTCAACAAGCATTAATGGCTTAGCATTTTTGGAATATGCTACAATGTCAAACCTGTAAACCAACCCATTAACCTTAAAACCCTTCTCCACGGCCAATATACTAATAGGGAAATTTTTATGATCTCTGAGAAAATGCAGACAGTTTTGTCTTACCCATTCTTCAGGAGTAAGCATTACATATTTTTTCCTTGAATCGTCAAAAATCAGTACCTTATCGTTTTCTTCTCTGATCTTAAAACTTGAAACAGGAAATATCAACCGGGGAAAATTAAAACCCATATATTTCAAATTTGATCAAAACTAATAAAAAATGAGCATAAGCCTTTCCCCAATATTTGTATTTTTGTTGTTAGTTACCAACCGTAATTGCTAATGAAGACAAAAGAAGAAATTGTTGCCAACTGGCTACCCCGATATACAGGAGTATCACTGGAGAATTTTGGCAAATATATTTTACTTACCAATTTTCAGCATTACGTTGATATGTTTGCAGAAAAAATGAATGCACCTATTGATGGTGAAGATCGTAATATGCCAAGTTCTACCTCCGGCAATATCACGATCCTCAACTTCGGAATGGGAAGTCCCAATGCTGCAACAATAATGGACTTACTGAGCGCCGTTGCCCCGAAGGCTGTTTTATTCCTTGGCAAATGCGGGGGATTAAAAGTCAAAAATGAAGTTGGCGATCTTATCCTTCCAATTGCTGCAATCAGGCATGATGGTACTTCTGATGATTATCTGCCACCTGAAGTTCCTGCACTACCTGCTTTCAGCCTCCAAAGGGCAGTCTCTTCAGCAATAAAAGAACATAACCGCGATTATTATACAGGCGTTGTCTTTACTACCAACAAGAGAGTATGGGAATATGACAGCCGATTTAAAAAATACCTAAGCAAAACAAGGGCTATGGCTATCGATATGGAAACAGCAACTATCTTCGTTACCGGATTTGCTAATGAAATTCCTACCGGGGCTTTGCTTCTGGTTTCCGACCAGCCAATGATTTCAACAGGTGTTAAAACTGAAAAAAGCGATAAATCAGTTACTGAAAAATATGCTCACGACCATCTGGATATTGGAATCGGTGCCATGATCATGCTACGTGATAACGGTCAATCTGTAAAACACCTTAAATTCTTTGATGAATGAATCATCCCGAAATTTTAAAAAACCTTAATAAAAAGATATACCACCCGATTTATTTCCTAATGGGTGAAGAGGCATATTATATTGACCTCATTTCAGATTACATCGAAAAGAACGTCCTTTCCGAAAGCGAAAAAGCTTTCAACCTAACAATAGTCTACGGCAAGGATGCTACTTTTAATAATATGATGACCATCGTCAGACGATTTCCAATGATGGCTTCACACCAGGTAGTTATAATAAAGGAAGCTCAGTATTTTGAAGAATTAACTGAATTCTTTGAGAAATATGTTGAAAATATCGTACCCTCAACAATTCTGGTTGCCTGCCATAAATACAGCTCTCCTGATAAAAGGAAGAAATGGGTCAAGGCAATCGATAATGTTGGTGTAGTAATGGATTCTCCTAAAATTTATGAATCAGATTTGATAACCTGGATTAATAGTTACTGTTCAGAAAACGGATACAAAATCGATCCCCGAAGTACTGCTTTGCTTGCTGAATATCTTGGTGCCGACATAAGCAAGGTAAGCAATGAACTTGACAAACTGATGATTCTGATTCCTAAAGAGCAAACTATTACACCTGCCGATATTGAAAAGAACATTGGTATAAGCAAGGACTATAATATTTTTGAACTTCAAAAAGCAATTGGTGACAAAAACGTATTGAAGGTCAATATGATTATCAATTACTACTGTCAAAATCTCAAGAATAATCCAATTCCGAAAACAATAGGTTCACTTTTCCCATATTTTACAAAACTCCTTAAAGCACATTTAATGTCAGACAAAACTAAAAACGGAGTTGTAAAAACGATAGGTGTTTCTCCTTACTTCGCAGACGATTATCTGAGAGCAATGAAAAATTACAATCCTGCCAAGCTGGTTCAAATTATATCTCTCCTTCGAGAATTCGACCTCAAAAGCAAAGGTGTTGAAAGTGGCAATTCTTCTCAGGAGGATTTATACAAGGAATTATTCTTTAAGATATTGCACTGATTTTATAATTTGTAATAAATGCCCGATAATATCAATAAAATTATCCCGTATCATATGTCTGATAACTCTATTATTGGTTTTAAAGAGATAATACTAACCAACGGTACAGAAATAATATTTCCTGATGAATCGATAAGAAGATTACGTACCCTTTTAAATTTATATGGCATAAACTCAATATTACCCGGTGATGACTCAGGAACAGAGCTTAAAAATGAAGTTAAAAAACTAATAATAAAACTAAAAGCTTACAAAACTGCCCGAATAAAAATATCTTTTACTAAAAACATTATTACCGGTGAATCTACTCATACTTTAACTCATGAATCTGATCCTTATCTTTTCAGCACAGGTAAGATAAACCACAATTGTAGCATTAGTAATCGTATACTAAAACCCTTAGGCCTTACTATAAACCTTCCAAATGTATATTCTGAATTCAGAAAACTCATGTTAGCTGAAATGATAGCTAACAATTCTGACGATATAATAATTCTGAATGAAAATTTATCAGTTGCTGAAGCATATTCCGGGAATATTTTTTTTATTGAAGACGAACATGTTGTAACACCCTCAATACAAACTGATTGTTATCCGGGAATGTTAAGAAACATTGTCATCAATGAGCTTAAACTAATGAATCTGCCTGTTGTAGAGAAAGATCATATCTCCCAGGATGAAATACTTGAGTCGAAAGAGATAATTACTGCCGATATCAACGGAATTTTTTCTGTAAAAGGAATTGACAAACAACGATACTTCGACGATTACAGGAATTTACTGATAGCAAGGATTGTGAAAAAGTACCTCAATGGCTAATTCATGCTTGGATTCTCAGGATAGTTTTCCCATAAAGAATATTTGCCTCCAAGCTTTTTAACCATATCAATCCACAACTCTTCATTTGTTTCCATAACCATTTTGCTCGATATATCAGAAACTAACCAGGAATCTTCTTCCAGCTCTTCTTTAAGCTGCCCTTTATCCCAGCCAGAATATCCAAGGAAAAACCTTACTTCAGCAGGATCAACCTCTCCGGAGTTAACAAGGTCTTTTAATGTATCAAAGTCGCCTCCCCAATATAAGTTTTCAAATACATGAATACTGTTTGGAACTCTTTCGCCCAGTGTATGAATGTAATAAACAGAATCAATGCTGACCGGCCCGCCAACATAAAGATTACTCTTCAATCCGGGAAATACCTCCTCAAACCCGGCTACCGGAAAGTCTACCGGCTTATTAAGTATAAATCCAACTGACCCCTCTTTGTCATGATTAACAAGCAAAACTATCGATCGGTTGAAATAACTACCCGGCAGAAATGGTTCTGCAATCAATATCCTCCCCTTCTTCGGCGAAACATTGTTTGTCTTTATTTTGAATATGCCCAAGTTTAAATCCATCGCAAAGTGATTACAATGAGCAATATATAAAATTTAAGCAATAAAACAAATGGATTTTAAAATAATAAGAGGATAAAATATAACTATTTGAAGTTTATATCATAGACCAATCCGAATTCTACATATTCAGCTTTAATATAATGTGCTTTAAGACATAATGAAAGCCTGACATTATCAAACAAATAATACCCGAGCCCCAATCTCTCATACACATAATAACCATTGATATTATAATCGGACGGAGATTCACCGAGATAAAGTCCCAACTGTGTTAGTATGGTAAACCTTTCAATAAGATATTCATGTGAAAAATGTACTGCATAAGTAATCAGCTCTTCAGGCGGATATGGATCCCAATACCTCAATCCTTGCTTCGATTCATTATAGGCAACTTCAAATCCTAAACCAAGTCTTCTTTTATATCCTATCCTGTAATATAACGAAGGCGAAATCAAAAACTCTCTGTATGTTGGTGTTGGTGCAAACAGTTTCTTGGAACCGTAACCTATATACGTATTCAATTGAAAGTTACGGTCAAAGTCAAACTTCTTCTTTTTGTTTACATATTGAGGTTGTTGGTAATAATGTCTGAATCCGAATTTAAGGGAGGGAATATTCAATCCCAGATTAGGCCACCCGGTTGCTCCGTTTGAATAATGTGTCAATCCTTCACTTACAAAGAAATCGACTACCGGTGTCACATGAAACGATTGTTCAAGGTACAAGCCGAAAATAACATTCAGACTTGAACCGGTTGCCATATTCTTTGGATTGGTATATTGGTTATAAGGGTTAATCCCATACGATAACCCAAGGTCAAGCTCAAGGTCAATCCTAAACCAGTCAGTAGTAATTTGTGGAAAATTGGTAAAGAAATATGCTGCAACAGGCTCACCTATAATTTCTGTATTGAAAGTATTCCAGTTAACCCCAATCCCCAGACTTGGATATCGGTAGGCCACCTGCCAATCGCGATTTCCAACCGTCTGCCATCCCATCTTAATGTCGAATCCACTATAAGGATAAGTAAGATTCTTAATAACTTCCCGGTGAGGCTTGTTTTCCCCGGTACGATAGTTAAAACTGTAGAAAAAAGGTGATAAGGATTTATCCTGAGAATAAAGAAAATTGCATTGCAATAAAAGCATTAATGAAAGTAAAAGCGTTATTTTCAGCCGTTTTACTCTCATTCTTCTTCAATTATTATAAATATATCTTCGTTTGATTTCTTCATGAAGTATTTCTCACGGGCAAACTTTTCAAGTGCAGTAGTATCGGTTTTTAAAGCTTTAATACGAGCTTTATCGGCAGTAATTTTCTCTTCCAGAAATATTACTTCCTTTTTCATGTTCTTAAGCCGTCTCTTGTCCTTGCTAACCCTTATCCAGTTGAACTCATCAAAAAAGAGCATCCAAATAAGGAAAAACAAAATTATGCCAACATAAATCTTGTACTTATTTATAAACCGAAGTATCTGCTGTTTCATTCAAAGAATATAATAATCCATAAGCAGATACAAAACTAATAATTTTGCACGGCTTTATTCAAGTCAGTAAACTGTTTTTAATATGCTTTTAAAATATCTTATTTTCTTAATCCTTATCCGGAAGAAAATTAGGATAACTAAAATGCTCCGGTGCGACAAAAGTTTCTTTTATAGTTCGTATAGAAACCCAGCGTATAAGGTTGAATACTGATCCTGCCTTATCGTTGGTTCCCGATCCTCTTGCCCCTCCAAATGGTTGTTGCCCTACAACTGCTCCTGTTGGTTTATCGTTGATATAGAAATTGCCGGCAGCATTTTCAAGCCTGTGTGACAACTTTTCTATATTGTATCTGTCGGATGAGAAAATAGCCCCGGTGAGTGCATAAATCGATGTTTTATCGAGTTTGTCTATTACTTCATCTATCTTTGAATCGTCATAAACATAAACTGTAATTACCGGTCCGAACAACTCTTCTTTCATGGTTACATATTCAGGATCAGTTACACGAATAACTGTCGGCTCAATAAAAAAACCTTTCGATTTGTCACACCTGCCTCCGTAAATTACATCTGCATCTATATCTTGCCTTGCTGCATCAATAAAACCTTTAAGCTTGTCGAATGTACTTTCATCAATAACAGCATTCATGAAGTTTGTAAAATCTTCAGGAGGACCAACCTTTATCTCATCAAGCTGTGATTTAGCCCTGCTCCAAAATTCATCCCATATCGACTGAGGAATGTACGCCCTTGAAGCAGCTGAACATTTCTGTCCCTGGTATTCAAAAGCCCCCCTTACAAAAGCAGTAGCCAATTTCTTAACATTTGCAGTTGGATCAGCAAAGATAAAGTCCTTTCCTCCTGTCTCTCCTACTATTCTGGGATATGACTTATATCGGTGTATGTTTTCGCCTATTTTCTTCCAAATATCCTGGAATACTCCCGTGGAACCGGTAAAATGAATTCCGGCAAAATCAGGATGTGAAAGCACTTCCCTTGCTGCTGCAGGTCCCGATACAAATACCAGATTGATGACACCATCAGGAAGACCGGCTTCCCTGTATATCTCCATCAATACGGCAGCTGAATAAACAGCAGTCTTTGAAGGTTTCCAAACTACAACATTGCCCATAATTGCCGGCGCGGCAGGCAGATTTCCTGCTATCGATGTAAAGTTGAACGGTGTCAGTGCATATACAAATCCTTCAAGAGGACGAAACTCATTATAGTTCCATATCCCTGGTGCGGATTCGGGTTGCATTTTATATATCTCTGCCATACAATGTACACCAAACCTTAGAAAGTCGGCCATTTCACATGCAGCGTCAATCTCAGCCTGATAGGCATTCTTCGATTGCCCAAGCATAGTTGCAGCATTAATCTTCGAACGATATGGTCCTGCTATCAGGTCGGCTGCCTTAAGGAAAATCGAAGCTCTGTGATTCCACTCCATTTTGTTCCACTTTTCCTTTGCTGCAAGAGCTGCATCAATAGCTTGCCTTACATGAGATTCATCACCCTGATAATAATAACCCAATGTATGCTTAATATCGTGCGGCGGAAATATTCTCACTCTATCCAGGGTTCTCACTTCTTTGCCTCCAATGAACATTGGAATGTCTTTCTCCTCAGAGCGCATTTCATTAATCGTTGCCTTAAGCTCTTTCCTTTCAGCACTACCCGGTGAATAAGATTTCACGGGTTCATTCTTTGGAGTAGGTACGTTATAAAAACCTTTAAGCATATCATTATTTTTTACGGATTACACAATTCATCTACATTGCAAATTTAGAATCGTGACACCGTAAAAAACCTAATAAATGTCACAGATGAAACTCATGTTTTGACAGCAAGCCGTTGGTTGGAGCTGCGCCCTGTTAAGGCTTCGCCCTGTTGGACGATTTTTTCTAGTCAGTTGAAAAATGCTGCCAATCATAAACAAAGCCCTGTCAATATCAGTATAAACAGGGCTTTTTTAGAAATATAAACTAGTTTATTTATAAAATTTATTCTTTCACAAATCTATACGTTTGTTTATTATTATCAACCATCACATTTACAAGGTAAAATCCTCTTTCCAAAAAAGATAAATCTATATCAAACCGATTGTAGCCATTCTTATCAGTAATTATTTGATCTTGCATTAAAATCTGTCCGGTCAACGAGCAAATGTAGTACTTAATCAACTTGTCATTTTCAACATTTAGTTCGATTGATAATAATTCATTAACAGGATTTGGGAAAATCTTAGTGAATCCGGACTTTATTTCAATTCTATCAGAAGAAACGACATTTTTAAAAACAGCGTATTGTGGTATTTTTGTTTCAATATTACCTGCATTATCAGCTGAGATAGCATAAAAACGGTAGCTGCTTAACTTACTGTTGTTGATTGTGTAATTGAAGGAAGGCACGAAACTTCCCCCGAGATAATCAAATGGTTCATCATCTTTTGATGCATAAAAGTAATATTGTCCAACGCCGGAACCATTTACATTATCTGTAGATTGACAATTTATTACAACAACAGAGTCACCTTCATTATGCTGTATTCGACTCATTACAGTAGTTGGTGCAGTCATGTCCAGAATATTCTGCCAGGTATTTGTTGTTATTGGTTTATTTATATCAAAAATTATGGTTGCTTTGTTTTCAATTTTCATTACATCATCAACATCACTCTTCAATTTAACTGAAAACGTCACATAACCTTCTCCTTCAGGAGGAGTTATGTTAGGAGCAAGTTCAATACCTTCTATGTCCCAATGAAGAACATTTCCTTCTCTTTTCATAACCCACTTATAATCAGGGCTCGAATGACTAGTATTGCCAAAGTTTACTGTTTCAACATCGAAAACAGAAGAAAGAGTATCATAAATTTGAACCCTGTAAGCAGGTGCAGTAGCTTCTTTCTTGTTCTCAAACCGAATTGTGTATGTCATTACATTGGCTTCACTTATGAAATTTGAATTTCCAAATCCTGCAGGACCATACTTCTCGTTTGGATCTGATGAAGCAACCAATTTGCCATCAATTGTTTTACCACTGACCACTTCGGGTTCATTTCCATCATATAAACCAGTTTCTTTATAAAGCCAATGCCAGATACGCCTTCTAAGCGAATCTTTAACTTTTGATATAGTTTCAATGCCATCACCAATTTTGTAAATAATTGCGGTTGCCGGATTAACTTTAGAAGCTTCTCTAACAGCATATTTAACAACTGTTTTAAATGAAAAAGCACCTATACCCTCCTTTTCTTTTTTCATTTCAAGCTGTTCAACCGCCAGCCCCATTCCCTTTGCATATTCTTTTCCTTCTTTATCATTCAGGTCAGACCATTTGTTAAACCACCCAGCAATAATATCCTGAAGTTTTTCCTTTGCAGCAAATTTACCAAGTCCTGTCACTGTAAAAGAAGGTGTTGAAGTAAGGCTTTTCATTCCCTCGTTTACACCGATTACTATTACATCGAAAGAATATTTTTCATTACCTTCGAGATAGGGGATGTAAAACAATTCTGTATGGTCTGATTTCGATCCTGTTGAATCTATGGGTAAGATTTCAATACCTTTACTATTAGGTATTTCAAACTGTTTAAACATAATCTGATCAGTAATGGTGATTGCTGCTATAAATGGTTCAGTCCGTGAACTAGTAAGATTAACCAAGCTAACAGTATATCGGTTGGGAGCCCCTAATCTAATGTTTTTAGGCCCGGTCAAATTAACCTTTATCGGAGTCTCCGAGGGAGAAATTGCAATAGTACCCAAGTCTTTGACTTCCTGTTCTGTTAATGCAACACCCCAAACAGCAGCCTCTGAACAATAAATTGTACCATCTTCTCCATTGTCATCAGCAAACAGCAAAAGCTGATTGGAAAGAGAATACCTTCCATTTATACCCTTTCCGGGAGAATCCAACCAAAGTTCACCATTGATATAGATCCTATAGAATTCATCATTTTTAACCGAAACAACCATCCGGTACCATGTTTCTGAATGAATAGTGTTTGTGGAATATGATGTTTCTAATATCCCAAGATATCCCCCAGGATTGGCAAACAGTTCAGCATCATTGTTATTTGTTGGATCAGTCTGAAAAATTGCATGCCATATTCCCTCTTCTTTTATAGAAAAATCGAGCATAATGGAATACGTGTTTACCAATTCATTATCAACAATATCAGGAATAACATTTTTAATCCTCAGGTAACTGCCTTTTCCTATTTCAATTGCATTATTTGCAAAGGTAGGGCCAGCAACAGGCCTGATTGATCCAAAAATTTCCATTGAATTGCCTGTTTCTGCTTTGATGCTGTTTTCGGGATCGTCAAATTTCCACCAACCTACTTTTGAACGGTCGACAGACCACAACCCGGGAGATCCGCCAAGGCTATTTACCTGATCCTTATTCAGTGCTGTTTTCCAATATGCAATTTCAGAACACAGAATTACCCCATCTTCTCCATTGTCATCAGCAAACAGCAAAAACTGATCGGAAAGTGAAAACCTTCCATTCTTTCCCTGACCAGGGGAATTCAGCCAAAGTTCATTGTTGATATAAATTCTGTAAAATTCATCATTTTTTACAGAAACAACCATCCGGTACCAAGTTTGAGAAGCAATCATTTTTTCACTATATCCAGAACTCATTACGCCAATCTGGCCATTGGACTTGCTGAACAAATCAGCATCGCCTTCATTACTGGGGCTGGTCTGTAAAAAAGCGTGCCATATTCCTGCATCCGGCAATGCAAAATCAATAAGTATTGTGTATTCCTCAATTTTTGTTTCATTCGCATTGTCTGAAAGTAAAGAGTTAATCTTTAGGTAACTATTGGTTGCAATTTTAACAGCATAATTATTGGGAGAAGGACCTGTAACCGATTTTAATTCTCCGGTTACTGATAAGGGATTCCCAATTTCTGCCTTTAACGGATTCTCAGGATTGTCAAATTTCCACCAACCTGCTCTTTGTGGCACTTGAGCAAAAACTGTTAAGTTGCAAATCAGAATAATTGATAAAAAAAATAATTTAATACTTTTCATGTTTGGTTATTTTTTTAAATTAAATTTCTTTTACTTTTTCAGTATTTCCAAAGCGATTGACATATAACACTTAAAGTCTACAACAATCGTTTTTTTAAATATATAATATTTTTAAATATAATTTTTACCTTTCCTTACATACAATGCTTAACAACATACAACCTTATGATTAAAATTTGATAATTCGGAATGTTAATTGCAAATTTAGAATCGTGACACTGTAAAAACCTAATAAATGTCACCGATGAAACTCATGTTTTGACAGCAAACCGTTGGTTGGAGCTGCGCTCTGTTAGGCTTCGCCTTGTTGGACGACTTTGTCGTCAGTTGAAAATGCTGTGCATTTTTGTGGGGACTACGCCTTGGTTATTAAAAATATTTACTAAATAATTTGGTTTGTATTGCAAACTTAATTAAGTTTGTATTGCAAACCTGTTTTATCATTAAAACCACAAAGACATGGAAACAACAAATCAAAATTCTGTTACTTTCGATGAAAATCAATCACTTCAAGTGCTTAAAGAAATGATTAACATTTCTCAAAAGAAGCTAAAAAACAATGGAATACTTTTTATCGTCTGGGGATGGGTTAGTTTTGTTACTCAATTTTTCGAATTTGTTCTAAATGAAATACCTCATTCTCTGCTAGTTTCTACATTTAAGGGATATTTAAACTATGCTTTGGCATTATTTGGTATAGGTTTTACAATCTGGCACATTTATCAAAAAAGCAACAAAGCAAATACATACATTGATATATCATTGCGATATGTATGGATATCAATGTTTGGAGGTATGGTGCTGATAAATTTAATTCAGGCTAATGTGCTTCATAAAATTACTTTTGAGCTGCAACTTCCAATTTTTATGGTATTGACATCTATCGCTCTTACTGTAACAGGTGGAATACTTCGATACAAAATGATAGTTGCCGGAGGTATTGCCTTTGGTTTATTGGCATATGCAGCATCTTTCTTTCCATTGCATCAGCAAATTCTTATACAGTCAATTGCCTGGGCAATAGGATTTATTATTCCGGGGCATATCTTATATGCTAATCGTAACAAATAAGAGTTATGTTTAAGGATTTAGACCCGATATTACATTCCCAGGTCAGGCTTGCAATAATGTCGCTATTAATAAATGTCAAAACTGCTGAATTTAGTTTCCTATTGGAAAGCATTACAACTACAAAGGGGAACCTGAGTTTCCAGCTTACAAAGCTTAAGGAGGCTGAATATATTGAAATTAAAAAGTCGTTTAAAGGTAATTACCCTTTGACTGAATGTGAGATTACGCAAAAAGGAATTGATGCCTTTGAAACATATATCAATTCAATAGAGGAATATTTTAATAAATTTAAAATACGGAATAAATAAGAATTGAAATTTAAAAAACTGTGTGCCATTTTAGGGTAGGACACTCCCCCCCCCACCTATACCTCAACCGTACCTCATTCGTACCTCATTCGACTA
The DNA here is from genome assembly GCA_017998095.1 of Prolixibacteraceae bacterium. The sequence goes on along the minus strand of JAGODU010000034.1, from coordinate 5,079 downwards.
ATACCTAATTTTCCCTTCACGTTTTCCGAATGAAGTACGATTAGGGTTGGTTTCAAATATCCCAATATTTCATCCCTGAAATTCCAACTCAGAATTATCAAAATCCCAGCCTCAAAATTATAACCCTCTAATTAAATCCATGGTTTAATTATTTAAACTTTAAAAACTCAAATTTTCGTAATTGAAAAGTACCATTTTCAGGACAGGAAAATGCCATTTTTTTGTCATTTTTGACCAATACCAAATAGGTACCAAGTTCTTACCAAGTTCTTACCAAGTTCTACCGTGAACTTATTTTAAGCTGTCCCATTTTGTGCGATTTTCGGTTCAGGGGCGAATGAGGTTCGTTTCAATTTCGTATTCCTTTTATCATTAACTGGTATTAAAGTTGTTCTTTTATTGTTATCTTTTTTACTTGAAGTCATCCAAATATTATAAATCTATATAACTTGCAAAAAAACCTAAATAATTATTCATTATGGAACTAATAGGAAAACCTACAATTAATCCGTTTTTCTTTTACACAGGTAAAATATCCGGGTATTCAACCTGGATTTACTTATTTTATTCATTATACGACAAGCATTTTACTAGCTGTTCTGATCTTAAACTAAATCACATTATTGCAATTTTTACAATTACAGCAGGATTGTTATTTACAGTAATAAGCATGTTAAACTTAGGTAAATCAACCCGTTTAGGATTACCTTCAGGTGAAACTGAATTAAAGACCGGTGGTATTTATAAAATCAGTCGTAACCCTATGTATGTCGGATTCAATTTATTTACAATCACTGCTATGATATTTACACTTAATATTTTTATTTTTCTAATGGGAATGTACAGCATCATCGTTTACCATCTGATTATCAGAAATGAAGAAAATTTTTTAATAAGTAGATTTGGCGTTGACTATGAAAATTATATGAAAAAAGTTAGACGGTACATTTAGTAAAATGAAAAGAAGAATTTTAATATACGGGGCAATTACGATTATGTGTTTGTTACTCTGCGAAATGAACAAGTAAACTCAGCATTGCCAATTCTTTCATTAATCGATTCAAGCAAAGATTGTTTCATAGTTCATACAACTAACTACTATTGGTGAAATAGACGGGAAAATTACTGACAGAATAAAAGAATTGAAAAATATATTAAAGCAGTCAGGTTTCAGTGTTTCAATTTCAAAAAACATGGAAAGCTGGCAAAAATCGCATGTTGCAATGGTTGCTCCACTTGGAAAAGTAATATATTATGACGGAGGCAACAATTATACAGTGGCAAATAATAAAAAAGCAATTCATCAAATGATTTTAGAATTAAAGGAAAACTTCATTTTCCTGAAAAGGTCTGGTATTGAAATTGAACCTTTCAAACTGAAAATATTTTTATTCTTGCCAATGTTCATTCTCAATCCATTAATGAGATTTGTTTACAGAACAAAATGGGAAGAAAACTTAATTAGTAATCATGCATTAAATGCAAAACAAGAAATGGATAAAATAAGTAATGATTTTTTAAAATTAGCTGACTTACACGGATATAACTTGGTTGAATTTAAAAGATTGTCAAATCTGCCTTAAATAAAAAAGGCCAATTCCAAAAATAGAGTTTGTTTATTACGATAAAACTATTTCACATTTTGGTTGTTTAACTACTTGAAAATGTAAAATAAAGTTCATTAATAAAAAGTTAAACAAATCAGATAAGAGATGAAAAAAGAAAATTCAGGCATGACGGGTAATATGTTTATTGAAAGCCTAAGCCTGTATGATTTTAATACTACAGTAGAAAAACTGACAAAAGAAATAGAAAGTAAATCATGGAAGATTTCTAATATTTATGATCTACAAAAGACATTGGAAAACCATGGTAAAGTTGTATTGCCTGTAAAGGTTTTTTCATTATGCCATCCGAATCAGTCAGGTAAAATTCTTGAAAAAGATACTGAACGAATAATTTCATCAATGATGCCTTGCCGTATAAGTGTTTATGAAAAACATGACGGAAAAACCTATATTTCAAGAATGAATTCAAATATTATTGCAAAAGGTTTTGGCGGAATAATTGAAGAGGTAATGACAAGTTCAGCAAATGAAGTAGAAGAAATATTAGAAAGCTTAGCACGCTAAAACCTCTTTGTTGAGAAAGCCCGGTTATTCAGGGAATTGAACTTCTGGTATCCTATCAGACGGTCAAATCGGTCATTTATTCTGCCATGGTATACAAAAATCTGGTAATCGTTTTCGGTTTCAAAATGACTACCTTCAAAAGCATAGGTTCTCACCTTCCCATCGCTGATATCCTTCCATGCATAGACATAATTATAAAAACCCTGTTTGAGGAGCATGGTAAGCTCGTATTGATTTTTCTCCATGTTCCATTTCATTTCATTTTGTTTGTTACACTGCCAGTTGCTTAGTTCACCGAAGACATAAACACCCCCTCCAAGTAGGATATTATCCATAGGGAGTGTGAAATGAACAAACATATAATCGGCTTCAACTTCAGGGTAGTATGATTGATAGGCTTCAATATGATAACGACCATTAAGGTCTTCATCAAATGTGTATCTGTCGCTTGTGCGGAGCAAATCCGGTTTAAGAGTTACATGATAAACAGAGCGATGAAAACTGATATCCTGAACTTCCTCGCTGACATATTTATAATTCCTGAATTCAAAGTCGCGGAACTCATTTTCACCGTTAAAGCTGTTGCCCTCATTATAGTCGTATTCAAGCAATTCATCGTCGGCAAATCGTGGAGTAAGTTTTGTAATAGCATTATCGTGACGGTTGTTTTGCATAACAACAACCTTTACATCCCTTGAAGGATTTTGAATCGGAAAATTTTTGTGTTCTACAATAAAGTCGACTTCCTGAAATTCAGCTTCTGTATCCTGAAAAGTTGCATTTCTAATCCTTGCATCTATAGTAACTAATGGTTCAACAACATACATCCTCCAGGTAATAAGAGGTTCTCCTGGTGAATCCTTGTCATAAACAACAATAGCGTAATTGCCGGAATATCTGAACTTAACATTATCATTTGGAAGTGAAAGAAAATAGTTCACATAACGGACAAGAGGAACAATTGAAAACTCAAAATCTTCAAGAGGAAATTCAGTAAAAGGTTCAAGATATTCCTGTTGCGGTATGTTTGAAATCTTCCAGTTTCGATCACAATGATAGACAGTGTAGTAGTAATTTTTTACTTCAGCAGAGAGGTCATCAAAATTAAAAGCCAGTTTCTGATCACTATTCAGAACAATAACCGGAGAAGAAAGAGCCCATCCTTCCCTGTAGAGCTGAACGGTTCTTATATTATCTGAATATACATCATTAGTAATAACATCCGGAAGATCGTAGCCAAAACAATTAGCAAATATCAACAGTGATGAAAGTGTGAAGAGTAATCTTTTTAAGTTCATAAAAAATTTTTACACAAAATTAATATTTAGCCCGATGTTTTAAAGGATAAATCAGTTCGAATATTTAACGGTTTCTTTTTTAAAAAATTATAAACTCAAAAAGGGTAAAATAAAACAAAAAAATTGGTTTTATGTTAAAGCATATAGAGCAAGAATTAAACCCCGGAGATAATTTTGGAATAAAAAATTTGAATATTTTAACAATTTGCCAAAAAAGTTCAAATCGGGCAGCTAAAAAGTAATCAATTAAATAGTTAAATGGTTACATTTGTGCCTCATTTAATAATTACATATTCAGCAATGTCGAAAACAATAAAAATCAGAAAAGGATTGGATATCAGATTGAAAGGAGAAGCTGAATTAACCATTGGCGGCACTTTGGTGTCGGGATTATATGGTATCAGGCCATCTGACTTTCCGGGTTTTACACCTAAATTAGAAGTAAAACCAGATGACATTGTTAAAGCCGGCACTCCGGTTTTGTATGACAAAAACCATCCTGAGGTTAAGATAACATCTCCGGTGAGTGGTAAGGTTGTCATGATAAACCGTGGTGAACGTCGCAAAATACTTGAGATTGCAATTGAAAGTGACGGGAAATTTGAATCAGAAGATTTTCATGTAGGTGACATAAAAATGACTGACCGTGAAAAGATAAAAGAAATTCTCCTGTCAAGCGGTTTATGGCCGTTTTTAATTCGCAGGCCTTACGGTATAATTGCAGGAGTTTCTGAAACTCCGAGAGACATATTTATTTCTGGCTTTGACTCTGCACCCCTTGCTCCTGACTATGAATTTACCCTATCGGGTGATATGGGTTCATTTCAAAAGGGAGTTGATGTTCTTTCAAAATTAACTGACGGTAAAGTATTTTTGAGTATCCGCAGTGGTTCAATACTTTCAGGCATAAAGGGTGCCGAAATAAATTATTTCCAGGGGCCACATCCATCGGGTAATGCCGGTATTCAAATACATCACCTTAAGCCTGTCAACAAGGGAGATGTTGTTTGGACTATAAACCCTCAGGCTGTTGTTTTCATAGGCCGTTTATTTGAAACATCAAAACTTGACATGAGCAAAACAATTGCATTGTCAGGTTCAGAAGTTTTATCTCCTAAATACTTCAAAACTGTTTCCGGGGTACATATAAAGACATTGACTGAAGGAAAGACTGCTAACAAACTGAAGGAAAGAATAATATCAGGCAATGTACTCACGGGTATAAAAGTTGACAAGGATGATTATTTAGGTTATTACGATAATCAGATAACAATAATTCCTGAAGGCGACGATTATGAATTTTTAGGATGGGCAATGCCCCGTTTAAATAAGTTCAGCATGTCGCGCACATATTTATCATGGCTTCTAAAGGGTAAGAGTTTTAATGCAGATGCAAACCTCAACGGAGAAGAAAGAGCTTACGTAATGACAGGGCAATATGAAAAAGTGTTGCCAATGGAAATACTTCCGGTGCACCTTATCAAGTCAATTATGGCAGAAGACATCGACAAGATGGAACAACTCGGTATTTACGAGGTAATAGAAGAAGACCTTGCCCTGTGTGAATTTGTTTGTACTTCAAAAACTCAAGTACAGGAGATATTGAGGAAAGGTATTAACCTGATGATGAAAGAACTCGGATAACAAAC
>JAGODU010000215.1 GCA_017998095.1 Prolixibacteraceae bacterium | reverse complement strand
ATAACGTGCGCAGCACTAACAGGCAAGCCTTACCACCTCTTCCCAACCTTCAGCATTACCCCAACCCTGTCTTCATACATCTCCCCGAAATCGCCGGCCACCGACATTGTAATATCAACCGGAAACTTTGGATTGCAATAGCTGAAACTGAACATAGTTGAAACCTGATCCCTTGGTGCTTCATAAGGCGTTATGTAAGTGCCCAGATTGTTGGTATAAGTTATCATACCAAGCCATTCCAAATGTTGGTATATTGTTCCTTTGGCTGCAATATGGTGCATTGTAAGACGATTATTTTCTAAGCCTGTTGATATACCATCTTCAAACCTGACAGGTGATATCAATGGTGAACAGAGTGCATAGCCCTCGTAAGTAGCCCCTGTTGCATAGGTGCCATGATTATAATAATCATCTATCCCTCTCATTACATGATATTCATGAATAGGTCCGCTTTGATGCTTCGTGTACATAAACTCGTACACCACCTTTTCTACTATACCATCCTTCTTGAAATCAATGTAAGCCCCTAACAGATTATCCCTCCAGTTGTCCATTTCCATGCCTGAATGATCTTCAAACGGATGGCTGTAATAAAATCTGAGATTATACTTTTCTCTTTTTAACTCATACTCCATGTAATATGTACCATACTGGTTTCCCGCAGCATTCAGCTGATCTGAATTGCTGAAATTGCTGTTACCTGTTCGCCCGGTTATATATCTTAAGTATGAATCAAAATCCTCAGGCATCTGTCCCCAATAATTTGAAACACCTCCCCATTGTACAAAGTGGTTCAGTCCTATTGTGAAATAGCTTTCATTTTTAAATTTATACTTGAAATGCAATAGCTTATGGTGCATTTTAGCATCAACTACACGACTGTTTTTACCCAATAAGCCTTCATCATATTCAGCTTTAAAACTAAGATTGTCTTTCCAAAAGAAAAACGGTATAAATCCTTCTGTGGCTAATCTTATTCTGGGATAGGGCATTGAATTAAGACTTTTATCCATCTGGCCGTTTGTTGATGATAATCCTTCAAAATAGTCAGTGTCCCTGAAAAGACCCCCTTCAAGTTTAAATCCCCATAACGATGCTCCTGCATAAAGCTCGTTTATCTGATAATCAAATTTTCCGTAGTATAATCCCAATATATCAAAACCGCCCTTTATACCAAACGATGAGCCTCCTAATGAATCAACCCTGTGGTGACTGCTTAATTCCATCATTTGGTTTGCTTTGCTTGATAATGGGTATTTGCCATATTGATTGTGGGTAAACCAGAAAGGAAGGTTTTCTCCAGATGAAAAGGCCGATTCAAATGAAATATTGTTTTGAGAAGAATATTGTCCGTAGCTTAATGTATGGGATAGTAAAAGTAAAATTGTTGTATTGAACAGCAAAAAACTTCTTGTAAGTATTCCTGTTGTCATTGATTATTATTTGCTTTCTACCTTGCTTTCTTCTTTCACCGCCTTGTAGAAAGGATTCCTAAACTCTTCAATCTTGTTCTCCCACAATCCGTTATACAATGTCCTTTTAAAGAGATTAAAATGGAATGTTGCACCAAATTTAATTTCACCGACAACACCGTAAACCGGCTGACGGTTGATGGCTACCTTGTCGTCAGGTAAATAAGTGGCTTCATAATTATGAATGCCATCAATATAATCGTTACCGACAAACAAAAATGTGACTTCAGCATTCAATGATATCCTTGGTGAAATGTAATAATTTAATCCTGTACCGGCATGATATGACGGGTAAACGTCTTTTATTGATTGAATTCCCTGCCCCTTTTCGTAAATTGGGTTAGGCAGTTTTGCTTCTTCATAAACAAGAGGATCTTTATAACCCAATTCAACACCTATAGTCGATAATCCGGCACCAAGCTTTATATACATGTTGTAATTGGATGGAACCCTCATTTCATCAATGAAGTTGTTGAAGTTATAGGTTATGTTTAAAAAGAAAGTTGTAACATTTGTTTTGAAGTATATTGGTTTTGCTACAAAACTTGAATACTCGTTGTTAAAACGTGAATCATATTTAAGCCATATTATTTTGTCAGGGTATGTTTTACTTCCCGAGAAGAAGTTCTTTTCAAATTCAATCCCTACACCAAACTGACTTTCAAACCTTTTGTCAAGATGAAATGCAAATGTGGCAGTCGGATTCGAATTCATGTCCATCGACAAGCGAGAAAAGTCTTTTTTCATTTCCATGCCGAAGTAGCTCATTCCGCCAAGTACTCCAAAATTCCAGTCTTTATGCCATGTTTGTTTCATATTTCCTGTCTGAGAAAATAGCATAACAGGGAATAGTATAAGCAGCAGCGATATATATTTTTTATTCATCATTGGCATCCCAAAAATAAACTACAATATTCATATTACAAAATTGATTTATTAACATACTTTTACATCTTTGAATCAAGACCCTTGCCGGTTTCTATATGTTTAAAATCGGGAAGGTACGTCTTGAGTATTTCAACTATTGCTCCCTTTGAAACGTTGTCTGATTCAAAAAGATTGTGAAGCTTAGTGAAAATCTCATCTATTTCTTTTGAATTTCTTTTTACAGAATTCTTTATAACTCCCAGATTAATAAATGAATCATTGTCAAGATCTTCTTTTTCCGTGAAGAATTCTTCGTAAGGTTTTTCCCCTGATGTGTCCGATGAGAAGAAATATACGGGGTATTTCACAGTATCGTCATTGCCACCAATTGCACCGTCATTGCGAGCGAAGCGTGGCAATCTGTTGGCCTTATCTTTAGCCTCTTCTTCTGTCTCACACACATCAGCCTCCATCCCCAGATACTTTAATAAATCCAACGCTATACGGTCGAATGGAATCATATCTCTTTCTTCATCAAGCTTCGGAAAGAATATATCTCCCGATTCTCCCATTATTGATGCCATAAGACACAATTCACCTGATTCCTGCGGAGAAACAAAAAACCTTCTGATATTTAAAGGACACGACCATGGCTGGTTTTTTTGCATCCTGTCGAGAAATCCTAATGGCAGACTGCCGTTTGAAAATGCAACATTTGCAAAACGGGCTGTCTTGATTGGAAGCCTGTCGGAATACGACATTATTGTTTCTTCCATCAGCTTCTTACTTGCCCCCATTATGTTGACAGGATTTGCGGCCTTGTCTGTCGATACGCAAAAGAAATGTTCAGGCGGATAATTTACTAACAAGTCAAGTAGTTTGCGGGCTTTCAAAACATTGTTTTCTATCATTGCCTCAATAGAGAAAATGTCTTTCTCACTCCTTACATGCTTGTGTGCTGCAAAATTGGCTACTATTTCAAAAGGCCCGTGGTGCCTGAAGATCTTTTCAAAAACCCTGTCTCCAAAATTTACAGGATAGGTAATAAATTCATCGGGAATGTTATACGAGGTTGAACTCCTGAGGTCTCTTACCAGCTCTGTAAGCCCGTTTTCATTAATATCAACTACTACTAATTTTGCAATTTTAAACTTTAAGATTGCTTTTATATATGATGAACCAATTGTTCCGGCACCACCAATTACAAGTACTTTCTTCCCGTTAATTCTTTTATTGAGTTCTGCATCATACTTCCCGAAATCAGGCTTTAGCAAGCTTTCTTCCCGTTTAGTTACATGATCCTTAATGAATTGTTCGAGGTTGAAATTAGTCTGCATAGGTTAAAATTTAGGTTGGGCAAATGTATAAAAAATTCATTGAAATATAAACTACAAATTCAGGTTTAAGTCCTATGTTGGAAAGCTACGCTTTCGTTGTCGCTTCGCTCTGTTGGAAAGCTACGCTTTCGTTGTCGCTTCGCTCTGTTGGAAAGCTACGCTTTCGTTGTCGCTTCGCTCTGTTGGAAATGCTGCGCATTTCTGTTGGACGACTTCGTCGTCTGTTAGGGGGGAGACATTGTTTTCTACCATACTGCCGTCCCGATGGGACTCAAAAAAAAGCTCTGAAAGAGCGACAGCATGGCAGAAGAAAGTTCGCACACCATAAATCCAAGTTGCGTAGCAACGACAGTATGGTAGAATAGCAGTATCACATCACCAAACCAAGTTGCGTAGCAACGACAGTATGGTAGAAATCAAGATACTCCACAAATAAAAAAAAGTCCCATAGAGACGACAGTTGACAGACTAATTTGAAAGAAACCTGTTCATTGTTATTTTCATATTACATACATTATTTGCCGACTATGCTTACTTTAGATTGAAATATATATTTTTGTGTTTTTTAAAACTCAAATTTAAAACATCTGTTATGACTAAGCTTAAAGTTTGCTGCATTGGTGCAGGTTATGTTGGCGGACCAACTATGGCCGTTATGGCTCAGAAATGTCCTGATATTAAAGTTACTGTTGTTGATGTAAATCCTGACCGTATTGCTGCATGGAACAGCCCTGATCTTGACCTGCTCCCTGTTTATGAACCCGGACTGAAAGAAGTGGTTGCTGATGCCCGCGGACGGAATTTATTTTTTTCCACCGAAATTGATAAGGCTATTTATGAATCTCAGATAATATTCATGTCGGTCAACACTCCGACTAAGACCTACGGTAAAGGCAAAGGCATGGCGGCCGACCTTAAGTATGTTGAGCTGTGCGCCCGGCAGATTGCTGCTATAGCAAATGATGATAAGATTGTTGTTGAAAAATCAACCCTCCCGGTCAGGACTGTCGATGTTATTAAAAAAATTCTTGCTCACTCTGAAAAGAAGGTTAAATTTCAGGTTCTTTCCAATCCTGAATTCCTTGCAGAAGGTACTGCTATCGGCGACCTTGTTAATCCCGACCGCGTACTTATTGGTGCAGAGCAAACGGAAGACGGACTTAAAGCTGCCGATGTTCTTACTTCTATATATAAAAATTGGGTAGCCCCTGAGAAAATTCTTCATACTAACGTATGGTCTTCCGAACTTTCAAAGCTTACTTCTAATGCTTTCCTTGCCCAGCGTATCTCTTCCATAAATGCTATTTCAGCTTTATGTGAAAAAACAGGTGCCAATGTTGAAGAGGTTGCCCGCGCGATGGGCCACGATGACCGTATTGGCAGCAAATTCCTTAAAGCTTCTGTTGGCTATGGAGGTTCCTGCTTCCAAAAGGATATTCTTAACCTGGTTTATATATGCCGGACTTTAAACCTCAATGAGGTTGCAGATTACTGGGAACAGGTGAAGCTGATGAACGATTACCAGAAACATCGCTTTGCAAGTAATATTATAACTACTCTTAATAATACTATTTCAGGCAAAAAGATTGCTTTCCTTGGCTGGGCTTTTAAAAAGGACACTAACGATACAAGGGAAAGTGCATCTATTTATGTTGCTGAAGAACTGCTTCAGGACAGGGCCGAAATTCATATATATGACCCAAAGGTGAAAAAGGAACAGATAATCAGTGACCTGGGGTTGTTAATCGACGACTTCCGTAATTCTCCTTTATACAATCTGGTACATGTTCATAATGAACCATACTCTGCAATGGAAGATGCCCATGCAGTTGCCATTCTGACCGAGTGGGATGAGTTTAAGAAATACAACTGGGCAAAAGTATTCTCATCAATGAAAAAGCCTGCTCATATTTTCGATGGCAGGGCAATATTAAATGTTGAAGAATTAAGAAGGATTGGGTTTGTGACTTATTGCGTGGGGAGGTAAGGAGGCTTCGCTCTGTTGGAAAGCGGAGCTTTCGTTGGTGCTGCGCACGTTATCGCTTCGCTCTGTTAAGCAGTTGCGCTGTTGTTAGTTACGTCATTGCGAACGAAGTGAAGCAATCTGTTGAATTAATGAAATTATTATTTTTCTTTATTTAAAAATTCTTTGAATTCATTATAACTAATACCCATGTTTCTAAGATTGTTTTTTAAAATAAATTAATTTTAATCCGTTTTCTTTAAGAAAAGATCTAAAGATTTTAAGGGGAACATTTTTTAATGAATTGTTCATCAGGCAGGAATAGATAGCTCTTTATCAATCTTTTTGTACTGGTAATTATTAAAAATTCGTGCAAATTCCTGATTGCTTGAAAGTAAATCAGACATTAAAGGTGGTTGAATATTTTGACGTTTATGTTTTGGTATTTTCCAGCCATGTAAAATAAGATCTTCTTCCAGAGTATTTTTATTAGTTGAGTAATTTAAATATTCAGAAGTTGAAATCTTAAAAGAGTCAATAGCCTCATCTTCATTTTTACCATACCCGGATAAGTCAAGAGCAGGGCAATAAACAATTGTATTTCCATTTTCTTCAAATATTAAAATGGAAACATGGACATTGATTATTTTATTTTCTTTTTTCCAGATACCGTCAAACTTAATTTGAGAATTATCATTCATCTTTTCCTATTTTTTTTTGAAAATTAAAGTATAAATATATATTTTATAACGAAAATTATAAGTTTAAGTTTTAAAATATTTGGAAAGTTGTGCTTTTG
>JAGODU010000214.1:3902-6468 GCA_017998095.1 Prolixibacteraceae bacterium | reverse complement strand
TTCAGGGTTGCAATGCTTAATGTATTTTTTTTTATAATTTCTTTACTTCTTGACACGTACAACTGTACTTTCGTTAATCCAGCCTCCTACAGTATATCTGCCACCTTCGGTAAGACTTCTGAAGAAAACTTCTTCTTTATTCGGGAAATAATTTCTGTAAAAACTTGCTTTGCTTTCTCCGTCATTCTTGCAGTTTGCATAGCGAGCAGCTCTTTCAAAATTATCAACTGCAATCCAGAATACTGTTGAACGTTCAAAATCATCATCACTGAAACTTTTTGCTGATTGAGCAAATACTTCTCCAAGTAACATGTATGCTTCGCAATAATCATTTTTGAGTTTTATTGCTTCTGAAGCCATATTACGGGCATGTTGAAGTTTACCGTGCTGTAATCCTAACATTCCTGAATAATATTGATACATTGCTTTTGTTGAAGGATCTTTTTCTTCAGCAATTGCTTTGTCATAATAATCAAATGCCTTCTCAAATTTTTCTTTCTTTACAAACATGTTAGCCATATTGAATGCTGCATCAGGTGATGGTTCCAATTCATAAAGCTTTTCTGCTGCATTTGAATATATGTCACTGTCTGTACATCCTTCTTTACGTAACATTTTAACGATCTTTTTTATAAGGGCGAGATCATTTGGCGACTGTTTGAACTTTTCTGTATAAAGTGCAATCATAGTTTTGCAGTCAAGTGCACCACTGCTTTCAACTATCTGCTCTACCAAAGGTTCCGCTTGTAATGCTTTTTCTTTAGTTACTTCATTCTTTTTCTGCTCTTCAATAATATTCATGATTTTTTCATAATTATCTATAACAGTTGAATTGTCAAATTCATTAAAAGCATACAACCTCTTGGTCGATTGCATGTAAAGTACCATAACCGCAGGTTCAGCTTGCAATCCTGATTCAGCCAAAGATTTTTCTGCAAATCCGTATCCTTTTTTAATACATTCTTTCAGCTGATTTTCATTTAGATCTAATGTAAGTACTGTTTCAAGATATTTTGCTGCTTTTCTTCCCATTAGTTCACCAACATTATCCATGTACTTCATGCGCTTGTCAAAAATATTCATGATCGTATCAAGGTAAGTTTTCTTAGTCTTGCTGTCCAATGCATCTTTTAAATACTTGTCATATATGTTTAAACCATCAATGTATATCTGTGCTGTTGATTTTGGATAAAATTTATAAAGCTTTCTCCAGTGGGGCAGTGCTGATGCTAAATCATTTTGTTTGTAAAATTCGCGATACAAGGAATAAGGATTTAAAAACTCCATGTCTCGTTCTTTTATGAGAGTTTCCTGATCTTTTAAGATAACACCCGGCTCATCGGACATCTCAGGAATAGGTTTCCCATCCCAGCTGAAGTTGATTACATCTGAAGTATTGTTTGTAATGTCTAGTTTCTTTGACTCATCAAGAAAAGTGAACTTCAGGTACTTTGTCTTGTCTGAAATCTGAATTTCATATTTTCCGTCAAAACTAGTGTAATAACTGCTGTTTGTTCTGTTTGCTTCTACTTGTATACCACCGGCAGGTTTGCCGTCAAGAAATACAGTTCCGGTTATCTTTCTTTGAGCAAATGTAATTGTTGCTAACAGAACCAAGGATAATACTCCTAATGTTTTTGCTGTCGTTTTCATAATAATCGTTTTTCGAACACTACATCCAAAATTGATGCCAATATATTGTCCTTTTTTTAAATTTAATTTATGTGATTGTATTCTAATATTCTGTTTAATCCTATAAGGGTAATTTCAAGGCTTACAAAATTGTAACTTTTTAACAATTTTTCAAAATACTTTGTATCTCCACCTGTTAAAAAAATTAATATATTTTCACTAAAAGTGCTAAAATATTTAAAAATCGAATTTATTTCACCTTCAAGACCTAATTGTATACCTCCAATTATTGATGAGTTTGTATCATCCCCGTAATATTCTCCAGGCTCATTTGAATTGAGCAGTGGTAATTTACTCGTAAATTGATGTAATGCTTTAAACCTCATCGAAAGTCCCGGTGTTATGAAACCTCCCTTATATTTTTTTTCTTTTGTTATAAAATCATAGGTAATGGCAGTTCCGGCATCAATAACGAGTATGTCACTTTCATGATTTATATAATTTGCTCCTACAACAGCCGCCAGCCTGTCTTTGCCCAGGGTCTCCGGAGTCTTATAGCAATTTTCTATTGGAATTTTAGTATTGTGATCGAGAAAAACTAAGGTTTCAAGTTTTTCAGACATCTGTTCTAATAGTAAATCCGGTTTTTCTTTGACTGTCGAAATTATTGCTTTTTTTATCTCAGGGTAATCTGCCTTTATTTCGAGAAATTTTTCAAATGATAAGTATTCAACATAATAACTTTTTTCCAGCTTTCCATTTCTGAATAACGCAACTTTTGTTCTTGAATTTCCTATGTCAATAATAAGATTAATCATTATTTTTTATCTTCTGACTGATATCTAGTGCAGTAACTGAATGTGTAAGCGATCCGATTGATATAAAATCGACACCCGTGGATGCAACTTCCCTTACTCTTTCTATTGTCATATTT
>JAGODU010000214.1:0-3802 GCA_017998095.1 Prolixibacteraceae bacterium | reverse complement strand
AGATTAATCATTATTTTTTATCTTCTGACTGATATCTAGTGCAGTAACTGAATGTGTAAGCGATCCGATTGATATAAAATCGACACCCGTGGATGCAACTTCCCTTACTCTTTCTATTGTCATATTTCCTGATGCTTCAACCTTTGCCTTGCCATTGATTATACTAACCGCTTCTTTCATGGTTGCAGTATCCATATTGTCAAGCATGATGATATCTGCTCCGGCATCTAATGCTTCTCTGACTTCATCTAGAGTCGTAGTTTCAACTTCTATCTTTATTTCTGATGAAATTTTAGGTCTTATTGCATTGACAGCGTTTGTAATACCACCCGCTACACTAATATGATTGTCTTTTATCATTACCATATCGTATAACCCAATTCTGTGATTTGTTCCTCCTCCGGCTTTAACAGCATATTTATCCAGCAGCCTTAAACCGGGCGCAGTCTTTCTTGTATCCAGAATCTGTGTTTTATAATCTTTTACAGCTTCAACAAATATTGAAGTTGCTGTTGCTATTCCCGACATTCTTTGAAGAAAATTTAATGCAAGCCTTTCTCCGGTAAGTATCGCCCTGTAAGTGCCTTTCATTGTGCAAATGATCTGCCCCTTTTCAACTTTTGCCCCTTCATTTAAAAGACAACTGAATTCAAAATTTGAATCGAGTTTTTTAAAAACCATTTCAGCAACCATCAACCCAGCAACTACACCGTCAGCCTTGGCTTTCATATATGCTTCCGTTTGATAATCTTCAGGGATAAGCAAATCTGTAGTTATATCTCCGGTATTTACATCTTCCTTTAGCCCTGCTTCAATCAATGAATTAATATTTTCGATTAAATTCTTATCCATTTTTTTTCTTTCTTACAGGTATAAAAACTGATTTTTCTTTAATATTTTGAACAATATGAAACTCCATTTCAGGATTTGTTTCCGGAAAATCTTCCCTTACATGTCCTCCCCGGCTTTCTTCTCTGATAAGTGCTGAATTGGAAATTAAAAACCCTATGTTCGCTATGTTGTTAATTTTATTGAGATTATACTCATGAGTTTTTTGACTGAACTCATTTCTAATCTCATTGAGTCTATTTACTGCATTTGATAGACCTTTTGAATTTCTTACCAGACAAACATTATTCGACATTATGTCTGATATTTCATTTTTATATTCAAGGAATTGTTTTATATTTTCCTTATTATACACAATCGGTTTCTGTTCAATCTTTTCTAAAGGCTGATTTACTAATTTTGATGAATCTTCTGCTGCTCTTTTTGAAAAAACAAGACATTCAAGCAATGAATTACTTGCCAATCTATTAGCTCCCATTACTCCCGATGAAGCAACTTCTCCGCATGCCCAAAGACCCGGAATACTTGTTTCTCCATTTAATCCTGTTTGAATTCCTCCTACCATGTAATGTGCAGCAGGTGCAATTGGTATTAAATCAGTTGTTATATCAAGTCCTTTTTTTAGTATTTCTTCATATATTGCTGAAAACCTTTCTTTTATATATGATCCGTTTAAATGTTTCAACGACAGATACACGTTCTGTACATTGTCCTTCTTCATTTGATTATAGATTGCACTTGCAACAGTGTCTCTGGGAGCAAGCTCGGCAAGAGGATGAATTTCTTTCATAAATCTGTTGCCGTTTTTGTCAAGCAGATATGCTCCTTCACCCCTGATGGCCTCACTTAGCAGAAACGCATCCTGTCCGGGTAACATTAGAGCTGTTGGATGAAATTGTATAAATTCCATATCCGCAATGTTGGCCCCGGCATTCCATGCTAGCGCAATTCCATCTCCGGTTGCTGTATATGGATTGGTGCTTCTTTGAAAAAGTCTTGATAATCCTCCTGTTGAAAGTATTACTGCATTTGTGCGAAACTGTATTGTCGACATGTCATCAAAACATATTGCCTTTAATCCGCAACATCTTCCGTCAATAATATTCAACTCTACTGCCTTAGTGTGCTGATATGCTGTGATATTTGGTATCTCCTTGACCTTCTCAACCATGAACCTGGTCATCTCCCTTCCTGTCGATGCTCCTCCGGCATGGAATATTCTTCTTTTTGAATGCCCTCCTTCCAGACCTAAAACGAATTCTCCGTTTTCTTTGTCGAATTGCATGCCCATTTCAATAAGCTCCAATATCCTCTCCCTGCCTTCTTTAACAAGTATCTCTACTGAATCATAATCACAAAGCCCCCTGCCTGCAATTAAAGTGTCATTTATGTGATCTTCAATTGAATCATCCGGATGTAATGCAGCAGCTATACCTCCCTGCGCAAAATACGAATTACTTACATCCAGTCCGGCTTTTGTAATAATTGCTACATTGCCGTATCCCGATGCATAATAAGCTGCTGTAAGTCCAGCAAGCCCACTGCCTATTATCACAAAATCATGATCTATATATTTCATCCGTCAATATTTGCGCAGATTGTTGACTAATCCCGATTGCCTATCAAAACTGAATGCTTCAGGATTTAAAAAACTGGCACAAATTTAAAAATATTCAACTGAATCGGTTGTGATATGTAATTATTTATGAATATTCTAAGCTGATAATGCAGATTTGTTAATAATATCAGAAAGAAACATCGAACCTGAACCTAAATGCAACGCCTCTTACCCCCGGAGTATCAAGCTGTGATAACCTCCAAACTATATCTGCCCTTAAATATTGTAGTATATTTTCAACACCGGCACTTACTTCAACATAAGGGATGCGGGCATCATGATAATCATGTCTGAAATCAAGTATTTCCTTATGCTCATTTCCCAGATGACTCCAAAGTACCTTTGCTGAAAAAACCTCCCTGAATCCTAATCTTTTTAACAACGGAACTCTGTTGAAAAATAATCCGTTTAAATGATATTGAGCCAGTACACTTACAAACCTGTCTGATGCAAATTCCAGCTCATTCATCATGTTAAATGAATATATTGCATATCCTAGCGACTGGTCAGTCCGATGTGTTTCCAATAATGGGAATGGTACCTTTCCTAAAGTAATGCCTGATTCAAATATGTAATAAAACTTGGTAAGCCCCAGGCTTATATCATGCCGTATCACAGCTCTTGCATTAAGATAATTACCCGATTTTTCTCCTGCCGTATAATGCCCTCCGGTGATTAAAAAATTAAACCTTGGATAGATTGAATTCAAATAATACCTTCTGCAATAATCATCTGTATATCTTTCTTCTCTTGTCAGCCTGAGCCTTAAGGTTAATTCATCAGTCCTGATGTGTGAGACAGGTATCGTGTTTATTTCAAATGGTACATACTTACCCGGATAGATTGTCCTGTGTTTATAGCTTATTATATTGGTAAGTCCCGGTCTCCATTCATGATCATATTCTGCGCTGTAACTAATTTCTCTGGATAGTTGTTCCAATGGTTTGTTGGTGAAAAAGGCAGTGAATATATTATCTTCTCCTGTCACCATCATATTTTCTTTTATCAGAAAAATACTGCCGTTATCTCCTATTTTTGAATAGTCATTACGATAATCAAGAGTAAGAATCCTTCTGCTTCCTGTAGGAAACTTATACTTGAATCCTGCTCCAAACTTCCACTCCCTGTCAAGCGTTCCGTAACCTATATGCCCGTAAAACATCTTGTTTTTAGTTAACTTTGAACTTGTCCTGCCCGACAAATTCAATCTGTACCCTTCAACTTTATTATGCTTTATCAGCTCAAGATATGGTCCCATTTCTATATATTCACCCCGTATATATCCTGTCAGAAACATTCGGGTCAGATTGTAAACTGTTTTTATCCTCCAGTCAT
>JAGODU010000213.1 GCA_017998095.1 Prolixibacteraceae bacterium | reverse complement strand
CCTGCTTAAATGTGTTTTATAAATATAAATACTGATTATTAATACTTTATGATATGAAAAAAATAATAGCCTTACTGATATTATTACCCGGATTTATGATTTCAACATTATATGCTCAAATAACAGCGCCAGGGGTAAAATGGAATGAGACTTACACATTTGACAAGTACAATGAATTGAAGGTGGACTTTTATTCAAAGAAGAGTGAGTTGATGCAAACTCTTAATTACAAAAGTTACTATCAAACGAACGGCAAGGATTTTGTAGTCAAGATGATTGCCAAATCAAAAAGCAACAATATTGAAACAGTATTTGATTTAAAAAATGAAGTAGCCATTCAGATTTTTGGAGAAGATCAGATGTATAATGCCGGAGGATTCAAATATCCAACAGAGCAGGAGAAAAAATTGCTGGAGATAATACCCGCTGAGGGTACAAAGACAATAGCAGGTTTAGTTTGCAAGAGATATACCTATACTTTTAAAAAGATATTTGGTGAAGTATGGATAACAGATCAATGCACGCTATCAAATGATTATGGAATTTTCAGGGCGGCAAAAATGGCTGCTAAGCATAATACACTATCAGTAGGAGGGTTTGTAATGGAGATGACAACAGAAGATTCAACAGGAGCAAAGACAGTAATGACGACAGTTTCACTTAAAAACAATTGCAATTATACTGTTAGTTTTAAGAACGTAGAAATGGGGACTGCTATCAACAAAATAAATTATTACACTTTTTAATATCTACTGTATCTAACCACTGTCTATTCCAATAATAATGAAACATTTGTGTTATAAAGATGTTAAAACTTAGATGTATTAATTTAATGGAGAGATTGTTTTATTACTTTAGCGACAAATAGAAACACATAAAAAAATAGCTATATGAAAATGAGACTTTTATTAATTCTCTGTGTGATATTTTCTTTGAGTGTAAATGCCCAGCAGCTTACACAATGGAGAGGTGGAACAAATGGTATTTATCCCGACAAAGGCCTTCTAAGAACATGGCCGGCAGATGGTCCTCAAATATTATGGTCGTTTGAAGGACTTGGTGAAGGACATTCCTCACCTGTTTTTGCTCACGATAAAATATTTGTTTCTTCCATGATTGGACAGACAGGTTATATTTTCATTTTGACAATGGATGGCAAGGAAATTAAACGATATCCTTATGGCACTGAGTTTTTTGAAAGCTGGCCGGGTACCAGATCAACTCCTGTTATAGATGGAAATACTTTGTACATATACAGCGGTATGGGTGTAATATATAGTTTTGATGCTTTATCAGGGACATTGAAATGGAAAAAGGAAATGTTGACTGAAGGGACAGAAAATATCAAATGGGGAGTAACAGAGACACTGGTTATTGATGGAGATAAATTATTTTGTTCTCCCGGTGGAAAGCCATACAATGTCGTTGCATTAAATAAAAATACAGGAGATGTAATATGGTCAAATCCGGGAACAGGAGATCTTTCGGCTTATTGTACTCCTGCTGTTGTAAATCTTCCGTCAAGAAAGATTTTAGTAACAATGATGGCAAGTCATATCGTTGGCTTTGATATAAATAACGGTAAACTTTTATGGAGTTACGAGCAGCCTAACCAGTGGAGTGTCCATGCAAATACTCCTATTTATTCAACCGGAATTTTATATTGCACCAGTGGTTATGGTCAGGGAACAGTGGCATTAAAAGTGTCACCTGACGGTGAAGAAATTGAGAAAGTATGGTTCAATAAAGATTTTGACAGCAGGATGGGTGGAGTCGTTTATCTTGACGGATATTTATATTCTTCAGGTGATAAAGCAAGAGAATGGCGTTGTCTTGATGCAAAAACAGGTATTGAAAAATGGTCTTCAACAGAAGTTGGCAAAGGTGTAGTTGTAAGTGCAGATAACATGCTTTTCATGTATAGTGAAAAAGGAGAAATTGCAATTGCCGAGGCTACACCTGAAAAATTTAAACTTCTTGGAAAAGCACAGGTTACATTGGGTACTGCTCAGCATTGGGCTCATCCGGTTATCAAAAATGGAATTTTATATATCAGACATGGAAATGCACTTATTGCATATAAAATAAAATAGGATGAAGTTATTTTCAACTTTTTTGCTTTTAATTACAGTATTCACCCTGAATGCTCAGATACCTCAATTCAGGGGACCTTTACGAAGCGGGCATTATTCTGATACCGGTTTGTTGAAACAATGGCCTGAGAAGGGACCGGAACTTGTTCTTGAAATCAACGGGATAGGAAAAGGCTGGTCGTCAGCAGTTGTTTCCAACGGGAAAATATATATTACAGGGATGATCGATAATACTGATTATCTGTCATGCATAGATATGCAGGGAAAAATCGTTTGGAAAACTCCAACTGGGAACTCATGGAATCAAAGTTTCCCTGATTCAAGATCGACACCTACAATCAGAGATGGTAAGGCTTATGTATCTTCCGGATTAGGTACAGTAACTTGTATAAATATAAATGACGGGTCAGTTGTCTGGACAGTTGATGCATTTTCAAAATATCAGGGGACAGCAGGAAACTGGGGAATTGCTGAATCAATACTATTGATTGATGACAAGGCAATTTTTACAACAGGAGGCAATCTAACAACAATAGTTGCTCTTGATGCTAAAACCGGTAAGGAAATATGGAAATCGCCTTCACTGAAAGACAACATTGCTTATGTTTCACCAATATTGATTGAATACAATGGTAAGAGACAAATAATTGGAGTTGGAGCTACTTATATTTACGGTGTCAATCCTGAAACGGGAGAAATAGTATGGACATTTGATTTTTTGAATGCTGACCCTTCAGAATGGAACAATGCAGGAGGAGTAATCAACTGCACATCGCCACTTTTCAGGGATGGAATTTTATTTGTTACCGGAGGGTACAATCATACAAGTGTAGAGTTCAGGTTGAAAGATGACTTATCGGGAGCTGATTTCTTATGGAAGGATGAACTTCTGGATAATCATCATGGTGGAGTTGTGCTTGTAGGAGATTATGTATATGGTTCAAACTGGGTTAATAATGGCAAGGGTGACTGGTGTTGTATAAATTTCAGGACAGGAGAGAATAAATATCAAACAACATTTAAGAATAAGGGAAGCATAATTGAAGCTGATGGAATGCTTTATATTTATACTGAGCAACCCGGATTTGTTGGATTAGTAAAACCGAATCCCGAAAAGTTTGAATTGGTAAGCAGTTTTCAAATTACAAAAGGCAATGGACCTCATTGGGCGCATCCTTCTATTTATGACGGGAAACTGTATATAAGGCATGGTGAAGTTATATTGGTATACAATATCAAGGAATAAGTGAAATCCAAAACAGCTATATATATCCCGGTAATAGTAGCTGCGATACTTTTCGGATCACTGTTATGGTACTTCATTGACAATCCGTCGAGAAGGTTCGAAGCCAGTGTGCCGGGAATGGATAATAGGGGTAAAGGAATAGCCGAGTCAATAAAGATAAATATCGGAGAGTTTTTTTCACGTCTTTCAGATAAGGAGAGTGCGCTTCAGGATTCATGGCCTCGTTTCAGAGGGGCAGATTTTGATAATATATACAAGCCAAAGATTAAAATGATTTCAGGTTTCAGTAAAACCGGATCTGAAATACTTTGGTCTAAGACCCTTGGAGAAGGTCATGCGGGTGCATCAATATATAAAGGTAAGGTTTATCTTCTTGATTATGATGAAGAAGACAGGTCAGATGTTCTTCATTGTTTTGATTTAGAAACAGGAGATGAATTATGGAAAAGATGGTATAAAGTTCCTGTAAAGCGTAATCATGGTATGAGCCGTACAATACCGGCAGTGACCGAAGACTTTATTTTAACTATTGGTCCCAGATGTCATACAATGTGTCTTGACCGAAAGACAGGAGATTTGCTTTGGAGTATTGACATTGAAAAAGAATATGAAAGTGAAACTCCTTTATGGTATACAGGACAATGCCCATTGATAGATGAAGGAGTAGCTATTATTGCTACAGGAGGTAAGGCTCTGATGATTGGGGTAGATTGCCGTACAGGTGAAAAGATTTGGGAGTTGCCAAATCCTGATAATTGGAAAATGTCTCACTCTTCAGTAATACCTTATACATTCAAAAACAAGAAGATGTATGTTTATTGTGCCATTGGAGGAACTATTGGTGTTTCAGCAGCCGGAGAAGATAAAGGCAAACTTCTGTGGAAAGCACCTGAATGGAATACCAATGTAATTGCCCCATCTCCATTATGTATGCCTGACGGAAAGATATTTATGACTGCCGGTTATGGAGCAGGAAGCATAGTTCTTCAACTTAATGAAAGCAATGATAACATTTCGTATACTGTTGTCGATAAATATAAACCATCGGAAGGGCTTGCATGTGAACAGCAAACGCCAATATTATGGAATGGTTTTCTCTTTGGCATAATGCCAAAAGACGGAGGTGTAAACCGAAATCGCTTCGTATGTGTTGATCCTTCAGACTGTAAGAAAATTCTTTGGTCTAGTGAAGAAACAAGGTATGGAATGGGACCCTTCATTCTGGCAGACGGAAAGTTCTTTCTTCTGAATGATGACGGAACCTTGTTCATAATAAAAGCCGACACCCGTAAGTTCAGCATACTTGACAGTAAAAATCTGATAAAGGATGGTCATGATGCCTGGGCACCGATAGCAACCGCTGATGGGTATATGGTTCTACGTGATGCAGAAACATTGATTTGTATTAAAGTAAGCTCATGAAATAAGTTATTAACTTTAAGAAAAATTGCCAGTTATGAAGAACAAACAAATAACGTATTTTCTGATTTTTATTGGTTTATTGATAATCATCATAATTGCTGCTAATTACATAAACAGCAAACCAAACAAATCAAAGAGCAATCCCTATGAGTATAAATATGATGAATTTAAGAAAGTAAATCCTGAACTTATTTCACACAAAGAAGTCAGGCAAATAAAAATAGATATTGGAGATAAGGGAGGAATCGCGGCAGCAAATAATCAGATTTATCTGGCAGCAGAAAAGTCAGTTAAGATTCTAACTCCTGAAGGAAGTCTTGTTTCAGAATTTCCTCTCAATGATATTCCAAATTGCATAAGCGTTAAGGGAGAAAAGATTACGGTAGGTTTTCAAAAGTCATTTACTATATATAATCAGGAAGGGACTGTCATTTTAAATTCACCGGAAATTAGTGATAGCACAATCATTACATGTTTAGCTATTTGGGATAATGAAATTGTAATAGCTGATGCAGGAAAAAGGAAGGTTTACATTTACAATGGAAATGAAGAAACAAGTGCAATAGAAGGAGTATCAGGAGTAGAAAACACTCATGGATTTATAATTCCCAGTGCAAAGTTTGATTTAGCTATAAATAATGAAAATGAATTGTGGGTAGTAAATCCGGGGATTCATTCACTTCAGCATTATGATGAACGGGGAAGTCTGATTAATTCATGGAGGAAAACATCATTAAACATAGAAGGATTTTGCGGTTGCTGCAATCCATCACATTTTTCTTTTCTTCAGGATGGTAGTTTTGTAACAAGTGAAAAAGCAATGCCAAGGATAAAAATATATGATAAGAAAGGAGAATTTAAGTCAGTTGTTGCTGCACCAGATAAATTTGAAGAAAACGGGCGACCATCAGATATAGCAGTGTTGAATGATTTAATAATTGCATTAGATTACGATAAAAAGCTGATCAGGATATTTGAAAAGAAATGAATGAGAATTTTAAAAATAACAGTTTAAACAGAAAAGAATTTATCAATGCCTTTGGCAGATATATAATACTTGCCTTTTTAGCATTTATAGCAGTTTTTATTCTTACAAGGAGAAGAACAACAGATGAAGAAGAATGTATAAATGACTATACATGTGGCAATTGCAGTCGTCGTGATATTTGTAATATTGATAAAAGCAAGCATAACCATTAATATTAATGAGTGAGCAGAAAAAATACAGCAGGAGAGATTTCATCAATCTTGGAGGGAGGATAACTCTGGCTGCAGGCATTATTGGTGTAGCTGCACTCTCTGCTCGTAGATCACAATCCGGAGGGTGGGTTTGGCAGATAGATCCGTTTAAATGCACGCAGTGTGGTCGTTGTGCTACAGATTGTGTATTATCTGTTTCAGCAGTAAAATGTGTACATGCCTATGATTTATGCGGATATTGCGATTTATGCGGAGGTTACTTTAACCCGGGAGTTACTGATTTAAATACCGGCGCTGAAAATCAACTTTGCCCTACCTCTGCCATAACAAGAAAATTTATTGAAGAACCTTATTTTGAATACATCATAGATGAGGAATTATGTATAGGATGCTCGAAATGTGTAAAAGGTTGCACTTCATTTGGAAATGGATCTCTTCTGCTTCAAATAATACATGATATATGTAAGAATTGTAATGAATGTTCGATTTCAAGAGTATGTCCTTCCGATGCAATAATCAG
>JAGODU010000212.1 GCA_017998095.1 Prolixibacteraceae bacterium | reverse complement strand
TCCGGCTCATCGATTTCTTATTTGTCTCCTGACACTTTGTGCACACATTGTGGTAAGGAGACACTGTACCTTAGATCTTTCGGTCGTCGGTACAATTTCTTTTAGAGGAGGATTTCAACAGAGCAAATTTTTTCATTAACTTTTTTACCTGCTGTGACCATTCGAATTATAAAAAATTTTTTCTTCTTTAATCTCTTTTTTATTATATCATGCATAATCATTCCCTTTTAAAAAATACATATGACTCCCACCAGATAACAATAGAACCCCTTAAAAGAAAGTGATTTAATGGCTAGAATACCACTAAATCTAATTAAAAGGGGTAAGTACTAAATGAAAATCGATATCATTACAATGTGGTATAATGAGGCGAGTTTAGCCCCATTTTTTTTAAACCATTATTCTTACGCAGATACAATCCATATACTTCTCGACGAGGAGGTGAATGATAATACACAGAAAATCGCCGAGAAATATGAAAATGTCCGGATAATTCCTGTTAGATTCCCCGATAAACTTGATGATATATTAAAAATTGAAACAATTAACTCAATATATCACTCGATTGACTCAGACTGGGTCATTGTTGTTGATAGCGATGAATTTGTTTTCTCACTGCCTTTTTATACAAATATTCGAGATATTCTTGAAAACGAATCAAAATACAATCTTTTTAATGTGCAATTATGGCAGGTGTACCGGCATAGAGATGACAATGATCTAAATCCTGATTTGCCGGCAATATTTCAGCGTCGCCATGGGGACCCAAATGTTACAACTGGTCTGAATTCCAGTTATGTTAAACCTATTATCGTTCATTCAGGATTAGAAATAGAATGGCAACCTGGATGTCATTTATTAGCAAGAAAAAATATAATTAGAAGATTGGGAAGTTATGTCCGCGGTAAAAACGCCATACTCTCCCCCCATTTGATACATGGGGTTCATTGGGCTATGGCCGATCCTGCAATCGCTATCAAAAGAAGAATTGATAGAAAAGACCGATTAAGTAAAAGAAATATTGAAACTAGGTTGGGGTTTCAGAACATTGATATCACGGAAGAGCAAATTCGGCGGGAATGTGACCAGCATTTAGACGATCCGCTTCTTTTTTGAGAGATTTATAAAAATTTTCAATTCTTTCCAATAGTTATTATCCTGTTTCTTTAAAATAGGCACCTCCATGAGAGTTAAAATCCTGAATAAACGTTGGTACTTTAATAAAGAAAGTTGTAATAGAGAATATCACTCTAATAATAGAGATTGAAAATGCCGCCCGTTGTTGCCATCGTCATCCTCAATTGGAATGGCTGGCAAGATACGATAGAGTGTCTGGAATCTGTCTTCCAGATAAACTATCCTAATTATGCGGTTATCCTCGTAGATAATGGATCTAATGATAATTCCCTTCAAAAAATAAGGGCATATTGTGCAGGTGATATTTGGGTAGAATCGTCATTATTTGAGTATGATTCGATAAATAAACCAATAAACATTTTTGAATCTTCAAAAGAGGAATCCGAAGGAAGAGAAATTGACAAAGATGGAATTGAAAAAAGCCCCCTGAACAAAAAAATAGCATTGATAAAAAATGACCAAAACTATGGATTTGCTGAAGGAAATAATATTGGAATTAATTACGCTCTGAAAACCCTTAATCCAGACTTTATTTTACTGTTAAATAATGACACTGTTGTTGATCCCAATTTTTTAAGCATATTAGTCGAAAGTATCCAAACCGATGAACGTATCGCCCTAATACAACCAAAAATTATGAATTATTCAACAAAAAAGATAGACAACACCGGAATAATGTGTGATATCTTTGGTGCAACAAAAGCAAGGGGGGAGTATGAAGAAGACCTCGGTCAATTTGATCAATTAAAGACGACAGGTTTTTTCTATGCGAGCGGTGCCTGTGTATTGATATCAAAGGCACTAATTCAAGAAAAAAACTGCCAGGAATTTTTCGATAAACATTTGTTTGCTTACCACGACGATGTTGATTTAGCCTGGAAAACAAGGCTTCTTGGTTTTAGAGTAGTCTTTTGTTCCCGATCAATATGTTACCATAAGGGATCAAAAACGGCAGGATTTTTTAATCCGAACAAATATTTTCTGGTCGTAAAAAATCGAAACAGGGTACTGATAAAAAATTATACTCTTAAAAATTTATTGTGGATTCTCCCCCTCACTATTTTATTTGAAATCACTCATAGTATGGCAGATGCTTTTTTTCAAAGGAATTATCATTATTTTTTAGCGTTCTGTCGGGCGATTCTGTGGGATATTAAAAATATTAAAAATACGCTGGAATATCGGAAAAATATTCAAATGAAAAGGAAGGTCGGAGACCGAGAAATAATGAAATATATGCTTTTTCGCTCAATTGAGCTTGATATGGTTTTTAAGAAAATATTCTGATTCTGGCTAATAACACAATTTTCCGAAGAAGGGTCTAATGAAACACTGAACTTTCATTTTCATTTTTTATTGTTCTCAAATTAAAAAAAAAGGATGTCTTTAAAGATTTATCATTATGAGATTTCATCAATTAATTGGTTAAATTCAGCTTGAAACAAGTGGCACATATTTTGCTGTGAGAAAGGTTTTGAGATCTCTTTGGCCTTTTCTGATAAATGTTCCTTCATCCCGGGCTGGAGATCGAAATAGTGCATAATCCCTTTTGTTATGTCTTCTGAATCAATTTTGCGAATATAGGCATCTCCAAGATTTTGAATCACTTCTTTCGTTCCAGTATGTTCGGTAACGATAGTCGGCAACCCAGCTCTCAAACTTTCCAATGTTGATACGGGAAACGTATCCGCCATTGATGGTTGAACATAGAGACTTGCTTTCATGAAGTATGGTACCAAATCGTTGACAAAGCCTTCTATATGTACGCCATCGATACTTTCCCATTCTTTTGGATAACCACCGCCAATAACGAATAATTCTGCGTCATTTACCTCACTTTTTATTCTTTGAAAAGAATTTATTAACAAATCCATGCCTTTGCTAGGCCTGTTATATCCGATTGTTAAAATTATATGTTCCTGAATTCTTGGATGTATATGGAATAACCTCTCATAGAGGTCATTTTCAATAAATGGATGAACTATTTTTATTGGAACATCAATACACTTTTCTGCTGTTTCTTTCGCGTATTTTGAGACTGCAATCGCGCCATCGATAAATTGTGATGAAAACTTGTGAGCAAAATTATTAATTTTCAATTTCGTATCGGCCTTTTTCTGTGATTTTTCACTTAGTAAAATAAACGTTTCATCGGCAATAAGATTCACATGGATACTCTTTTTGTGTATTATTTTATTAATCGCTAAAACAGAAAGTGGTGCCCCACCCTCTGATAGATATATTGGATATTTTGGCAACAACATTCCATTCATCATACTGGTCATACTTTTTGGCAGAAATGAATATTGGAATAATTTGTTATAATAGCGAAAATCTGCCGACACTGCCTTGGCAAATCCTTCGTGTGAAGGGTGAGGAGTATAATAAACAAATAAAATATTTGAAGTCATTTTTTTTTATTCCCTGATTACGTAAATTTCATGGTGAAATTAATAATACCGTGTTTTGAAATGATCGAAATTTTCCCTGCTTTACTGATATTCAGATTTACCCCTCAATTATCATCCAGTAAAAAATATTCTCTTTCGGTTTTTTTAAAAATCTCGTCCCAGTCATAATCCCGGAGGTTTTCCTGATATTCATGGCCGGCTTTCAGGCTGATAAGAGACGCAAGTTCCTGTAGTGATTCTTCACTATTGTAATCCTTCCTGTCAACCGGGTAGACCTGCCTGAATTTCGAAGCCAGTTGGGCAAGACCCCCTGCATTATTGACAATAACCGGCTTCTCGGCAGCAATCGCTTCAAGAACGGTGATGCCGAAGGCTTCTATATCTGAAAGATTGATAAAAAGTGAGCAAGTCTTGAGCCAGCGGTTCTTATCTGCATCGGATACCGAATCAAGTATTTTCACCCGGTCAGAGAGATGAAGCTTGTTGATGAGGTGGTGCAATTCTTTTTTATAATTACCGGATTTTCCGATGATGAAAAAGGAGAAGTCCGGTAAAAAAGGCATTGCCTTTATCACCCGGTCGATGTTCTTGTAGCGATCGAGCCGCCCGACATACAAAATGAGTTTCCTGTAATCGGTGAAAGGTTCTGCATTCCGGATGGATGCCAGATTGATGCCATTCGGAATCACTGAGATGAGGGGTTCGACAACTCCGAAATCACGACATATGAGGAATTTTTCGTATTCCGAAACGGAGATTATCTTTCTTGCTTTCGCAAAAATTTTTTTCCCAATGAGGGAATACGGTCGCAAGAGAAGGCTGGTTCCTAGAGAACTGCCCCGGCCGTGATAGTGAGGTGTAAATATAAAATTGTTCCTTGCTGCCTTTGCTGCTGAAAGGGAGGGGAGAGCATGGTAATTATGGGCATGGATAATATCGAATCTGTTTTTTTCGAGATATGGCAGGATCTTTGGAGCATAATATACGCTATCACCCCATTTCATTGATGAAAAACGTATGATATTCACACCGTTGATAGCCTCTGTGGATCTCATAGGTGGGGCAAAATCGGCCGTTAGTACCTCCACTTCATGATCCTCAGAGAACCGTTCGGCAAGTTCCCTAACGTGAGTCTCGATACCGCCAATATTCGGAAAGTATCGATGAGTAATCAGGGCGATTTTCATGGGGCTTTCAGTTCGGGTGACGTGTGGTCTTCAATAAAAATATGCACAATGCAGGTGAGATATCCACATCCTATGCAGGACAGGACAAGGAAGCTCCGGGGATCCAGGTGATTCAGGAAATACCGGAGATACTTCATCTCTTCTTTCAATTCATATTCCTTTTTTATCATTGCTTTCGCGAATCCTTCTTGGTAAGCCCGCTTTATAAAATAAGATAATTTTGTTCTTTTTTCTGGCGTTTTATGGAACACACGAACTCGATCGTTAAAAATAACCAAATACCACGGCAATTGCTTTTGTATTCTAAGAATCAATTCAGTTTCCTCTGCGACGCCCAATCTTTTTTTCATGCGACCCAGATCTTCATTGAAATAACCGATATACCCAAATATCTCTCTCCTGAAAGAGACATTACATCCTATTGGTCGCGGAGAACCGAATCGATCCGAAGTACACCCGATTACCCAGTAGTACTTTTCACTAATTGTCTGACCTTCAAATAAAGGGATGACTGGTCCCCCTACCACTCCGACAGATGGATTTGATGCGAAGGTCCTCAATATCTCCTGTATCCACCGCGGCTCTGCGACTGCATCGTCATCGATGAATGCGATGATGTCCCCAACGCTGGTCTTAACCCCCTTATTTCTGGCTGCTGAAAGCCCCTTTTTATCAGAATGAACAAAGGTAATAGGGATTTGGGTTGAGTCAGCAAGATACGTGGCAAACAGATCCTTCTCTTCCTTTGTATCAAGGACAACAATTATTTCAGAAGGAGGAACCGTCTGGAGATTGATCGATTCGATACAGGATTTTATCAAAAATTCATTGCCCCTGTAAGAACTGATAATCACTGAAATAGTCATTGAGATTACTAGTTAATTTGTGTCATGGTTTCAAATTCTTTTGGAAGGCTCGGTCAAACCTGGAAACGAAGTTATAAAAGCAGGTAATCTTTGATTGGAGATCTCCTTCTCCCCCGATTCATTTTTTGCGGGATCTTCCAAAAGGAATAATCCACTCTGCAAACAATGATAGGGTTGTGATTAAAAATCCTGCGTTTTTTAAGCAGTTTATGAATATGGAAGCGGTGAGGCGCCAGAGCCTGATTCACATCGGCACGAATATCGCCATCACTGCTGTTGGATTTCTCTCAACGTTCTATTTTGCCCATGTTCTTGGACCATCTATACTTGGAGCATATTTCCTGTTCCTGGCGTATTTCGGACTTTTTAATCTCATTGTCGATGGAGGATTGGGGAATGCCGCAGCCAAGAGGATGAGCGAGGGAAAAGATCAGGAAGAATTCTACTCAGCAGCGGCAGTATTAAGACTGATTCTCCTTGCCTTCTCTCTGGGCATTCTGTTTCTTTTCCGCCCCTATCTGGTTGATCTGAACGCTTCAGATCTGTTCTGGTGGCTTGTAATCGCCCTCATTGTTAATCTGCCGTTTGGTATAGCAGCAGGGGGAAATTATGGTCTCGGAAAGGCAGGCGTGGTTCAGGGAAGCAACCTCGCCAACAATCTAGCAAGAATCATCCTTCAGGTGATCTTCGTCTTTTTTGGCCTGCAGATCGGAGGCCTTGCTGGCGGTTTCATCGCAGGCCTTGCAATCGGGTTCCTTTTTAATTATCGGTACCTTGAAGCGCGTTTTCGGATGTTTACCCGGGCTCACTTAAAGAGCCTGTTCACCTTCTCGTTCTGGATCTTTCTTGCCATGAGCGGGATTCTTATCCTGACGAATATTGACGTGGTGCTTATCGGT
>JAGODU010000211.1 GCA_017998095.1 Prolixibacteraceae bacterium | reverse complement strand
TGAATATTGTGATCTTGATCGAACTTATATATCCTTATTAGAAAGAGGTCTTAGACAACCTACGCTAACTACAATTTTTAAAATTTCATCTGCTTTAAAAATCCGGCCTTCAAAATTGATTGAAATAATTGAGTCAAAAACAAATGTTATTTAAACTATCTGATCACATATAAAAATCATATAAATCAAGGGTAATGCGTGCACTAATACCCCATAACTGAAATATTTTCCAATATAAGTAGTTCATGTAATTATATTTCAATACAATAAATAGGCATCTAATAATCTAATAAGTATTTTCTCTTTAACTTTAAAAGTGCAATTTTGCAACTTGTGAATATCAGAAATTGCAGTATTCACATATTCTTCAGGATATATTTCAAATCAAACTTCTTATAAATGCACTTTTTAGCATTGAAATTTTGTGCAATTAGATGTTTATTATCTATCTCATTAATAATGTATATATTATGGCGTTTTTTATTTAAAATAAAGTGCATAATCCTATAGAATATTGTACATCTTTCATAAATCACAAGAAATTCATTAAAAAAAACACTTCTGAAAGTGCAAAAAATGCAACCTAAAAAATACATAGAAAGCTAAATTCCATCTTATTATTTAACATTTTTAAGATTAAAAACTAACTTTGAGTATATCATTTACTCCGAACCTATGACTATAGAACAATACATCGACAGTATCAATAAACGTTATAAACTTGGCAATGCTACTGAACACACTTTTAGAGGTGATCTTCAACAATTAATTGAAAGCCTGGTGCCTGAAATACGGGCTACAAACGAACCTAAAAGGCAGTCATGTGGTGCTCCTGATTATATCCTAACAAAAAAGGATATTCCAATTGGATTTATTGAAGCCAAAGACATTGGAGATACCGACCTTGAGGGTGCAAAGAAAACAGGAAATAAAGAACAATTTGACAGATACAAAGAATCTCTTTCAAACATTATTTTCACTGATTATTTAAGGTTCTTATTCTACAAGGAAGGACAGTTGATTGCCCAAGTGGAAATTGGTGAAAGAAGTGAAAAGGGTATTAAATCCTTACCAGCCAATTTTACTTCATTTGAGAACCTCATAAAGGAATTCTGTTCCAACTATGGGCAAACAATAAAAAGCCCTAAAAAACTAGCTGAAATGATGGCAAGCAAGGCTCGATTGCTGTCTGACATAATCGGAAAGGCCTTAATGAGTGATGAAACCCATAATGAGGACAGTACCCTTAAAGACCAATTTGAAGCATTTAAACAAATTCTTATTCATGATATAACACCAAAGAGTTTTGCAGATGTTTATGCCCAGACAATAGCATATGGTATGTTTGCAGCTCGGTTGCACGATCCCACTTTACCAACATTTAGCCGTCAGGAAGCTGCCGACCTGATCCCAAAATCAAATCCATTTCTGCGTAAACTTTTCCAATATATTGCAGGATATGATCTTGACGATCGTATTAAATGGATCGTAGATAACCTTACAGATATATTCTTGGCCTGCAATGTAGAAGAACTTCTTAAAGACTATGGGAAATCTACTATGATGGAAGATCCAATCATTCATTTTTATGAAACATTCTTAAGTGAATATGATCCGATTCTTCGTAAAGCTCGTGGGGTATGGTACTCTCCTAAACCTGTTGTAAACTTTATTGTCAGGGCTGTTGATGATATATTAAAAACTGAATTCGATTTACCACAAGGACTGGCAGACACAAGCAAAGTCAAAATTAAAACTGATGTTCAGGGTAGTAATAAAAAAATAGAACAAGAAGTACATAAGGTTCAAATACTTGATCCGGCTACTGGCACTGGCACATTCCTGGCTGAAGTAATAAAGCTGGTTTATAAAAAGTTTGAAGGACAACAAGGTATATGGAGCAATTATGTAGAAAATCATCTTTTACCCCGCCTTAATGGATTCGAGTTGCTTATGGCTAGCTACGCAATGGCACATTTAAAACTTGACTTACTGCTAAATGAAACAGGGTTTAAACCTACTACAAACCAACGTTTCCGAGTTTACCTCACAAATAGTTTAGAAGAATATCACTCGGATACCGGAACCCTTTTTGCTAACTGGTTAAGTGCAGAAGCCAACGAAGCAAACCGCATTAAACGAGATACCCCTGTTATGTGTATCATAGGTAATCCACCATATAGTGTAAGTAGTAGTAATAAAAGTGAGTGGATTGAAAAGCTAACTACAGATTACAAAAAGGATTTAAACGAAAAAAATATCCAACCTCTTTCCGATGATTATATTAAATTTATACGCTTCGGTCAACACTTCATTGAGAAAAATGGAAGCGGTATTTTAGCTTATATTTCTAACAATAGCTTCATAGATGGAATAATTCATCGGCAAATGCGTAAGCATCTTGTAGAATGTTTTGATAAGATTTATATTTTAGATTTACACGGAAGTACAAAGAAAAATGAAACTGCACAGGATGGTAGCAAGGATGAAAATGTGTTTGATATTATGCAAGGTGTTTCCATCAATATTTTTGTTAAGTCTGCTAATAAAAAGCAAAAGGTATTAGGAAAAGTTTTCCATTCTGAGTTTTATGGTAAGAGAGATTATAAATACGAAAAACTGAGTGATAATTCATTAAAAAGTATAGAATGGAATATTTTAGATGTAAATTCACCAAATTTCTTTTTCATAAAAAAGAACTTTGACGATAGGGGAAGCTATGAAAAAGGATTTAAAGTTGATAATTTGTTTATCCAAATCAATGCTGGTTTAGCAACGGAATTTGATGAATTGGCAATTAAAAATTCAAAAAGAGAAGCAGAAGAATTACTGAACGATTTAGGTAAAAATTCAGCATTAGAAATATTATCTAAGTATCAATTAAACCCCAAGAAAATCGGCAAAATACAAAACGCAGTTAAAGATATAGCGAATAATAAACCGAAAATTCTACCAATTGATTATCGTCCCTTCGATTTTAGGTTCACTATATATACTGGAGTCTCAAATGGTATAATGGGAAGGCCAAGGGATGGAATTATGAAACATATGCTTCTTGAAAACCTTGCGTTGCTGACTTGTAGACAACAAACATCATTCGCCTTTCAGCACGTTTTTATTTCAAATAAAATCTCAGAGCGTTGCAGTGTTTCACTTCAAACAGGTGAAGTAAATTATATTTTTCCTATCTACTTATACCCTGAACTCAACGACCAACAAACCATTGGTCAACCATCGGAAAGAACACCAAATCTTAACTCTGAAATTGTAAAACAAATAGCTGATAAATTAGGCTTAACATTCACCCATGAAAAAGAAATCTTCGAAAACACCTTCGCCCCAATTGATATTTTAGATTACATCTATGCAATTTTGCATAGTCCAACATATAGAAAGAAGTATAAAGAGTTTTTAAAGATTGACTTTCCTCGTGTTCCTTACCCTAAAGATGTTGAAACCTTTTGGAAATTGGTTAAACTTGGGGGAGAACTCCGTCAAATTCATCTGCTTGAAAGTCCATTAGTTGAAAAATACATTACCCAGTATCCGGAAGATGGTACTAACATTGTAATTAAACCAGCTTATAAAGAAGGAAAGGTTTACATCAACGAAACCCAATATTTCAATAATGTACCCGAAGTAGCCTGGAACTTTTATATTGGTGGTTATCAGCCTGCCCAGAAATGGTTAAAAGACAGGAAAGACAGGAAACTTGAATTTGATGATATCCTTCACTATCAGAAAATAATTGTAGCTCTTACTGAAACAGATAGGATAATGAAGGAGATAGATAAAATTGAAATAGAATAAAGTTTAAAATATAATCTCAGGATCCTTATAATAAGTAAGTATAATGACATCTATTAATGACCTAGAAACAAATAAAACAGACATAGAAGTTGCATTTTTAAAATCACTCGTGGGTTTAATTCCTGGATGTGGTGTAACTAGAAATTACAAATGCGCAGAAAATGGTAAATTAGAGTGCACAGAAAATGGAAACAACAGTGCACAACTTTTTTATTTTCAAATGTAGGTTAATTTTTATCATTTTGATTAAATATTGTTTTTTGGTTTTTCATTCTAAAGCTTTTTCCTGACAGATTTATAACTTCACAATGGAACAAGAGTCTATCGAGGAGAGCCGTTGCAAGTACCTCATCGTCGAGCATTTGTGCCCATTGTGCGGGAGATTTATTTGTAGTGATAATAAATGCTGTTTTTTCATAGATATGGTTGACCATATTAAACAGTGCTACTGCTTGCTGTTTTTCTATAGGGAACATCATTATATCATCAATAACAATAAGGTTTGCACTCATCAGCCGCCTGTATTCTGCTTTGGCCGTTTGGGTAAAGTCCCTCATTTTGAGCATTCCGACTATGTCGTCTATTGTACGGAAGTATGCCTTATAACCCTTTTGGACAGCATCATTGCAGAGCCCTGCAGCAATAAATGTTTTACCGGTACCTGAAGGTCCCATAAGTATGATATTATAAAGCTGGTCAAGCCAGTCAAGCTCCCTGAGTTGCATAAGACGGGATTTGGGAAGACCGTTTTCAAAGGAGCAATCATAGTTGCCAAGATCACAAGTTTTTGGTAAATGGGCTGTTTTCATGCGTCTTTGGTACTCTTTTTCCTGGCGATGTTCTGCTTCTGATTGTAAAAGCTGTATTGTATAATCCATCAAACTCAGTGTATTTGTTTCTGCTTCCCTTAGTGCATTGTCAAGACCGGCTGCCATACCGCTAAGCTTAAACTGACGGCAATAAGATTGTATTAATTGTTTCTTTTCCATGATCAGATCCCCCCATTCATTAAATGCTCATAGTCACAGATAGAACTTTTTACAGGCTGATAGTTGGCAACTCCAAGTGTCATGCCACTGAGCGGATTGATTGATACCGGTTTAATGTTGCAGGACTCTTTTTGTACGAGTTCTTTAAGCAATGTTTCTGCCACTGACTTAAAATCATTGGCACTGTAAACCTTCATCTCGATACAGTATTGCAATGTTTTATTTATCAGATGCTTGTCAAAAGATGCTAAGACCTGCCTTATCAGAATCAACTGGTCACGGGCATAACGAGGTTTCTCTTTATGGATGGACTCCATATATTGTGAAGATAAAACCGGATCGTCAAACAATAATGAGATGTCATTTATCATTTGTGTAATATTACCCGTTTTGTCCCTTTTATGGTCAGTGTTGCTGACAAGTTTTCCTTTGCCGGATGGTATGGCAGTAGAACAGAGGTGGATTCCGGCAGAAGAAAAAATCTCAAGTGAACCATTGCTTCGAGAAACTTTCACTTGTGTCCCCCTCCCTTTGTAAGTCCCGGATGGCAACGTGTAAAAGTTTCCTTTCCAGGATATTGTATTGTCTTTGCGTACTGTATACAAGGCAGATGGAGGTTTTATGACCATTGGAACAAATGAAGCCAGATAGTGCTGTTCCGTGCACCATTCACTATAAGGTACTTTTTGGGTACCAGAATGGGGTTTTGCATTTGCAGTGCGTCCAAGCCAAGCCATGGCTTCATTGTTGAGCATTTCAATATTGGTAAATGGACGATTGTACAAAAAGTTCTGTTTTACATATCTGACAACGTTTTCAACCTTGCCTTTGCTCTCAGGGTCGGCTTTACGGCAGAAGTGCAGGTGGAACTTGCGTTCACGGCAGTAATCCTTAAACTGACTTGTAAGCAGAAGGTCACCCCGGTTCTCATCTGAGAGGAACACCTTGTCCTGGTCATATACAATCTGGTCAGGTATGCCATTGAAGAAAGAAAACGCTCTTTCATGGGCTTCAATAGCTGTATGGCTAGTAAAAGGAACGTCAGAAAAGAATACATATTTGTAACGGGAACGCGATAATGACATAATGAAGAACCATACTTTAACGCGTTTATCAAGGGTGTTGCGCATGTTATAAACGCCAAAGTCCACCTGTGACTGCTGTCCATAGGCAAGCTCTTCGACAGCATTGTATTCCCGTATAGGCCTTGTCTGTGGCAGATTGTGTTTTTGCCTTACCCACATTACAAAGTTGTAAACTGTTTTGGCTGTCACTTTTGGAAAATCAGGATAATTTTCCAGTAACCAGTCGTGCATCTGTGCAGATGAGGTTTCCTGATAATGTTCAAGTTTTGTTTTTACCCAATCCTCATAGGCCAAAAGAACCTTGCCTCTTTGGGCCTGCAACTCTAAGAAATTTTCGTACTCGCCCTCGTTCATTGAGAGGTAGCGCTTTACCGTTCTTCTGTTGACAACCAGTTTTTGGCTGATTTTTGATTTTGAGAACCCTTCACGGTTCATTTGGTGAATCTCATGGTACATGATCAACTTATTAAGATATTTGTTCATATAAGCCGGTTTTTATTACCCCGGCAAAGTTTACTTTCTTTTTTAATCGTAATGACTAATTTGAAAGAAAACTGTGTACCATTGTTTCCAATTTCTGTGCATTCTTATTTACCGAAAACTGTGCATTGTTATTTTCCGATTACA
>JAGODU010000210.1 GCA_017998095.1 Prolixibacteraceae bacterium | reverse complement strand
GAAGAATCGTCTGCATTGGAACAACCAGCACCCGCAGCGTAGAAAGCTTTTGGCAGGAAGGAAAAATGCAAAGCGGTTCAAAGTGGACTGATATCTTCATCTATCCCGGTTTTCAATTTCAAGTAACGGATGCTTTGCTCACCAATTTTCACCTGCCCAAATCTACCCTTTTAATGATGATAACTGCTTTTGGCGGCTATCCAACTATTATCCAAGCATATAATATTGCCGTTCATGAAAAATACCGTTTTTTCAGTTACGGCGATGCAATGTTTATTGAGGATTGAATGCGTAATTACTTTTATTATGATTTATTAGACAGCACTATGCTGGAATACAAACGCTTAAAAGAACTGAATGCAGAACCCCTTTGCGTGCAAGCTAAAACTCAAAATGACGGTTTTGGCAGAGCTAATCATATTTGGCTGTCTCCTCCTGAGGGTTTATGGTTTACTTTTGATTACGAAAATAATAGAACGCTGCCTTCTTTTGCCTTATACCTGGGATTTTGCATCCACCAATGTTTGCAGTCCCTGTTTGTAACCCTGAAGGATAAACTGCAAATAAAATGGACTAACGATATCATTTATTCCGGATATAAACTGGGGGGAATTCTCTGTCACTACTATCAGGATAGAAGAATGTATATCGCGGGAGTGGGCATAAATACCAATAATGAAATTGATTCCGAACTGGGAAAATTCGGTGCGATTTGCCTGAAGGATATTCTGGGTTTTGAGGTCTCCAATAAAGAACTCTGCCGCTTAATAATTAAAACGGTGGAGGATAATTGTGTCTATATGGATGAGCAGAGCAGTTATCTGAACTATTGTAATGACTATCTTTTTGGCAAAGGACGCATTGCCTTACTGGAAACGGGCGGAACGAATTTGGAAGCAGAAATTATTGAAATAGACGAAAGCGGAGCTTTATTGACAAGAAATGAAAAGGGTGAACTGATAACGGTGCATACCGGCTCTATCTTAAAATTTTTAAATTAACCTGCCATAAATTGACACTTATAGCATTAAGAAGTGACAGAAGTTGAAAGTGAGGATAATGCTTTGCTGGTTGTCAAGATGCTAAGGACTGGTTTTTATAAATGACCAAGTTCTTTTTTGGACTCCTTTGGACTGGTTTATAATTACTACTGTATAATAGTATGGCGTTTGGGCAGCATTGGAAAGAGCAGTCAGGAATTAGGAACTTTGAGATTGGAAAACCCTAATAGCAGTGCAATAGTACCGATTAGGATAGTCCCGTAATTCCAATCTGGGTATAGTACCAGAACCGGGTAGTATATATTAACCGGTTAGAGGATAATCAGTTGGCGATGATGGACGATTCGAACTTTTTGATAATGAGATCATCGTCAGTCCTCACAGTTACATTTTTCTGATCGGCATTTTCCCTACTTTGATCGCTCTTTATGACCTCAATTACCAGATGAGGGATCGCAGGTTACTTGCTTTTGCCATCGATAGTTCATCGCTTCCGAATGGCCTTCTGGATACGATCGTTGTGATTAATGAAATATATTATTTCTTCTGGCATCCCCAGCTGTTAAAAGCGATAATTGTATAAATTTTACACTGCTATTTTGTACCATTTTAGATGCCGTTAACATAATCGTGAGTGATAGATTCTAAATGATTAAGCATAGTTTATTTATTCTCACATAATGTTTAGTTGGGCTCAATTCCAGCTGGTGGGGTTTTCCAAGTATAACATGAGCTTTTTTTGTGGTTAAACCGGTCTTTATGGCTGAGGGAGTTACAGGTGTCTTCATATCTATTTAGAAAAGCATTTAAATCTTCTATTTCAAAAAATGCTATTGATGCTTGTGGTTGACCATGAAGATGAAATATTTCCCTTTTATAATGCTCTTGAAGAGGCATAAATGCACAACTCCCTCCATATGTGCCATTATTGGCAATAATGACCATTTGATACATATGATAGTGCAATGCAAGAGCCATATTGTCAAAAGTGCTTATATCTTGGTTAAATGCCGGAATTATAAATATATCCGATTTATTTCGTAAATCAGCGGCAAGTTTTATGTCTGTAGCATCATAACATATTGATGCAGACATCTTAAGGGGTTTGTCTTTCTTGTGCCAGTAGTACTCAACAATCCATTGGCATGGACGGAAACCAATCAGTTTATTCTGGTATTCTGCTTTCTCTATAAAAGACAAATTTTTTTTCCCTTGACGTCTAATGATCATTTGAAAATTACCTGATGAGTTAACCTGCGGTATAATCCACAAAGCAGAATTTATTAATTTTCCTCTATTATCAGGATCCGAATAACACATACCAGCAATTATCATCGTCTTGTATGCTCTTACAAACGGAACAAGGTGAGTAATCACATCATCTGGATGTATTGATAACTCAGGAAAAATTAGTAAATCGAGTTTTCTATTATAAGGAAGATGTGTTTCACGTAGATCCAACATCTTCTTAAGTGCTGCAAGAGATGATGCAAGATGCTTTTTTTGGCATGATCTTCTATTGTGACTACTCAAAGACAAATCATCATTTGTAAAACAATGCTCATCAGGAAGGACTTTTTGGACTATGCACGCTCTGTATGAGTTATCAACAGGTTTATCCTGTAGAGAGTTAACCCTTAAGGGAATCATCAATGTTGATGATATGACACCATACTTCTTGTCAAGATATTGCTTCCTTTGTTCAAGTTCTTTAATAGCACCTATCAGTGGCGTATCGAATTGGATGATAAAATTGCTTTCATTACATCCTGGCCATTGCAAAAGTGAGAACAATAGTTGCTCTATCCATTCTGAAATTGGTAACCAATCGGCACCAAAACTCTGAAAACCATTAAACATACCATAGTCTCTTTGAAGCCAGTGATTTTCAGGTCTTCTATATACAGGTATTCTAGTGCTTTCATGACTTCGGTATTTATTAAGTGAATAATCATAATTCCTCGTTAATAGAAATCTTATAAGATAACCAAGATTGTATCGCCAATAATAGGTTTTGGACACCCATGAGGGAGGATCATACAAGGATCCTTCTATGTTGCATTGATTGATATTGATGGATACTTTTCCAAAATCTGGTTTATCTTTCTCCATTTCTACTTCTATAGCAGTCGGTGGAATACTTTTACAATTCGCAATTGGGATCTTTTGGTATTCTCCTAAGAAAAGTAAAGAGAAATTTATCAGCGATTTTTCATCTACAATAAAACTTTTATCATTAACTACGAGATTATATAGAGAGCTTTCGGAAGCATTATTTAAGCTATCATAAATTTTTGAAAACCCCTCCATATCCTTGCTTTGTGAGATTTCTTTCAGCAATTCAATCCCAAATGATGGGTTCCTCTGTACGATCTCATTAATCACATTCTTAGTTAACTTATTGAATACATATGGTCTAATCCTACTCCAATGATCAGATGATTGCTTAACAAGTAAAACGAACTTAGCAAAATCAATATCAGTACTTATGAACTCCTCCTGCTGGATAAAGCTTACATATCTATAGTAGTTCCCCAGTTCCGGCTTTGAAACGTCATTATTCACATGTATGCAATCTGGCTTAACCACAATCAGAAATAATAAAACTTGTTGTTGTACATACCAGGGTACTAAGGATGACCGTAAACTCAGAATCGACACTCCTTCATCTATGAGAGCTTTCCTAAATCCTTCAAAGTCCACTACATCAGGAAGATCTTCGCTATTGTCGGTTAT
The DNA here is from genome assembly GCA_017998095.1 of Prolixibacteraceae bacterium. The sequence goes on along the minus strand of JAGODU010000210.1, from coordinate 2,786 downwards.
TCCAGTTTCTGTAGCTGCAGCTTTAAATATTTCAGCCATGCAATACCAAGCTACATAATCAGTAAAAAAATTATTCTTATTGTTTGTTTGTTGTTTTGTATTAGAAGTATTAGCTACAGTAACTTTGCTTATTGTATGTTGATCTAACAGTTCTAAGACATTTTCTATCATTCCTTTATCAGGCCACAGATCTAAAGCAATCCGCAACAGTCTCACATTTGCAGGATTACAAATCCAGTTTTCAATCAATCCAAAGGAAAAAACTTTAGCATCTTCATCCAATGTTAGTTTTGATTCACTTTCCAAATGATCCGTCTTATGCTCCTTTTGAGGACACTTGTCACATAACTCAAAATCATCGAACAACATAGTTCTTAATGATCTGTACGATGATCTAAACCTATTTGCGGCGAATCTTGCCACTGTTTCATCTTTGACATCAGGAATAGCAGTAAACTTGTTAGATTCTACAATTCTACCTTCATTGAATCGCATTTGTGCGCGCATTAATCCTTGAAGTGCATCAATAATCTCAAATCCCTCTTTTACATCAAATCCACCAGATATTTCCTTTTGGAGTTTCTGCATTTTTCGGCTTTGTTTAACCAGCAATCGATCATCAGAGTCTATGTTGATTATAATAGTTTTCTCTTCAGATAACTTTAATCCTGGGCAACAACAATCTAATTTGTTCGTAAGCCATTTAGTGAATTTTTTTTGTATTAAATTGTCGCTAATGCAATTATCCACATTTAAAACGAATCTCATATCATCAACATATCTACAGGTATCTATTAATGCTATTCCCTTAGATAATTCGGTTCCTATTGATGATTTCAAAGCGTCATCAAAATCTAAAAGAACAAGATTAGAAAAGAAACCACTGGCTACTAATCCTTGTGGTAAAGCAACCTTATCTAAGCTACCTATATTGGATGTTGTTCTGTATTCTTCTACCAATTGTTTATTAAATCCTTTATCATCCCATTTCCAAGTAAGTATATTAGTTGCAACATCGATAAATCTATCATTGGCTTTGTTACCCAATACGCTACTTATCTTGTCATGAAGAAGGTCTGTACTAACTCTATCGTAAAATTTACTCAGGTCTGTGTATATTAGAATTATCTTCTTTTCTGGGTTTCTGTTCTGTTTTAGTTCCTGTATTACAACATCCGGTCTTTTTAGGAAGTTCTGGTAATCCTGATAGTATGATCTATACAACTTAATCGATCCCCAGTTATAGTGTATTTTACCTTTTTGCTCTTTACAATACAGACGATTTCCGTATGAGATGACCTTCTTTCTGTTTACATCATTTGTAAATGGAAGATTGGGATTGCCCTGTCTATTCTCAACTATATCTGCCATACAGATCAACAGCGCTGTAGATAGCACTTGATCCCTAAGGCTAACATGTGCTAAAGGTCTAATTCTATTATCCCCTGTAATCTTATCAGTAGGATTCCAGAGCTTGTTTTTAATAGCCCACTCCTGGCTTTTAGGAGCAGGTATCATTAATAAAGGGTCAGTTTCCCAAGTTAGTATAGATTCATATATAGTATCAATAAAAAATGGTAAATCTATAGTATTTAAATCAAGATCCAGTATGTCCGAATACCAATTATGATAACGGATATACGAAGCAGTTTTTTTCCATGCTTGAATCAATAAATATTTGTTACACAGCGCTTTCAATGTTGGCTTTGCTTTAATCGCCATCTTTGTTATACTCCTGTACCAATTATTTTATGTTACAAATCGAATATTTTAAGTTTTAAACATAATTATAACTTATCCTTCATTTAGACATCCACACAATCCTATTTTCTTCCGCCCATTGCATCTGTTTCTGGTAATATTGGAATTGAACTTTATTCTATATATAACTCATAAGGGCAACCTGTTCTTCCGATTTATGATAGAAACTTTCTCTACTTTTAGCCCCATCATCTGCAAAAAGCGTGGTATCATGGACTTTATAAAAATCTTTCCGTGGTAGCAGAAGAACTCTTTGAACATTTCTCTGAGATTCTCTCTGGCTCCTTCAGAAGTGTAGAAATACCTGCCTTTGAGCTTAGTACTTAAAACCTCGTCACTTAAATGCAGATAGTGGTCTTTCAATAGATACAGGAAGGAATGTCCATTCACCAGTTCCTGCTTGATTTCTTTCTCATTCAGCAGAGCACATTTTTCCTGGGTTTTGGTTTTCTTATATTCTTTCATACCTAGCAGATTTTGCACCTCAACATCCTTTGTCCCAAGTAGTACAATTCTTTTCCTTAACATACAGTATCAGCATACCGGTAGAGCCGTATTTGCTTAATTTGATTTATTTAAATATTGCTCCACAATTCGTTACCTACTACTCTATCTCACTACTCTATCTCATTAATTTTGAACTTCCACAAACACTCTATTTTGCAGATAGGCATATTGTGAGATGTTATCCGTCGATATGCCATATCATCACTTATTCCAAGATAAGCATAGTAATCTTTGATGGACAACCACCAGTCCACTAAATGATCCATCATCACTCCTAATATACTTTATTAACAGGGTATTGGATTTTCTGTAATCCTATTATCCTACGCATCTTTGATCTGATTTCATATTTCATGGAACCCTTGAATATTGTCAACGGCTAAATTAAAATTTTCAGATCCCCCCATTTTTAAAGCAGGGTAGTATAAGTCGTTGAGATTCAACGCATTTCCATTTATATTTATTGATGTCGTCCCTTGTTACATAGCTAAAACAGTCGGATACTACATTAGTGATTC
>JAGODU010000209.1 GCA_017998095.1 Prolixibacteraceae bacterium | reverse complement strand
AATAAAGGTGCTGGATGAATCAAAAAGGCAGGTTCTGGTGTCAGCTGATGAATTTAAAAACAGAAAATCAAACAAGACATTGAATCTGACGATTCTGAAAACTGAAAGCAAAATCAAAGATACAATAGCAAAGATGATTGAAGGTAATGTAAAACCTACCTCTGAAAATCTTTTTAAATATCTGTACCGAAGCATTAAGGCCAAAAACATAGAAAATGCCGGTGACACTGAAAAAACAATCTGGAATGAGGAAGTGGAAAAATTTTATGGTGAACCTGTTCCAATTGAAGTATGGGAAAAGTTCAAGCTTGCTGTAATTGAGGATGAAACAGAGAACATCACGGAAGAAGAGATGCAGAATATTGCCGAAGGCGTATATTTTGATCATGTCAGAAACAAAGAAAGCACTCGAATAAGCTCGATGAATTTTAATGAGCGGTACAAAACCGGGAACTACAATAAATCCAATATTTTCGAATTATTTGGATTCTGCTGGTCAGACAATCCCAAAAATGGAGAACCTTTAATTACTGGTTCTTACAGGTCACTTATAGTACAGTTAAACGATTACCGTTTCAATGCAAGACCATCGGAATCAGTAAAAGATTTCAATGATGCCTGGATTACAAATTTCCTAAAGTATCTGATTAACAAAGGATATCCCCTTGTTCACATTCGTAGCTATGATCCCTTTACGATTGTAAAATACAGGAGACGATTTATCAAAGCTGAACGGGTCCCATATAATGAAATATCATTTCAAAAGTTGGTAAAACATCTGAAACGCCATATTGATATTCTTCAGAAATACGATATGATTCCTTACACTAAGAATACAAAACTAATCCAGGCATCTGACTACCTTAAAAGAAAAGCAAAGAAACAAATCTATACCAGACGTGACCATTCCTTAACAGTTAAGGAATTTAATCTTGTCGCTGATACCGATTTTAAGGATGAAAAGCTAAACCTGGCCAGGGATATGTTTATTATTGCTGTCCTTGGCGGGGGATTCCGAACCCTGGAACTATACAACGATCATTTGTATATTCAGGATAACAGACTAAATATCTACCGGAAGAAAACAAACGAAAGAAGCATTAATCCAATTATTCTACAGTTAAACGATGTAATAAAACGGCATAATGGCTTCCCGGAATTTTTAAATGTCGAAGACTTCAGATCTGGTTTAAAAGAAATAGCAAAACAGATTCCACTTGACCGGGTGATTTCAGTCCCTGACACCAAAGTAAATTCACAGAAAGGCTATAAGAAGGTTAAAATCCACGAAATATTTAACCCATATTTTGCCCGTAAGACTTGTGTGACAATTCTTAATCATCTCGGCCTTAGTGAAGAAGAAATTATTGAATTCACATGTCATGCTGATACCCGTACACTTAAACATTATAAAGGAAAGATGACCATAGAAGATAAAGAACGACTGATGCAGACCAAATTGTCAATTGCTGCTGAACAATCATAAAAAATTGTATTCCAATTTTAGCATGTAGTGAAAAATATTGAAGGTTAGGCATTTGATGCAGAGGCTTTCTGCCCTGCATCAATCAAAATGATGTTCCTATCATTCTCAAGTTTAAGTTCTTTAATGATTTTATTCACTTTTAATAATTCTGTTTGATCAAAATACATTATGGCCTTAATGCTACATTCAGTTGAGTTTGCCCTTTCGTAAATCTTAACCTGATTTTGTAAATTCTTTTTCAATTTCGAATTTGAAGCAAGCTTAAATTCTACGAGTGTTTTATCAAATGCCCCCATTGATATTGAATAATCAACTGGCCCTCTACCATTATTAGGTTCTCTATTAACATCAAATGGCGTAGCAAACCAGGTTAAACGGTATATGATTTGCAAATCCAGTTCACGTTTAATTGGTTTGCCGTCATGGTAGAAAAGTTTATACCCGTCATTATCTTCAATAACTTTTTTTAAGTATTCAACTCTCTTATATGCTTCAAAGTAAGTGGCATTGGCTGTAAAGTTGTAAAATTCAGTATTCTGAGATAGTGTTGTAATTAATGATTTGACATTATGAACAAACACTGTCTCAACTTCAGTAACTCTAATTTGTGAAATATTTTTTGCCCCTTCTTTATTCTCTTCTTTCGACTTAATATAGTATTGAATAATAATTGGAAATTTTTTAACTGTTTCGACAGTAGCTTTTGTAAGATCCTTGCTTGTCTGCTTTTCATTGTCTTTCAGTTTTGGCAATTGTTTCTGAAAGTAGTTGAAAATTTCAGCTCGTAATTGATCGTTCGGCAACGAATTACAAATTCGTGTAAAATCACCTTTTAAATCATGGCTGTTTATCCAGTTTTCATCCTTGGTAAGGATTTCCTTCGGTGTAAGTATCACATATTCATCCGCATAAGCTGGCAAATAATACTCCTTCGGCATCCATCTTTCCAAGTCATAATCAAAAAATACCTTTTCGACTTTAAATCTTTTTAGATAGGACGAGGTAATATGTTTTTTCGCAAAGGTTTGTGTGTAATCAAGCAAATATTCCTTTATTAGGTTACAGGTAAAGTCACTTATGTTATCCCTGCCAATACCAATTTCAAACAAACATGCTTTCTCAATATGTGAGGATTGTGTAATAATTTCCTTACCAAGATCATCGAATACAAAATTCAGATTCGAAGAAAATGTTTTAGCAAACTTCAAACCCAGGCCATTCCCTGCATTACCAAGAATACTATATCCAAACCAATTCTGTTTAATTTCCGGGAAAAGATACCAAGACTTCAACTTACCCAAATTATTCATGTTAGAATCGGACTTACCTTTTAAAAACTTCAGATAAGTGAGAATATCATTATGAAGTTTCTGATAATCCGGATTTTTATTACCGAAAATTAGAAATGGATCAATAAATAATGGCAAGTCATTAATTAAAGAAATGTTGAAAGCTCCATAATTTTCAATCTCAGACTCGCTTACATTAAAAAAATCTGCAAAATAGACCATGGTTTTTTATCATAAGGTGCCGTTATTGTATATCATATTATCTTTCTTTTAATGAGTTCAATATAATTCATTTAGGACTACGATAAATATCGCCATATCTTATAAAATCTGATAAGAAAATTCGTTTTGATTCTTTCAGGTATTGTGAATTTATCACTATAATTTAATTCCGATAAGTCTTTGAAATTATATAAAACCGCTTTCGTAACCTTGTTTGGAAAATCCTGTGTGGGATTGACATTAATAATTCTTATTAGACTTGTTGATTTTGAGATTGCTTGCTGTATTAATCCATTTACATGTTCATCTCCGAATGAATATCCAATAATTAAAAGTGTACTACAATTCATTATTCGAGTTTCAGTTTCCTCATAAAGAGATTTATACATTCCAGGCAAAGAGATAATTTCCTTTTTTCTTGTGCCTGTAATGAACTGAGGATCTATATCCCAATGAAAGGTTTGGACTTTTTCTCCAGTTTCAGGATCGTATCTCTCAGCTGATTGTTTTTCGTAATAATCCATGGTTTTAAAAAACAGGGATTCACCAGTTGGTGTTAAAATGCTGCCTTCTTGTTTTGCAATAATAAATCGATAAGTATCAATACTACCATGAAGTTTTATGAGATTTATTTTTTTTGAGAATTGACCTTGAAATAAGTTTAATGATTCTCCTTTTAGTGATTTTAGTATTTTTTGATCTTTCGAAAATCCATCTGCATAATTTTTGGTCAATAAATCTTTTAAAAGTCTTTCAAGCAGAAGGTCGTGATTTAGAGTAATAAAGTCTATCGAATCATACTTCTTACAAAAATCCATGAACTCATTATATTTCAATTTAACATCTTCAATCGGTTTTCTTACAAACAGTAAGTCTCCAATCAGATGGATAATCATGCTTTTAAAATCACGTTTTTGAAAATGATGAATTGCATGGGTATAGTTTTTATAGAATTGACCTTCCTTTATATGTGGGAAATGCGCATCAAATGAAACAAGTGAATTGCTCTTAATAGTTTCTAATGCATCTTCATTATCGAGATTATCAATAACATACTGGTAGAAGTCTTCATAATTACCGAATCCTTTATTTTCTGCAATATGTTGTTTAGCGAATTCATTAAGTAAAATACCATAAGCAAGGTGATCATAACCAATTCTGCCATTATGCTTATATGTATCATCTGCAAAATCAATCCACATGAATTCACCTGAAGAAAAATAAAGGATTTTTTCAGCATTATCTCTTGTAAAAAAATCACTTATTTCCTTGGCCAAAGGTAAACCTGCAGGCTTTGAAAATCCGGCCCCTATTATTACAATCAATTGTGCCATTATATTATGATTTCATTGTTAAAAAATTAATCCATGTTTTTAATGAAGGGAAGAATTTAAGCTATTATTCCATCAACGTCTTCACCAAACAATCCCTCAAATCCGTATAGTACTGGATATTGATCTTAGTAATCATGTCATCAGACAATTCGTTCAACTGCTTTCTTGCATTCACGGGAATAAGCAATGTTGTGGCCCCTTTTTCAATGGCAATTTCAGCAATATTCACTGCTCCATAAACCAGATCAAGGGATCCGCCAAGGTTCAATTGGCCGACTATTACCAATCCCCCTTTGGTATTCTTTTCAAGAATCGAACTGCACATGGCCATCAGTACTGCCATTCCCATACCATCTCCACCCTTGGAAGCATCAAATGCCCTTAGTTGTACTGAAAACTCATGAGAACGGGGATCTCTGTCACCTACCAGTTCTTTACCTTTGCTATACAGGTTCTGTTCTGCATATCTGACGCTTTCCTGAAACTGAGGTGGTATTGGTCTGTTCAGTATCTTCAGCCCCGAACCTGGACCTGAACTGACTTCAATCCGGTATAAACCATTTGGTTCCTCACTGCTTCCGGCATTAATTGCCCAGATTTGTCCGGGTGGTAATGGATCTTCAGTAATGGTGTTCTCACTATGTATTTCAGGAGTAGTTACAAATGTTTCAACTCCATTTTCTCCAAGCCGGTAACTGAAGTGGGTGTTCCGAAACTCAGCAGAACCAATTCTTTTTTGCTGTTCCTTAACCCTTCTTCTATATTCAAGGGAAACTTTTATTGCCCATTCCAGCAATTCATCTGGCACTGGTGCTTCAGGATTGGGTTGCATCAATTTAAGCAACCCGTTTAAAGTCTTGTTTGCTCCTGAGATATCCCTGCCGCTTAGAGCACTCCCATAATCAATTCTTCCCAGGACAGAGTGGATCCGATTGATGTCTCTTAACCGTGTCCAGCATTCTGCAAGAAAATCACTGACCAATCCGAAATGATTTGTTAAAAATGATTTATTAAGCTTGGGGAAATCCCATCCCGGAACATAAGCATGAATCCTGTCCATAAAGGCTGTATCATCCCTCATTTCTTTCGGTAATGGACCAAAAAGATGACTTATCCGCTGCTGGTGTTCGACATCCACTTCAAAATTTCCAACCATGACAATCCCACCATCGGCACGTATTGGTTCTTTCCCCCGACTGAATTCACCACTTTCCATATACCCCTTCATGATGTTTACTCCATCTTTCTGGTCAAAGGAAATTCCGGATACTTCATCAAAACAGACAACATCATATTTGCATACCAGACCTCTTTCTCCACTTCCCATATTCACAAACATTTTTGCAACTGTGGCTTTACCACCAGAAACCAAGTGTGAATAAGGAGAAATTTGCTGGTATAGGTGCGATTTCCCGGTTCCTCTGGGGCCTAATTCAATAAGGTTATAGTTTCTCTCAACGAAAGGGATCATACGAACAAACAGCACATTTTTGGCCTTTTCCGACAACATGGATGGCTCCATCCCAACACTGCGAATCAATAAATCTTTCCATTCATCAAGTGTATAATTTTCCCGTCCCTTGAATAAAATATCCAGAACATTTCGCTGCGATAACTGGATCGGACGAATGTTTGTGATTCCGAAAGGCCTGCCGTTGCTCTCCTGCGCAATAGCAGCGTCATATTGCAGTTCGACCTCAGCATAGAAACCGCCTGTAAGCATCCTGTCATTCGCATTAACCATTTCAGCAGAAATGCGAACCTTTGTCAATTGCAGGCTTGGCAAGGTGGCCACATAACTATCGGATGCTGTATCCAGCTTTGCAGTAATAATATCGATCAATTTTATCGACCCCTGCTCCCTGGCTTTTGATTTGAAGTATTCTTCTTCGCCAGGCCGGACTGTCCGATCTTTCAGTTGTCTTGAAACAATCTCAAGACCTTCCTGTATCTCCTGTTCGTTTGTCGTGGCACAATACCTGCCCAGCAAGAATTCAATAACATAGGTTGGCACGGGATAGGTTTTCCGGAATTGTTCAAGCAAATCTTTGCGAACTATATAACCTTCAAAAGCTTGTGCTGAGATCTGGTCTAATTTATCTAATTCCATAGCGGTATATTTTATTCACCAACAGTTGTTACTTTTTTATCTCTGATCCTTCCTTTATCATCTAATAATACAATGGTCGCAGATTGTGATTCCGCATCATCGCT
>JAGODU010000033.1 GCA_017998095.1 Prolixibacteraceae bacterium | reverse complement strand
CTTGGTTTTATTTCCTTGAATGATTTGATAAGCACCTGAGGACTTGGCATTTTGTTCAGGAAAGTAATATGACAACCCTTTGTAACAGGGAATAAAAATTCAAATAATAATCCGAAAACATGTGCCATAGGAAGGAAAGAAACAAGCTTATCACCCGATTTCAATGGCATATGATCTTGTGCAAAAATTATATTTGAAAAAATACTTCTTACAGGAATCATTACACCTTTGGAAAATCCTGCAGAGCCTGATGTATAAGATAAGACCTGAAGGCTATCAGAATCAGTTTCACTAAACTTAAAATCTTCTTTTTCAACTATATCTACTTTCATTAATGCAAGTCCTTCACTTGAAAGTTGCATTAATGATTCTTCCCTTGCACTTATAATGCTGAAATCTTCAATTGCAATTACACCAGAAATGTTTTTCATTTCATCAAACGATAATGTCTCATATAGTGATTTGGCTGCAAAAAGAAATTTTGAACCTGAATGATTTATAATATTATGAACATTTTCAGGTTTAAAATCGGGAAGAATAGGAACAGCAACAGCTCCATATGAAATGCAGGTAAGGAAAATCTTGCCCCAATTTGATGAATTGCGTCCATATATTGCAATTTTATCACCTTGCTTAATGCCTGCTTTATTGAAAATAAATGATAAGGTATGGATAGACTGTGCAACATCCTTATATTTGAAAACTTCTGATCCGTAATCAGAAAAAACAGGCAACTCCCAGTTTTCTCTGAACGAATTTGTGTATAATTCAGCTAGATTTCTTCGTTCCATATTATATTTTTTTAAAGATGTGTAAATATAAATTAAAAAGTGAAAAAAGCTTTAATCATATTTATTAAAAGTATTATCAGGTAGATTTATCCTGAAAATTTGCAATACCTTTTTTAAAAGTATATACATGATAAAAAGGTAAATAATAAATATAAAACTCTTGCTTCTTTTGCATATAATCCTTACATTAACCACTGTGATTAGAATTAAAACAACTGGCAATGGCTAACAAATTCATTAAAGAATTTCCAAAATTAATATTATCATATATCGTTATTTTTCTAATAATAGCTGTTTTTATAACTATTAGTGTTTTCAATTTTTTTAAAGTTGAAAGAGAAAAAATAAAGAGTAGCAGCCTTAAAGAACTTGAAGTTATTTCTACTTTAAAATCACGTCAGATCTCAGAATGGTATGTAGGTGAGATAGAAGACGCAAACCTCATCACAAAAAGTTCAAGTTTTATAAAACATATTACTGAATGGGTCGGAAATTTAGGACAAGGAGCTAATAATGAACTTATTTCAGAATTAAAGCAATTGGTTGAACAACATGATTATGCTGACATAATAATTTATTCACCTGACTTTAAAAATTTTATTTCAAGTAACCCGAATAGTGTTATTCTTGATAAAACTGAATTTGAATTTGCTAAAACAGCTATTAAACAAGGCACTGCTTTATGTACTGATATTTTTCTTAATGATTTCAATAAAAATGTAAAAATTGATTTTATATCTCCGGTATATAACAGACAGGGAGAAATTGTTGCAATTTCAATTTTCCGACAGAATCCTGATTTATTTCTTTATCCTTTAATATCTCACTGGAGCATACAAAGTGAAACTGCTGAAACGTATATTTTCAGGAGAGAAGGAGATAGCATTATTTATTTAAGTGAACTTAGATTTCATAAAGGAGCTATTTTAACATACAAAAGTGTGATTGGTCAGGAAACAACTGCAACAATCTTTGCAGCTGATGGAAATAAAGGAATATATGAAGGAATTGATTACAGAAAAGAAAATGTAATTGCGTATGTTGATAAAATAATTGGTACCCCCTGGACTATCATATCCAAAATAGATTTAAATGAGATTATTAATAAATCTCTGTTTAAATATACAAATCCATTTATTGTATCTTTTGTTTTGGTAATTATCGTATTGTTATTATTTACACAACTATTATCAATACAAAGGAATAAGTTTTTTAAGAAAATGTTGTTAGCGCAGGAGGAATTCAAAACAACATTAAAAAGCATTGGAGATGCAGTAATTACTACTGATATTTCGGGTAAAGTGTTGTTTATGAATCCCGTAGCACAAAGTCTTACCGGATGGTCAGAGCATAATGCTATTGGAAAGCACATCGATGAGGTTTTTGTTATCCTGAATGAAGAAAATCGTAGCAGAGCAGAAAATCCGATTAAGAAAGTAATGGAATCTGGATTAGTCATCGGTCTTGCAAACCATACAATTCTAATTTCAAAAGACGGAAAAGAAATACCTATTTCTGATAGTGGAGCACCTATTCATGATAAAACAGGTCAGGTTATTGGAGTAGTTCTGGTTTTCAAAGATCAGACTAATGAAAGGATTCAGCAAAGAGAAATACTTGAAAGTAAAAGGGAGCTGACTACACTTATGTCAAACCTGCAGGGTATTGTTTACAGATGCAGAAATGATAAGGACTGGACAATGGAATTTGTAAGCAAAGGCTGCATTGAACTAACCGGATATGAGTCATGGGAAATTGAAAACAACACAACAATTTCTTATGCAAATCTGATACATCCTGATGATAAGGATTTGGTATGGAGTAATGTTCAAAAAGCCTTAAAAGAAAAGGTCCACTTTCAAATAGAATACAGAATAATTACTAAAAATAATGAGGTAAAGTGGGTATGGGAAAAAGGGCGAGGCATATATGATGATAACAAATTGAAAGGCATTGAAGGTTTTATTACTGATATTTCTGACAAGAAAAATATTGAAAAAGCTTTATTGGAAAGTGAAGAAATATTCAATCATTTTCTGAAATATAGTCCTGTATATTTATTCTTTAAAGACAAAGAAATACGATCACTTAAACTTAGTCCAAACTTCGAACAAATGTTAGGAAGGCCGGTTGATGAATTGATTGGCAAAGATATGTATGATCTGTTTCCTAGTGAATTAGCAAAAAAAATGATCGAGGATGACAAGCAGATTTTAGAAGACAGAACTACGAAATTTGTAGAAGAAGAATTTAATGACCATAGTTATCTGACAGTAAAATTTCCAATAATCATTGCCGGTGAAGCTAAGTATCTTGCCGGTTTTACAATCGATATGACGGAAAGAAAGCAAACAGAGATTGCATTAAAAACAAGTGAGCATTTATTCCAAACATTAGCAGCTAATTCAACTGTTGGTATTTTCAGAACAGATTCAGAAGGCAATACGGTATATGTAAACCATAAATGGTGTGAGTTGGCCGGAATACCTCAAGAAGAAGCTTATGGTTTGGAATGGATAAAAAGCGTTCATCCTGACGACAGAGAGCTATTGTTAACAAACTGGAAGAATCATTCATCAACAAAATCAGAATCTTCTTCCCAATACCGGTTTTTACATGAAGATGGCGAAGTTATCTGGGTTAAAGGATTAGCTGTGCCTCAGTTCAATGAGTCCGGAATGCTCGTTGGATATATTGGAACTATTACTGATATTACTGAAATAATAAGGTCAGAAGAAAAAATATTATCCCTTTCAGAGCTTGTGAAAGAGTCACATGTAGAGATATATATTTATGATCTTGAAACATACAGGATTTTATACACTAATAAAGAAGCAGAGACCAATATTGGATATTCATTAGCTGAACTTTCTTCTATGACCCCGGTAGATTTATTTCTATTAAAAGATGGAGATGAGTTCAAAGAAAAAATAACTCCTTTGATAAATGGGGAATTAAATGTTGTAGCTTTTGAAACATTTCACAAAAGAAAAGATGGAACTTCATATCCTATTGAAGTTCATCTTCAGGTTTTTAGTTACGAAGGTAAAAATGCAATTACAGCCTTTATTCGGGATATTTCTCAAAGAAAAAAAGCAGAAGAAGAACTTCATAATTCGAATATGCTTTTGAGGATAATTGTAGACAATATTCCTGATGCAATATATATGAAAGATAATAAGGGAAGAAAGGTAATTGCAAACAAGGCAGACATTGTGAATTGCGGGTTAAGTGATGAAAAAGAAATTATTGGAAAAACCGATTTCGATATGTTTCCAAAGAATATTGCAGAAAAATTCTGGGCTGATGACCTTAGAGTGCTTGAACACGGTGAAGTAATCATCAATAGGGAAGAAAAACTTATTAATCTTTACGGTGACTCTAAATGGTTGCTTACTTCGAAAATTCCGTTCCGTGATGCTAAAGGGAATATAGTTGGCATGGTTGGATTAGGACATGATATTACCAGAAGGAAAATTGCTGAAGAAGAGATGTCTAAATTAAGCAAAACAATTACCCAAAGTCCTGTTAGTATAATTATTACAAATACATTAGGAAAAATTGAATACGTTAATCCTAAGTTTACTGAAGTCACAGGTTATACTTTTGAAGAAGCATTTGGCAGAAATCCAAATATCCTTAAATCCGGAAACCAAAGTGAAGCATTTTATATGAATATGTGGGATACTATACTTGCAGGAAAGGATTGGGATGGAGAATTTCTGAATAAGAAAAAGAATGGAGAGCTTTATTGGGAAAATGCTAAAATATCACCAATATTTAACGAAGAAGGAACTATAATAAACTTTGTTGCTATTAAAGAGGATATCACGGAGAAAAAGAAGATATTGGAAGAACTTATTGTTGCAAAAGAAAAAGCTGAAGAAGGGGATAAATTAAAAACTTCCTTCCTGGCTAATATGAGTCACGAAATCAGAACACCCCTTAATTCAATATTAGGTTTTTCAAGCTTTATTACCAGTGAAGAAGACTTATCTCCTGAAGAGAAAAACGAGTTTTCATCTATCATTAATAAAAGTGCTGAAAGCCTCCTCCAAATTATTAATGACATTATTGATATTTCCAGTCTTGAAACCGGTCAGTTGAAGATATTTTCATCCCAGGTATTAATAAACCCGATTATAAGGTCAATAAACACATTTTTTGTCAGGAAAATGAATGAAATGAATAAGTCCCACATTCAATTGATTCCTTTAACTCAGGAAGAAACTTTTGTTTATGCTGATGAAAACAGATTGATTCAAATATTCACTAATTTATTGAATAACTCATTGAAATTTACTGAAAAAGGTGAAATCAGGTTTGGTGTTGAAAAGATAAATGATTCTAATATCCAATTCGTTGTTTCTGACACAGGGATTGGCATTCCTGAAGAATTTCATAAGGCAGTTTTTGAAAGATTCAGACAGGCTGAAGGAACAAGAACAAGAATACATGGAGGTAACGGTTTGGGTTTATCAATCGTCAAAAATCTATTGGAACTTATGGGTGGATCAGTTACTCTCGAATCAGAAGTAGGGGTAGGTTCTAAATTCAGATTTACTTTACCTAAAAGGAAAATAGGATAATAAAATAATATCAGAAGTTTATATATAATTATTCTGGTAACGATATATGAAAATACTTCTTAAATCAATCTTCAAAATATTTATATCAATGGTTTTTCTTTCTTTTTAACAGGCAATTTCTACAAATAAATATGCTATACCATTTTCAATAAATGGAAGTACGTTAATTTTTAATGTAATCCTAATTATTTTAGGGTAGGTCTAATATATAGCAGCAAACCACTAAAATACCACTAAAGAGCCACCAAATACCATAAACAAAATTTCTTATGGTATTTGGTGGCTCTAGGTTGTTTCTTTGCCAGGGAAGAGGAAAGTCAAAAAGATATAGTTCTATTTATTCTCCGGGCGTTATCCTTATAGCTGCTCCTCCTCCTTTTGCCAGTTTTAAATTAAGAGTGGTTTTTGAATCTATTTTTTGCTCATAAACATATATGTCAGTTGGATTGCTTGAGAAATCAGCTTTTTCTCCATCAACATATATCTGAGCAGTATAGTCTGTATTATTGTTCAGAAAATTCATTGGTATTGAAATGTTTCTTGAATTTTCATCAGTAATAGCCCCAATATACCACTCATCAGAATTTCTGTCTTTACGCGCTGTAATTATAAAGTCCCCTATTTTCGAATCGATTATTTTTGTAATATCCCAATTTACAGGTACATCAGTGATAAACTTAAATGCAGGATTTCCTTCATAGTTTTCAGGTAAATCGCAAGCCATTTGAAGCGGACTATATAACACTACAAACAAGGCGAGCTGATGGGCCAATGTTGTTTTAACTCTTGTGTTTGGCTTTGCACTATTTGTAAAATTAAACACACCGGGTGTATAATCCATTGGGCCTGCCAATCCACGTGTAAAAGGGATAATTGTTGTGTGATCAGTTGGATTTCCTCCATCGTCTGACCAGGCATTATATTCCTGTCCTCTCATTCCTTCTCCTGTCATAAGATTTGGGTATGTTCTTCTTAATCCTGTTGGCATTACAGGTTCATGATTGTCAATCATTATTTTATATTTAGCTGCAGTTTCAACTACTTTTCTAAAGTGTCTTACTCCATACTGACTGCTGTGTCTTTCTTTTCCATCAAGACGGGGACTTACGTACCCGGTTTTAACCATGTCAATTCCAAACTTGCTGTACATTTTAAAAGCTTCTTCCATCTGATTCTCGTAATTGATTGTTGATCCGCCTGTTTCATGATGTCCAATTAGCTTTACGCCTTTTTCTTTTGCATACGAAACAATCTTTTCAATATCAAAATCAGGGTAGGGTGTAGTAAAACTAAACTTGTGTCCTTCCTTTGTCCAGTCATTCTCCCAACCTGTATTCCATCCTTCAACAAGTACACCATCAAATCCATATTTGGAAGCAAAATCAATGTATTTTAATGTATTAGATGTTGTTGCTCCATGTTTGGGACCCATGTTCCATGAATATTTTTCCATGTGCATACCCCACCATATTCCAATATATTTTCCCGGTTTAATCCATGACGTATCTTCAATTTTACAAGGCTCATTCAAATTCAGTTCTAAATTTGATGTTATTAAATCACCGGGTTTATTCCCAATTATTATCATTCTCCATGGAGATTGGAATGGCAATTTGATGAAAGCTTTTTCTCCTGTGGACCAGGGTGTCAGGTCGCACCTTAGCGTTGATTTATTCTTGCAGAATAAATTCATTGCAGGATAATCAGTTAAGTTTGCTTCATGTATTGTCAGGTATTTACCTTGTTTTGTTTCAAGAGTAAGAGGCAAATTTGCTGTATCGATTTCATTTACAGGGGTGTGCCTGGTAATATTCTCATAATAAACTCCACTGTAAGCCGGTGTCCACCAGGCGTAATCTACTTCAGGTAAGTTAAACTCAGTAATCTCATCCATTACAACTGAAGTATCAATATTTGATTGAGAAGGTATTTCATACCTAAAACCTATACCATCATTATAAGCCCTGAAAACAAAGCTGATTTCTTTTATTTTATTCTTTTTCCCTTTGCAATTGATTTTCATCTCTTCATAACGGTTTTCAATAAGCCGTTTCTCTCCCCATGGCTGTTCCCAGGTTTCATTGAATGAATTTGTTTCAATATTGCTGATGCTAAATGACTCTCCGGAAGTAGTCTCACTTTTAAATTTTAATCCTAATAATGATTTGGATATTACAACATTGCCTTCATTAAATACTTTATATGAAAACTCTCCGTTGGAAAGAGAAAACTCAATCTTTATTTTACCGTCAGGTGATTGAATATTTGCTTTTTCATTTTTTCCTTCTGAGCATGAGTTTAAAATAATAACTAATGCAAATAGAATTGTAATTACCTGATATTTCATCTTTGTATTTTTAAGCTGTCAATTAATTTATATGCTTTCTCATTTTG
Organism: Prolixibacteraceae bacterium; assembly: GCA_017998095.1. The sequence goes on along the minus strand of JAGODU010000033.1, from coordinate 24,105 downwards.
TAAGGAAACCAGATAATAAAAGGCCTGATCAAGTTTTTTTTGATTTAGCTTATTATCAGCTTCTTTCTTGCGAAGATTGTACAGATCAAATATTTTGGAAAGATCCGTTGTGTCGTAATTTACTTCATTGAATTCCTGAATCTTACTTAAAAATGTATATCTGAATTCTTTTGTTGGTTCAATCATAGTTCCTTCCCCGTAATCGTTCCATGTAATTAATTGAAGGAAATCAACTTTGTTTGTCTTAGCTTTTTGAAGGTTTATTTCCAATGTTTTCCCTGAATTGTGATCAATGCTCCAATTGAAACCATTACCCCAGCCTCCTTCCTTATAAAAGTCAAGAAAACCGGGGTAGGCCCCTCCAATGTAAACATTGAATTTATTCATGTTTCCATACTTATTATCAACTGAACTATTATCAACCCATATATATTCTCCAGATGAAACGGGAGCTGTTTCATTTGACTTCCCGTTTAAAACAATCAGGCAGGGTTGAGAATCGAATGCCCCCATTATTTGTTCCCAATCTTCATGATTATGAAACACTTCCGGACCAAAGACCAGTAATAATGGTTTATCATTAATTTTTATGTAATGAGGATTGTTGAAGTAGTTTTGTTCAATATAAACCATGTCTTCCTGAGCTGCTTCAATTTTAAATGACAGCACATCTTCATCGATAACTTCATCAATAGTTCTATCCTCATATACAATAGCAAAATCAAGTCCGGTATTGTCTAAAGCTTTTATCAGGGCTTCAGAATTTTTTCTAATGCTTTTATAATCATTTACGTCAGTTGAACCATACCAGTCGATAAGAATGCCGTCAATACCGCTATATTTCATTAAGAGCAGTTGGTATTCAATTATATCCGGATCTGATGATGAGTATGGACCGGTAAGCGGATAGAAATGGGAAGCGATATTACGCTTCCCATCCTCATCCAAAATTTCAGGATTCATAGTATTCATTGTCCAGTGCATTCCCCATTTCCCGTTTTCAGAAGAAGTATTGGTTTCAAACCAGGGCATGAAATGCATCCAGGTTTTAATCTCACTTTGCTTTTCAACTTTAACGGGATCGTATTTTGTAACACTGAATTCTTCCGGATTATCATTATCGTCTTTTTCACACGCTACAAATGATAACAGGGTAAATACTATAATCAAAGAATTCAACACTATTTCAACTGATCTAATCATTAACCCATATTCTAATAATTTGGATTTTGTACCAGCTTACTGTTCATTGCCAAAACAGAAGCAGGGATTGGGAAAATAGACCTGTAAGCAGGTGTTTCTTCCTTATTCCACCATGGTTTGAAGAAATCACCCATTCTGATATTATCAGTTCTGCGGTGTCCTTCAAAAGCAAATTCCCTTTTTAATTCGTCGTCAAGAAAATCCAGGTTTACTTCAGTCGGTGTATCCAATCCTGCACGGGTTCTAACCTGAACTATTAGCGGACGTGCCAGAGCAGCAGATCCCATTCTGATTAAACATTCAGCTTTCATTAAAAGGATTTCAGAATATCTCATAGCTACCCAATCATGGTCTCTTTCCCAAACTTCCCCTTCTTTTATTTCATACTTAGCAATTCTTACTCCTTCATTTTGCTGAGCTTTTTTAAAATCCTCTATTTCTTCAGTATATGTTAGAGGATTTCCGTTATCCATAAGAATAACCGTTCCTGTAGCCAAACTTATCTGATCGCCATACAGAAAACCTTTCTTTCTGGCATCCTTGTCTTCGTAAGATGAATACAATCCCGGTTGTCCGCAAATACCATTTACACAATCAGTATAATTACTGGTAGCTGAGAACGCTTGTTTTTGTTTATAGTGGAAAGAAAGAGATGCAAAATAATTGCCTGTTGTACCGGCAGTATGATCATAAGGTACTGCAAAGATTATTTCCTTTGAAACCTGATTTTCTGTAAGGAAATTTGTAAAGAAGTTGTTTTCAAGAACATATCCTGATACTTTATCACAAGCAGAAATACAATCATTCCAACGTGCTTGTCCAATAAATACTTCTGAATTCAAATATAGTCTTGCAAGTAAAGTATTTGCCACATTTTGAGTAAAACGGCCATAGATTATTTCAGAAGGCAGATATTCTATTATAACCATTAATTCTGTTTCTACGAAATCGTAAACTTCCTTGCTCGTTGAATTGGCCGGCAATTCTAGTTCTTCAAAGCTCTTTACAATTGGGACGTTCCCAAACATATCAAGAAGTTGATAGTAATAATATGCCCTTAGTCCTCTGAGCTCAGCATTTACTAGATTCTTTTCTTCAGCAGTAAGGTCTGACTTATCTACCTGATAAATTACGGCATTAACCTTGGCAATACCTTCATAGCAATACCTCCATGCACTAAGCAACATTGCATTATCGGCAGTCCATGTATGAAATTCAGCTTCCTGATAACGCCCATTATCATACCAGTCGGTTCCTCTTGTTGGAACACAGGCTTCATCTGAAACAGCTTCATTCAGGAAAAGAACATACTCGCATGTTGGATAAGAAATTGACGTCCCGTCATTGAAACCTCTCAAAGAAGCATAAGCTCTTCCTACGATGGTTTCAATTTCAGCAGGTGTTTTACCATAATCAGCCGATTGTACCTTATCGTATAATGATTCACTTAAATCTGTACAAGCCGAAAAGAGAATAACTACTGCCGTTGTTTTAAGAATATTATATATCTTCATGATGATTGATTCTTAGCTGTTAAAATGTGATATTTAATCCAAATGATAAAGTCATAGGACGTGGGTATGCGTTGAAAAAATCCATGCCCGGATAAGACAATCCGTCAATGCTTACTTCCGGATCAACACCTGTGTAGTTGGTCAATACAAAGAGATTTTCTCCTGTAACATATAGTCTTAACTTTTCTATTCCAATTTTTTCAGCTTTGATATTATATCCAAGCGTTAGGCTTTGCAATCTCAGGAATGAAGCATCTTCGACCCAATAACTGGAAAAAGCAGTTTTTGAAGTTATACCTGTTTCAAGAAAACTATCAGGCACGTTCTGAGTCGGGAGTCTTGAAGGATCATTCAAAGCCATTGCCGTAACGTTAAGAACCTTTTGTCCAAGCATACCATATGCAGCTATTTCCAGGTCGAAATTTTTCCACGTAATGTTTGTTCCAAGTCCGAAGCTCAGTTTAGGTTGTACATTGCCAAGATCCTGAGCTTCTCCGTCATTTTCAAGTATATACTTGCCTGTTGAATCAATTCCTGTACAAACGGGTCCCCAGAAAGTTCCAACCGCATAGCCTTCACTTATAATTTGTGCAAACTGATTTGACATTCCCCTTACATTATGCAATGAACCGGAAGGAACAGCATCAGTTTCATAGGTTTGATCAGAAAGTTTTTCAATTACCTGTATATTACTTGCAAGGGAAATATTTGCATCCCAGACAAAACCATTATTATTAATGATATTAGCATTTAAAGTAAGTTCTATGCCTTTATTGCTTAAGTCTCCTACGTTAGCCAGCATTGTTCCAACGAGATAAGGTGGTTGAGGAACTGAATATGTATAAAGCAAATCGCTGGTATTTTTCTGATAAAGTTCAATTGTTCCTGAAATTTTTCTAAGAAGAGAAAAGTCGAGTCCTAAGTTAATCTGAGAAGTTGATTCCCATTTAAGATCTGGATTTGGATTTTGTGTTGGGCCGTATGATTGTTTCCATTCACCCGAAGCAGCGTCAAAATATGTTGCTCCTCCGGCTCCAAGAATTGAAAGAGATTTATATTCTCCGATTCCATCCTGGTTTCCTGTTACACCATATCCTGCACGAAGCTTTAGGTTGTCAAGCCATGAAGAAGTTCCTTTCATAAACGATTCGTCTGATATTCTCCAGGCAAATGATGCTGAAGGGAATAAACCCCATTTGTTATTTTCACCAAACCTTGAAGACCCGTCATAACGAAGTGTAGCAGTGACCATGTATTTACCTTTATAACTATAGTTGGCACGTGAGTAAAAAGAAATCAGCTTAGCTTGTCCTTTATATGAATAAACGTCACCTGCTCTGAAATCCTGCCCTGCTGCGAGGTTGTTATAAAGAAACAGGTCGGTGTCAAAGCCTCTTCTTTCAGCCCCAAAACCTTCATAAGTGTTGTCAAGATATGAATAACCACCAAGTAAATTGAGCTTGTGATTGTAGTTGAATTCAGTTTCATAAGTTAAATATGTTTCAAGCTGTTTTGTAGTATAGTCACCTAAATTACGTTGAGCATAACCCTTATCCGACAAGCCTTCCATTACTGCATAAGAAGGTTTGTACAATCTTCCTTGCATCGAATTGTATTCATAAGATAGGTTGGCAACTGCCTTTAAACCTTTTATTATCTCAAGTTCTGCCTTACCATAGCCAAGTAATCTGTGACGGGTATTTTCAGAAGTTCTGTTAGTAATTATTTCAACAGGATTTTCATAGTTTGTTCCTCCAATATAAGTAAATGAACTGTCAAGATTTGTAACCGGAATTGTTGGGTTAAGATTGTATGTCCTTTCAAAAATTCTGGTATCTAATGGAGTCCAGGTGTCAAAGTTAGTGTTAAGACCGGCTTCCAGTTTGAGTTTATTGTTCAATCCGTATTGAAAAGCAGAAATACTGGCACCCAGTCTTTCAAGTTGTGATGATTTAATTACTCCCTGATTATCCAGATAATTAACTGTTGCCCTGAACCCGCTTTTTTCAGTTGAATTACTGAACATGAAGGCATGAGAATGTGAAATTGATGTTTGTTCAATTTCTTTCTGCCAGTCAGTGTCAGCACCATAATCAACAGCACTGGATATTTTGTTGTCTCTTACATATTTTCTCCATTGATTTGCAGATAGTAAGTCCAAATGATTAGCAACCCTTCCAACTGCAACATATCCCTGATATTGCATGAACTTGCCTTTGTCTGTTCTTTTAGTAGTAACGATAATAACTCCGTTTGCACCTCTGGAACCATATATTGCTGCAGATGAAGCATCTTTTAAAATGTCGATAGAAACAATTTCAGATGGATGGATATTATTTATATCAACTCCGGGAATTCCATCTACAACAATTAGCGGGCCATTGCTTGCTGAAAGAGAAGTACCTCCTCTGAGTCTTAGAGAAGCTCCGCTGGCCGGATCTCCTGATCCCTGAATTACAGTTAAACCTGCAATTTTTCCCTGAAGCAATTGCTCAGTAGATGTAATTACTCCTTTTTTCATTGATTCAGCGTCGACTGAAGCGATGGCTCCGGTAAGGTCTGATTTCCTCATAGTTCCGTAACCAATTCCTACAACTACAGTTTCTCCAAGTGTAACCAGATCTTCGTTAAGAGTGATATACATTGTTTCATTCAAGTCAGCTTTCTTTCTTTCATTCTTGTAACCAATGAAAGAGATTACAAGGTAGTTGCCATCATTTGCATTTATTGTGAATTTTCCTTCTGCATCAGTTGTTACACCTGTAGTAGAACCTTCAATAATTACTGTTGCACCCGGCAATGCTTGTCCCGAATTATCAGAAACAAGCCCTTTAACCTGTGAAACTTTACTTTGTTGCGCAAATGTTGTTATTTGCAATAGCATGAAGCAAATAAGAAGCATTGACAACCCTAAGGTTTTTATATTATTTATGTGATATTTATTATTCATGGTAGTCTGATTTTGAGTTATTCTGAAAGTTGAACCAAAGGAATGTCAGTATTCGAGACAATTCTGCCGGTATTGTCTTTAATTACTACATGAATCTTATCAAGAGCTGCTATATCCCTTAAGTTTGAAGAAAGATCTATATATGCAGTAAACTCTTTTTGAGTACCTTCAAAACTTCCGGTGATTGTTTTTGCTCCGGCGGTGATGGTGTAATCCAGTTTTGAAACATACGATTCATTAAGCTTTCTGATAATACAGAGAATATCTTTTTTGCTAACTTTCTGAGGGAAGAATATGAGTTCAGATATTGGTTCAGCAGGAACATCAGGAGCAAGAATGATAAAATCGTTACATCCGGCATCTTTGCCCATCTTTGTCCATGTGAAATCAGCAAAGACCATATTGATGTTTTTCATTACATATTTATCATCAAAGCCGAAATATTCACTTGGTGTAATATCCATACGATAAATACCTTCACCTAAATTGGACATCGTAGTCTTAACTTTATTTTCCTGATTATTTTGCACTTGTAATTCCCAGTTATTTACCCCGCCATGCATGTGAACATCGGGAGCATCTGCCAGTTGTCCCTGTACAGGTGTTGTTTCACAATTCGACCAGGTGTTGTTTGCATTTACCAGTATTGATAAAGGTTTATCTGCAGTAAATGTTTTTGGATAATAATCAAGAAGAGAAGTATTCTTTTTAATAGTTGACAAGTCGTACATTACAATTGCATTTGAAGGATTTGCATCTGGTGCAAATGCATCTGTAACCTTTGATCCATCTTTATTCTTAAGCAAACCGTAAAAGGCGTTGATTTGTTCAGCAGGCAATTTGTAATATTCAGTCGGAATAAGATCCAGGCGCCATATATTTCCTTCAACGTGTTTAAGTTTTGCAAAATCAGAAGGATTTGACCAATGATCTTTATCCGGTTCACTTGGGAACCATGACCACATATAAACCCCTTCAGTTTCTCCCTGAAGGTCTGTTCCGGTAAGGTCAAAGAAAAATGATACAGGTTCGTCGGCCTTGTATACTGCTGGTTGTGTCCATATTCCTGCTATTCGTCCGGCTGCCATAGTTATTGATGGTAATAAAAATGACAGTAATATTATCAGTATTTTTTGTTTCATATGACCTTATTATTTTTCAGGTTTAAAAGAGTATTGATAAGTTACATAAGGAGTCCCTTCAGATAATCTTTGCAAGTTAAATTGCATTGTCGCCTTAGCTCCTGGAATGGTTGATACAATAAGCTTGTCAGTGAGTAGTGTTTTTTCGGCATCACTGTATAATAATATTTTAGTAGCTATATTATCGGGATGAGGAAACGGATAATCCAGTTCCCAATAACCTGAGCGGGTAAAAAGGTCAGGAGCAGTTCCCTTAACTTCATAAGTAGTAGGATTGAAAGTCGAATCTACTGAAAGTGAAATAACAAAAGTGCTGAAGTTAAACTTTGAAGTAAGATTCATTTCGTCAGGCTTAATTGATGAAGCTTTTGCAATTTCATCGATTTCCTTGATTGAAGTAAGTTTCCATGTTCCTCCTATTTTTTCATACAAGGATATGGGGTCGGTATATACCCCATCTTCAGTGTCGTTACAACTCCAGAAAAATTGAAGAACTAACAGACATAGTAGTGCAATAATTGTTTTCTTCATAGTATTTTGATTAGTTAATTTATAATCCGGTACGATTAAAATTCATTCCATTTTAATCTGGTATACAAATTTACAGGGGGAGAAATCCATAATGAATTTATTCAGGGGAAATATAGATTGTTTAAAAAAATAGTTGTTTGTAAAATGCAGATATTTAGCTTTGTAGGTAATAAGTGCTTATTGAAAAATATAGAAAATATATTGATTCAAATATTGAGAAGAATGAAAAAGATTAATTATATAAAAAATAACTATTGAGAATATTAAATTGTTATATTACATTTGAAAAAAATAACTTAAAAAAAAAGCATGAAAAATTTATTCAAGACACTAATTATAGTGATTGTTTTTCTTTCAGGGATAAATACATTTGCACAGCCTGTTGGCAGTACATCTCCGGTTATAGGATCATCTGTTCCGGCTTTATCTGCCGGTTATGTTGAACCAGTTGGAAGTATTTTTTCTTATATGCCTCTAACATCAACAACTGGTCAAACATCTGACGTTGATGAGTATAATTGGAAATGTTGGCAGAGTTTTTCCGGAGTAACTGGTTCTTTTAATACAGTTACAATTTGGGTAATGCATGATGCACAACCTACTATGCAAAGAAGTATCAGAGTTGAAGTATGCGCAGCAGGAGCTACACCAGGTTCTGTATTGAGTTCATCAACATCAAATGTTAACCCAGTTAACACAGGAGAAATAGTATCGGGATATGCTGTTTGGGAATATACAATAACAATTCCGAATACTACTTTATCATCAGGTTGGATTAGTGTACAGGCATTGACTGGAGGTTCTCCGACTTTTTACTGGTTAAGGACTGACAGAACTCCAATTTACCCGGCATATCAAACTAATGGGGTAGATACATACTCATATACAAGTTGGGGATTATCGATGTGTTTAAGCAGTGGTGCTGCTGTACCATTTTCAAAATGGGCTATAGTTGCTGTTTTCGTATTATTGATAGGCGCAGTAAGCTTCCGTTTTGTGAGAAGAATGTTCTGATAAAAATCCTTTTATATACAAATGGTTAACTACTTTATCAATTCAATAAAGTAGTTAACCATTTTTTTATGCATTATATCTTTAAAAAGCCTTTATGCTCATTATTTTCTGATCAAAGCTTTCCCTGTCTGCAATTGTTTTATTCTTAATCTTAGTCTTATAAGTATAGATAGTATTTACTGAATAATTAAGAAACTTTGCTATTTTTTCATTATCAGTTATACCTAATCTTATTAAAGCAAAAATCCTAAGGTCAGTATTTAATAGTTCTTCCTTACCCGGAATAATCTTATCTTCTTCTTTAAACATCTTATTAAATTCTGTAACAAAGTTTGGGAAGATTTTCAGGAAGATCTTATCGAAGTTAATAAACAGGTTCTCTCTTTCTTTCCTTAAATCTGAATTCCTGATAATATTATCAAGGTCTTCAAACTGACGTGAAACTATTTTCCGGTGAAGAGTCTTTTGAAATGCTTCAATCTTTTCAATATATTCAGAATTTATATTGAAGAAATAACCAATGTATTCCTCTTTAATTTTATTTGATTCAATTAACCGGTTATTCATTTCCGTCAGGTCATTGTTAGTTGCCTGCAGTATTTGTTTTACCTTATTGAGTTTTCGATACATGAAAAATATAAGTACGAAAAAGGAAATTACCAATATTGAAAGCATTGACAATACGAACGAATAATTCAAGAGCTGTTTCTTTTGCCTTTCCACGATTGAAAGCTGTTCTCCTTCAATAATGGGAAGTACGGATCCTACTTCAACCTTCCTGTGGCGGGCGTTATATTCGGTAGCATCTGCCAAAGCTATCTTTATGTATCTGTATGCCCTGTTAATATCACCCTTATTATAAAGATGAACTGCCAGGTTTCTCAGTGCAACAGTTTCTTTAGTTGATGATTTAATATCTGCAATAGAAGCTTTTATAAGCATATCAATTGCTTCATTATCTCTTTTCAGGAGTGAATACAAATATCCAAGGCTGGATGTAGCTATTGCATAAGTATGGTCATCAACATCAAATTTTGAAATCAGAAAGTTAAATGCATCTGCAGATCCTTCAAAATCATTAGCTTTCATTCTTCGTAATCCAATAGCAGCCCAATATTCACTTGTATTTTGTTCTATTACTGAAATTGAAGAATCAAGATATTGATTGCCAATTTTCCTGTAGTATTCAGAAAAGTATTCATCATTATCATAGTCTGCTAAATCGTAATATGTACGTGCAATTACGTTATAAAACTCTTTCTTCAGATTTTCATTCATGTAACGGGAATTCAAACTCTTTAGAGTATCAAGCGATTCTTTGAACATACCGGATGATAATAATGTAAATCCCATTTTTATTCCGGAAAGTGAAATTTTTTCAGGATCCTTGAGCTTCAGGGCTATTGAATTGAGTTTGCTTACATATTTGAAAGCAGAATCGTATGAAAATGACTCATTCTCATCGAGTAATGAAATGCAAATATCAAATGCGGAATTTAATTCATTTGAATTGAGTTTATAATTAAGGTCTGTAGTGAGATTTCTTATTCTCTCTTTTTTAATGTCATGAAATTTTTCTTTTTTAGAAAGGTGGTCATCAAGTTCTTTCAATAACTTTTCCGTTTCATTACTGGCAAAGGTCAATAATGAGAAATTGCTTAAAAGAATTATTAAAAATATCTTTCTAAACATTGTATAAAGAGATTGATATAATCTTATTTTTTTAGTGTTCCTTCCCCAAATGTAATACTTAAAATTTATTTTTTGATATTTAGCTGTTTTTGCTTTTCTCTTCTTTATTTTATTCCTTTGATGTATTAAAACAAGTAAATGATTCAAGAACGTTTTCCATCTAAATTACTTGAAAATGCAGTTGAAGAATTCTCAAGATTACCGGGAATAGGTCGTAAAACTGCTTTAAGATTAGTACTTCATTTATTGAAGTGTGAAGAAAGTGAAGTAGAAGATTTTGGCAATGCAATTATTACTTTGAAAAAAGAAGTTAAACATTGTCGGGTTTGTCATAACATCTCAGATACAGATATATGCTCAATATGTTCCAGTAAATCAAGAGATGATTCTGTAGTTTGTGTAGTAGAAAATATCCGGGACGTAATGTCAATTGAAAACACAAGGCAGTTCAACGGTCTTTATCATGTCCTTGGAGGAATAATTTCTCCAATGGATGGAATTGGTCCTGGGAACCTTGAAATTGAATCGTTGATTGAAAGGATTGGTGAAGGTAATGTTGCTGAAGTAATACTTGCTCTTAGTACAACGATGGAGGGTGATACCACAAATTTTTATATTTACAGAAAACTTAAAGATAGGGGTATAAAAATAACTACTATTGCCAGAGGTGTTTCTGTTGGTGGAGAGATTGAGTATACTGATGAGCTGACTTTAGGGCGTTCTATTTTAAACAGATTGAATTATAGTGACACTTTAAATCATTAATTTTAAAGAATGAAAATTGCAGTCGATTTTGACGGTACTATTGTTGAGCATGACTATCCTTCTATAGGGAAGGTTAAACCTTTTGCCTTTCAAACTCTTAAAATGCTTCAGGAGAAAGGACATTTGTTAATCTTGTGGACTTACCGCTCCGGTATACTTCTCGATGAAGCTGTTGAATTCTGTCGCTCAAATGGGATAGTCTTTTATGCTGTAAATGCAGATTATCCGGATCAAATATTTGATTCTGCCAAAAGCAGAAAAATCAATTGTGATTATTATATAGACGATAGAAATATAGGTGGTCTACCTTCCTGGGGAGAAATTTATAATATACTTCACTCCGGAGAAGAAATGGAATTTTCAAATAAAACAGATATTAAAAAATCATTCCGGTTCTTTAGAAAATAAAATGAAACTTTCTATTGTAATAGTAAACTATAACGTTAAGCATTTCCTTGAACAATGTCTTCATTCAGTTGAGAAGGCATGTAAGGATATAGAAACCGAAATTTTTGTCGTTGACAATAATTCTGTTGATGGATCAGCCGGAATGATAATTCATAAATTCCCCAACGTTAAACTTATTAATAACAAGAAGAATCTGGGCTTCTCAAAAGCAAACAATCAAGCTATGAGAAAGGCTTCAGGTGAATATATCCTCCTTCTTAATCCGGATACTGTTGTTGAGGAGAACACCTTTGTAAAGGTTATAGCTTTTATGGATGAACATCCGGAAGCAGGAGGACTTGGAGTAAAAATGATTGACGGGAAAGGTAAATTCCTTCCAGAATCGAAACGAGGTCTTCCTACTCCTTGGGTAGCATTCTATAAAATATTCGGTTTGTCAACCTTATTCCCTAAATCAAAAGTATTTGGCAAATATCACCTTTCGTACCTTGATAAGGATGAAATACACGAAATCGATATACTTGCCGGAGCTTTTATGCTAATGAGAAAATCGGTCTTAGATGAAGTGGGATTACTCGATGAAGATTTCTTTATGTATGGTGAAGATATAGACCTATCATACAGAATTACTAAAGGCGGTTATAAAAACTATTATTTCCCCGAAACAACAATTATTCATTATAAAGGTGAAAGCACTAAAAAAGGGAGCCTTAATTACGTAAGGATGTTTTATAATGCGATGATAATTTTTGCCAGAAAACACTTTTCAAAGCAATATGCAGGGCTATTTTCTTTTTTTATTCATCTTGCTATTTTTTTCAGAGCTTTCATTGCTACTGTTTTTACTCTTTTTAGACGACTTTGGCTTCCTATCATTGATTTCATTTTAATTTTTACCGGTTTCTTTTTTTTCCTCCCTTACTGGGAAAGTTATAAGTTTGAACCCGGGTATTATCCACCGGAATTGTTGTTGCTTATTGTACCTGCTTATATACTTGTATGGCTGATATCTACCTATTACTCCGGGGGTTATGAAAAGCCGGTTAACCTGTTGAAAATTTACAGGGGAATATTTACAGGTACTATCATTATTCTGCTTATTTATTCTCTATTACCTAACAGTGCCCGCTTCTCCAGAGCAATAATTCTTGCCGGTTCAGGCATAGCTTTAATATCTTTTACATTATTAAGAGTATTATTTAGTATTGTTGTCAAAAAAGACTTTTCTCTGACTGCCAAGAAGCCTAAACGGGTTGCTATTATTGGCAGAAAGAAAGAAAGTGACAGGGTAGGGGATCTTCTTTATCAGACAGGTATAAATACTAATATTGTTGGTTTTATTTCTCCAAAGAAGAAAATTAAATCAGACAGATATATGGGAACAATATATCAGATTTATGATATTGTAAAGATAAATAACATTGAAGAATTGATATTTTGTTCTAAAGATGTAAGTTCGAAAATGGTAATAAAAACAATGCTTGGACTTACCGATTTCAATATCGAATATAAAATAGCCCCTCCTGAAAGCATTTCAATTATTGGCAGTAATTCAATAGATACAGCAGGTGATCTTTACGTTGTTAATGTCAATGCAATAACAAAGGAAAAGAACCTCAGAAATAAACGATTGCTGGATGTTTTACTTGGATTTTTGTTTATTATCTTTTCCCCGGCAGTAATTTGGTTTATTGACAACAAGAAGGGATTTTTCCCAAATACTTTTAAAGTAATATTCAGCAACTATAGCTGGGTAGGATATCATGAGATTAATTCAGAACTTTATCTTGGACTTCCTGTTATTAAAAAAGGAATTTTATCTACTACTGATGTACTTGATTTCAATGAAGATAAAATTGAAGCTATTGACAGATTAAATATGCTTTATGCCAGAGACTACAGTCTTTATAAAGATGTTGAAATTATATATAAGGCATTTTCAAAACTTGGCAAGTAATGAAATCGTTATCTGACGGAAATATTAAATTAAGAGCTCTTGAACCAGAAGATCTTGAATTGCTTTATAAATGGGAAAATGATATTTCTGTCTGGAAGGTCAGCAATAACAAAACCCCTTTATCCAAATTCATTCTTGCAGGTTATATAAAATCTTCTGATAAAGATATATGGGAAAGTAAGGAGCTTCGCCTTATGATTGAAAATAAGGAAGGCAATGGTGTTGGAACTATTGAACTTTTTGACTTTGACCCCTACAACTCAAGAGCAGGCATAGGAATTATGATTTATGACAATGAAGAAAGGAGAAAAGGAATTGCAACTTCAGCTATTAATTTAATTTCAGAATTTGCTTTTAAAGAAATTGGAATATATCAGCTTTATGCTAACATTTCATCTTCAAACATTCCTAGTCTCAGTCTTTTTAAAGTTCTTGGATTCGAACATACATGTACAAAGAAACACTGGTTAAGATCTCTCGATAAGTGGGAAGACGAGCTAATGTTTCAAAAAGTACTTATGTAGTTTCAATTTATATTTAAAGGCTTATCAACTTTGGTCTTTAACAAGGCTAAATTCAGTACTTCATTAATTGTTTCAACATAATTGAACTTTAAGCCTTTTAAATATATTTCCTTTATGTCCTCAATATCTTTTCTGTTTTCTTCTGATATTATTATTTCTTTTATACCAGCCCTTTTAGCAGCAAGAATCTTTTCTTTTATACCACCAACAGGAAGTACCTTACCTCTTAAAGTAATTTCTCCGGTCATAGCAAGATTCCTCTTTACTTTTCTTTGAGTAAATGAAGAAGCAAGCGAAGTCACCATAGTTACTCCGGCAGATGGACCATCTTTTGGTATTGCCCCTTCAGGAACATGGATGTGTACATTCCAATTGCCAAATATTTCAGGATTGATTTCCAGTTCTTCAGCATGGGCTTTTAAATATTCCAGAGCAAGCATTGCCGATTCTTTCATTACATCTCCAAGGTTACCGGTTATTGTAAGCTGTCCTTTACCCTTGCTAAGGCTTGATTCTACATAAAGTATTTCACCTCCTACTGCTGTCCATGCTAACCCGGTTACTACTCCCGCAAAATCATTACCCTGATATCTTTCTCTGCTGAATTTAGGTGTTCCAAGATATTCGGAAATGTTTTCAGTAGTAATATTATTGTCGAATGTTTCGTCAAAAGCTTTTTTCTTGGCAATCTTTCTAATTAATTTAGCTAACTGCTTGTCAAGTTCTCTTACACCCGATTCTCTGGTGAATTTTTCTATAATGTGCTCCAGAGCCTGCTTTTCAATTGTAATATTTTCATTTTGAAGCCCATGATTTTCAAGTTGCTTTGGTAATAAATGACGCTTTGCAATTTCAATTTTTTCTTCAACAAGATAACCACTTACTTCAATAAGTTCCATTCTGTCGCGCAAAGGCTGACTAATAGTGTTCAAAGTATTTGCTGTAGCTACAAACATTACCTTGGAAAGGTCATATTCTACTTCTAAATAATTGTCATGAAATTCTGAATTTTGTTCAGGATCCAATACTTCAAGAAGAGCTGATGCCGGGTCACCGTGAAAATCGCTCGAAACTTTGTCTATCTCATCAAGGATAAATACCGGATTAGATGTCTTGCCCTTTTTTATATTTTGAATTATCCTCCCGGGCATAGCTCCTATATACGTTTTGCGGTGACCTCTTATTTCTGATTCGTCATGCAAACCTCCAAGACTCATCCTTATATAACTTCTTCCAAGTGCCCGTGCTATTGATTTGCCTAATGATGTTTTTCCAACTCCCGGAGGACCGTAGAGGCATATTATAGGCGATTTCATATCATTCTTCAGCTTAAGTACTGCAAGGTGTTCAAGAATACGATCCTTTACCAGTTCAAGCCCGTAGTGATCTTCATCCAATACTTTCGCAGCATTCTTCATGTCAAAATTGTCTTCCGAAAATTCATTCCATGGTAAATCAAGCAATGTCTGGACATATGAAAGTTGTATGGAATATTCTCCCGAAGCCGGATTCATTCGCGAAAGTTTATCTGTCTCCTTAAGGAATATTTCACCTACCTCTTTTGACCATTTTTTTTGTTCGCTTCTCTTCTTTAATTCTTCTATTTCTTTTTCAGTCGGACTTCCTCCAAGTTCATCCTGGATGGTCTTCATTTGCTGGTGAAGGAAATATTCCCTTTGCTGCTGATCAAGATCTGTCTTTACTTTCGATTGAATATCTTTCTTCAATTCGAGCATTTGTAACTCTCTGGCAAGATATGAAATGACTTGTATACCTCTTTCCTTGAGAGTATCCAAAGCAAGTAACTCTTGTTTTTCACCTACTTTTATATCTGCATTTCCACAAATAAAATTGATAAGGAATCGGGGTCGCTCAATATTCTTGATTGCAAATGCTGCCTCAGCAGGTAAATTACCTGTATTGTTTATCTTTATTGAAATATCTTTTAATGATTCTATAAGGGCTTCAAATTCAGCTGATTTTTCACGACCGAAATCTTCGTCAAGCGCAATGTATCTTCCTTTATTATATGGTTCTTCAGTTAGAATCTCCAATAGCCTGAATCGTTGTTTCCCTTGTATCAATACTGTTGTTGAACCATCAGGTAAGTCCAGAATCTTAAGTATTTTGGCTATTGTTCCAATTTCAAAAAGATCTTCTATTCCCGGTTCATTTTTTTCAGGATCTTTTTGTGCTAATGTACCTAAATAGGAATCTTTCTTATATACTTCTCTAATAAGCTTTAGTGACTTATGGCGACCTACCGAAATAGGCAATATGACTCCCGGGAATAATACTGAATTCCTTAACGGCAATATTGGCAGAAAAGGCGGTGTATTCTCTGTATTTAATTCATCATCGCCCCCGTCGGATGCAATTGGCACAAATTCAATATCTCCATCTTCTATTTCAGAGAAAATTATATTGTTGAAATTATTTATTAATCTATTCGTCATGATTTTTTTAATTTTTCCTTATGACAATATGTCTTGTTAAGTAAAACAATCTAATCAGCTACTGTGTTTGACAATAGCTATGCCAAATGCAAAATTTATTTGATTTTTGATAATATTAAGAAGTAATAATTTTACAAACCTTTGCGAATCAGATTTATATAAGAATAATCAAAATTATTCTTTATGTCATGAAAATCTTCTTTTTTTTCAATTTCCCATTCTTCAAAATCAATTTCAGGAAAATATACATCTGCATCAAATGATTTGTGCACTAATGTAAGATAAAGTTTTCCTGCTATTGGATAAAACTGATTATAAATCATTCCTCCTCCGATAATGAAAGCTTCTTCTTCTTTTTTTACCTTTTCAATAGCCCCTTCAATCGAGTCAGTCATTTCACATCCATCAAATGTTTCTCCCTGAATGTTGTTGATGACTATATTTCTTCTGTTTTTCAAAGGACCACCCGGAAGAGACAGAAAGGTATTTCTTCCCATAATTACAGGTTTCCCTGATGTTATTTGTTTAAATCTTTTAAGATCTTCAGGTAAGTGAAATAGAAGATCATTATTCTTACCTATTGCAAAGTTCTCTGCTATAGCTACTATTATTGAAATGTTTTTGTATATCATGATTAAGCGTTTAGACTGATACATCACCTTTAATATGGGGATGTGCCTGATAATCTATTAATTGAAAGTCGTCATATTTAAAATCAAATATGCTTTTGACTTCAGGATTTATTAGCATCTGTGGAAGAGGATAGGGTTCTCTTGTAAGCTGTAATTTAACTTGTTCCAAATGGTTGGTGTAAATGTGTAAGTCTCCGAAGGTATGTATGAATTCTCCTGCTTTCAGACCGGTAACCTGAGCCATCATCATTGTCAGTAATGCATAAGAGGCTATGTTGAAAGGAACTCCCAGAAATGAATCTGCGCTCCTTTGATAAAGCTGGCACGAAAGTTTTCCCTCCAAAACATAAAACTGAAAGAATGCATGACACGGAGGTAAGTTCATATTGCAAATATCTCCTACATTCCACGAACTAACAATCATGCGCCTTGAATCCGGATCATTTTTAATTGAATCGATAATATTTGTTATCTGATCAATATGCCCACCCTTATAATCAGGCCATGACCTCCACTGAAAACCATAAATATGTCCAAGTTCTCCCTTTTCGTCTGCCCATTCATTCCAGATTCTAACTCCATTGTCCTGAAGATACTTAACGTTAGTATCTCCATTAAGGAACCAAAGTAACTCGTGTATTATTGATTTGAGATGAAGCTTCTTTGTTGTCACGACAGGAAAACCTTTCTGAAGATCGAAACGCATTTGGTACCCAAAGGTCGAGATTGTTCCTGTGCCTGTACGATCTTTTTTTAAAGTTCCATTATCAAGAATATGCTGAAGAAGATTCAGGTACTGTCTCATTTTTAAAGCAAGTTAAATTAATTATGACCTTGATAATTTTTTACAGCCTCCGGGTCATGTTTATATTTAAATAAAAATGGGAATATTATTCCAAGGAAAAGGGCGTAAGCTGCAAAAGTAAACCATATACTTTGCCAGTCTTTGATTCCATCTTTTGTAAATAAGTCAACTACCCAGCCGCTTAATAGTCCTCCAAGTGTAGCACCAATTCCGTTTGTCATTATCATAAACATACCTTGTGCACTTGACCTTATCTTTGTTGTTGTTTCCATTTCAACAAATAAAGAACCTGAAATGTTGAAGAAATCAAAGGCCATTCCATAAATTATCATTGATAAAACAAGTAATGGTAAACCATTGCCAGGATTGCCCAAACCAAATAGTCCAAACCTTAATACCCAGGCAAAGATGCTGATGAGCATAACTTTCTTAATTCCAAACTTCCTCATGAAGAAAGGAATAGTTAGTATAAATAATGTTTCAGATATCTGAGAAACAGACATTAACAATCCGGGATGGGTTACAGCAAAAGTGTTTGCATAATCTTTGCTGAAATCGAGGAGGAATGGTTCTCCCAACATATTGGTAACTTGCAGTGCTGCTCCAAGAAACATTGAAAAAACAAAGAATGCAGCCATCTTGGGTTTTTTAAATAGCACAAATGCATCAAGTCCAAGGGCAGAAATGAAGTTTTTTTTCTTTTGTGATTTATCAGGCACGCATTTTGGCATGTTAAAAGAATAAATTCCAAGCAGAAATGAAGCTATGGCAGCAACATACAACTGACCCGGACCTTCTTTAAGCTTGAAAATATCGACCACCCACATAGCTAAAATAAATCCAATCGTTCCCCATACTCTGATAGGAGGGAAATCTTTGACAACGTTGAATTTCTTCTTTTCGAGGACATTATACGATACAGAATTGTTGAGTGCAATTGTTGGCATGTACACCATTGAATATAAAAGCATTATCCAATATAAACGGTTGTAGTCAGTTTCTGTTGATGCCCAGTAAAGAATCCCGGCACCAATGATATGACAGTTGGCAAGAACTCTTTCAGTATTTATCCATCTGTCAGCAACAATACCAAGCAGGGCAGGCATAAATAAAGAAGCTATTCCCATTGTGGCATATATACTGCCAACCTGAACACCTGTAAAACCTAAGGAGTTGAACATGTAACCTCCAAAGGATATCAACCAACATCCCCATATAAAAAACTGAATGAAGTTGAGAATTGTTAACTGGATTTTAATTTTCATACCTAATTACCTGTTTTTCGTCTTGAAATCTCGTCCCTGATTTCTGATGCAGCTTCGTATTTTTCTTCTCTGACAGCATCATGCAGCAACTGTTCCAGTTCTTCGACAGAATAAAGTTCATATTTATTTTTGCGGGAATCGGGCTCTTCTTTTCCTCTGACGGTACTTTCTTCATAATCATCAGCAACGTCAATAACAATACCTGCTTTGGAAAGAATTTCTTCGGTTGTAAAGATGGGACATCTGAATCTTAATGCCAAAGCAACAGCATCAGATGTTCTTGAGTCAATTGCTATCCGGGTTCCGCTTTGTTCACATACCAATTCGGAGAAAAATATCCCTTCTTCAAGTTTATAAATGATAACTTCAATAAGTTCTATTTGAAATGCCTGGGCAATATTTTTAAATAAATCGTGTGTAAGAGGCCTGGGAGGGTGAAGTCCCTCAAGCTGTATGGCTATTGACTGTGCTTCTACCGGGCCAATTATTATTGGAATTCTTCTGTCTCCGTTTTCTTCAGCCAGAACAAGGGCATAAGCTCCTGTTTGAGTCTGACTGACGGATAATCCCAGTACATTTAGTTTAATTTTGAGCATATTGCAATTTGACAACGTGTAATTTTCTGTAAAAACAAAGATAGAAATTGTTTTTGCTTTGTATAATATTTTGAAGGTTAATTCACTTAACAATGTTTTTTTAAAGTTTAAAAAAGAAGCATTTTTAATTATAATTATTTGGCAATCATCTAAAATTATATACTTTTGCAGTCCGAAAGTTTTCGAGCAGGCTCAATAAGATAAGTAACAGAGTACTTACGCCTGCCGGAAGAAAATGAAAAGTCAGAATTAACATGTTTGCAATTATTGATTTTGGCGGTTTCCAGTATAAAGTAGAAAAAGACAGTAAATTATTTGTTAACCGTCTGGAAACTGAAGAAGGTCAGACCTTCGACATTGATAAAGTTCTTTTGATTGATAACGATGGTGATGTAAAAGTAGGCACACCGGTAGTTGAAGGTGCAAAAGTAACAGCTAAGGTTCTTGAACACTTAAGAGGTGATACTGTTATAGTATTCAAGAAAAAACGTAGAAAAACCTACAGAAAGAAAAACGGTCACCGTCAATATCTTTCACAGATTCAAATTCAGGAAATTATTGGATAACGAAAAAAATTAAATACCATGGCTCATAAGAAAGGTGTAGGTAGTTCAAAGAACGGCCGCGAATCGGAAAGCAAACGCTTAGGCGTTAAAATATGGGGCGGACAGTCAGCTAAAGCCGGCAATATATTAGTCCGTCAGCGTGGTACACAACATCATCCGGGTGAAAATGTAGGTATCGGCAGAGATCATACATTATTTGCTTTAATTGATGGAACTGTTGTTTTCAAGAAAAGACAAAAAAACAGATCATTTGTTTCTGTTGAACCTTTTGCTGAAAATTAATTCAAAAGAAGATATGAGAAAAGGCTGTCAGATTTAATCCGGCAGCCTTTTTGTTTTTATTCAATACTTAGTTTTTTTTTCAATTGAATTAAATTATACTTCAAACCCTTTAATTCTTTCCTTCATTTCACATACAGACCAAATTCCAATCAAATATTAAAACCGACTTATTATTTTGGTGTCTTGGTAGAACTTGGTAAGAACTTGGTAAGAACTTGGTATTGCTTTGGCACCTATTTGGTCCCCTTCTAAAATAGATCAAAAATGGCACATTTCTTATCCTGAAAATGGCACTTTTCAATTGCGAAAATTTGACTTGTTGGCAATGTCTCCATAAAAAAAGGTTCATTTCGTAAAAACACTTTCAGTGTATGTTTGAAAAAGGGGTATTTGAAACCAGCCTGAACCGTACTTCATTCGAAAAACGTGAAGGGAAAATCAGGTTTTGGTCGAATGAGGTACGAATGAGGTACGGTTGATGTATAGCTTTGTCCTATCCTGAAATAGGTGCACAAATTATTTTTTCAATGAAAAATTTCTTCCTCTTGCAACCCCTTTTGTTCTTTATTGTCATTATCGTAAAAAGGGTAAATCAGAACTTATAAAGCTGAAAATTTAACCTGCTTTGAAAGAATAGCAAAAACTTTAAAAATAAAACAAATGAAAACACAAATTTTAATCGTAATTCTTCTATTGATCTCAACTTTAACTTTTTCCCAGGAAGAACAAAAATCATCTGATCTAAGACGTGTGCCAATGCAGTTCACTTTGGTTACTCCTCCTATTGGCACTAACGGTATTTATTTTTATAAAACCATTAATGATGTTTCGGTTAACACATTTTTAGGTGTTGGCGCTGCATCTGAATATCTTGAATTATCAGGCTTTATTAATGCAAACCGTTTTTATTCAAACGGGGTTCAGGCTTCAGGGTTCATGAACATTAGCGGTTTTGACAAAGGTGCTCAGGAATATTCTTCGGCAGGAGCACAGGTTAGCGGTTTTATGAATATCAACGGGAATGATTATAAAGGCCTTCAATGGGCTGGTTTTGCCAATGTAAACAGGAATTTCGACGGATTTCAGGTTTCAGGTTTTATGAATCTTAACCGTTCGGCCAACAATTCTTTCCTTCTTGCCGGATTTGCCAATATAAATGATAGTACCGAAAATTCATATCAGGGAGCAGGTTTTGCCAACTTTTCATCAAGAGGAACAAGCAGATTGCAGCTTGCCGGATTTGGTAATTTCGCCAGCGACATTACAGGTGTTCAGGGTGCAGGTTTTGGAAACTGGGCAAAGGATGTTAAAGGAATACAAGGCGCCGGATTTGCAAACTGGTCAAGGGATATTTCCGGTATTCAGGGTTCTGGATTTGCAAATTTCGCCCGCGATGTTAAGGGTGTACAAGGTTCGGGTTTCATGAATATTGCCCGCAATGTGAAGGGTGTACAGCTTTCAGGGTTTATTAATATTTGCGATAGCATTGAAGGTATTCCGGTTTCTTTCATAAGCATTGTTAAAAAGAATGGATACCGCAACTTTGAAATATCAACAACTGACTGGGCTCCTGTTCAGCTTACTTATCGCATGGGGGTTGAAAAGTTCTACAGCATATATACTTTCAGTAAATTAACAGGAGGGATGGAGCGTTACGCACTTGGATTCGGATTCGGACATAACAGCCGCTTGTTTGATAAAACTCAGCTGAATATTGAATTAACAAGTCATCAGGAATACGTTTGGGGTCCCGGCAGATGGTTCCTGTTCTATGCAGAAAAATATAACAACATATCGCAACTTAAAATTGGCATAAGGAGAAATTTGTTTAAAAATATATGGGTTAATGCCGGTCCTACACTCAATTTGGCTTCATCTTATTATTTGCCGAATACAGAATCATTTAAAGGCTCGGATATTAAACCTTACTGGAATGTAAAGCAAAATACTTATGATAGGTTTCCAAACTGGAGAAACAGTTTTTGGGTAGGTTTCCATGTTGGTTTGAACTTATTTTAAAGAATTTTTTCCCTCTTTTACATCTATCGCTGTCTTTTTCAAGACAAAAAAGCCATCAATCTGATGGCTTTTATTATTTTATTTTTTCAAATGAAATGACTGTTGGTAATTAAAATACTTGTTTAGCTTTTTATAATTAAATTAGCACGTCAAATTAATACAGCTCAAATGAATTTTAATTACGATATATCAGATCTGCTGCCGGTAGATGGGAAGCTTAAAGAGATAAGGCAGCTTATTCAGTACGATCCCCTGACAGCTATTGTAAAAGAAAGATTTCAACAGGAAATAACAGGTTATCTGACTTCTCTAAAGGCCAAAAAGGAAATTCCGGCTTTGAAATCTGATAAATTCAGCAATGTTGAACCAGAAGTATTGAAAATTTCTTATCAGGAAGCTGGCAGAGAATATGCAATTTCACAATATCTTTTTGATTTGGCGGAACATAAAATAACTACTAAAGGAATTTTACTTCTGGCTGAGTTGGCATTCGGAGAAAGTTTATTCAGACAAAAGGAGATATTTATTACCAATATAAGCGGGAAAAGACAAAATACTCCTACGGCAGAGGCAGTTGGCAGAGAGATGGAAGAGCTTGTTGATTGGTACAATATTGCAGGTAAGGAAAATAAAATTCACCCAATTGCCCGTGCTGCCTATCTTCATTATAAATTTACCATAATTCATCCCTTTGACGACTGGAATGGACGTATAGCACGTTTGATGTTGAACGTAGGACTTATGAAATCAGGATATTTTCCAATACTGATTGATGCTGATGAAAGGCAATTATATTACGAGACCCTTGAGAAAGCGGATGAAGGTGATATAAATCCGCTGATTAAGTTTGTTGCTCAGAAAGAACTTGAAACGATGGATAATTTCATCAAAAGTCCTGAATATTCATCAATTCAAACAAAATTCAATCTGGAAAAACAATTGCATGGAGTAGGGGGCAATGAAAAATGCATTGTACTTACTGAAGATTCCACCACCAACAACATATTGTCAATCATTCTGGAAGCATCCGGTTTTAACATGGCTGAAACAAAGATGATTTCCTATGAAGGATGTTCAAAGATCAGTTCTGCAAACCTGTTTTCTATATTTGTAAAGGAAAAAATGCCCAATGTGAGGATTCTTGTTCATCGCGACAGAGATTACCTGACAGATTTTGAGATAAATCAACAGAGGGATACTTTCAGAAGAATTGATACTTATTTCTTTGTAACCAAAGGAACTGATATTGAGAGTTATCTTTTGAATAGTATGCATGTCAATTACTGTCATCCTTCAATATCAGAGGCTGTTGCACAAAAACTTGTTCAGGATGCAAGGGCAGAAGTTTATCACAAATCAGTTGACTATTTAAGGAAAAAGGAATTTGGAACTTATAAAACAGAACAATACACTCATCTTAATAAGGCAATTGAAAATCTTGTATCTGAAAATCTTCAGCGTTTTACACATGGGAAAACGGCTTATAAGATTCTTCAGTATAAAATCCAGGATGCAGCAAGAGAAAAGTCAAATCTGGAGCAGTCATCAAAGTTTCTTTTTAACAAGGAGTTGAATAAAATTGCAAGATCAATTTGGGGAAATATTTAAGATGCGGAAAATCACTTTGATGAATTAAGATGTTCGGCAGCAATTTCCAGTTCTTTATACCATTCTTCACCGTACTTTCTGATCAATGGTTCTTTTAAAAATTTATATAAAGGGAGTTTATTTTCTTTTCCACAGATTCGACCTGATCTGCAAATGTCAATTTTTTGATAGTTAAC
>JAGODU010000208.1 GCA_017998095.1 Prolixibacteraceae bacterium | reverse complement strand
ATTTATGAAAATAGCAGATTTACTCCCTGTCATATTCACATTGTTCCTAAATTATTTATGTCGGGATTACCAATGACGATATGGGGGGAACCCAAATCTTGTGTCTTGATACTTGATACTTGTGTCTATTAAAATTGTTGATTTTCAGCCTTGCAGATATCAAACAGATTAAATAACTTTATGAAAAATTAAAAAAATCATAACTTATGAAAGCCGCTGGATTCAAATTATCGGTAATTGCTATTGCTGTATTATTTAGCTTAAGTGTTAAGGCTCAGGTAGATATTGTCACTTTACCTCATACATTCAATCAGTCGCAGCCATATGGCTATATCGATATGAATAATGATGGAACACCTGATTTTATTGCCAGGTATGCAAATCAGGATTTAGCATATATCGTTGGTGGATTTGTTCCACCTTTTGCACCTGCCGGTGCAGGATTAACCACTCAGGCATCAAATATGATTGTAGTAGAAGATTCCGGCACATTGCCCCAATCACCTGCTCAGGCTTTACAATCACTTCAGGGTGGAACCCCTGTGGGTATCTTTTCTACTTTTTATCAAAAAGGAGAACTTATTGGCCCCAGCATTGTCTCACCAAGAGAATGGAGCCCGATTGCAATGTTCTTTGGCAACATTGAACCTTTAGGTTCTCCCTCCCTTAAAGATACTTGGGCAAACGGATTAAACAAAGGATATGTTGCTGTACAGTTTTTTATTGGTTCTCAGCTTTATTACGGATGGCTCAATGTAGAAGTTGACCCCAATACAATGTGGTTTAAAATTAACTCTTCAGGTTATGCATCTGCCCCATCAACTCCGATTCCCGCTGGCTTAAATGATCCATTTGCTGTGCCGGTTCCTTTAATTGCAAGTATCCTTGGAATGGGACTCATCGGAGGAGGAATTGTACTTCGCAGGAGAAGGAAAAATTAGTATCAAGTATCAAGACACAAGTATCAAGACACAAGTATCAAGACACAAGATTGGTCTATCGTTACTGTCATGGGTAGGAGTAACGACGAAGCAATCTGTCCATTAGAAGTAGAGATTGCCACGCTGCGCCCGCAATGACGATACTTTCAACATTCGCTATGTCGTGCTATTTTATCGTGCAGTAGCATACGAACCTCCAATCCTGCACTACCCAATCTTGATACTTGTGTCTTGATACTTGATACTTGTGTCTATTATTCAAAACCCCATCCTTGCCAGATTCGTTTCCAGCACTAAATTGTTACTGTCGAAATTAACACTACGGGCTTTTTGTAATGCCAGGCGTGAGCCTTTATAATCGCCAGTGTTGAATAGGCATACTGCAAGATTGTACCATGCATGACCAAAGGCAGGATCCAGCTCTGCAGCTTTCTTAAAATCTGCTATCCCATTTTTATAATCCAACTGCTGAAAGTAACAATACCCCCTGTTGAAATATATAAACTTATCGTCTGTTCCCTCTGTTATTGCTTTATCATAGTATACTAAAGCTGTTTTATAGTCTTCCAGACCGATATAATATTCAGCCTTCTTTTGAAGTATAAATAAATTCGACGGATTAACCAGCATGGCTGCATCCAGACTTTCAAGATATTCCTTGCCACCGGTATGTCCCGGGAAATCAATTTTAAACAAATATGCCTTTTCATCCGTGCCAAACTCTTTTATCAGGGTCAGACATCCGGGATATTTGGCAGCAGCAAGCGATACTACATTGTTGACTGTCCGTATTATTTTTCCTGTATTCTTACGCGGATCAAGCCTTAAACTTGCTGTTAAAACATGAGTTGCCCCCATCTCCTGCAACAAATTATAGGCTGAATCAGGCAGGTTGTATTCTACCCTGTATATACCCTTGAAAATATCACTTCCCTTCGATGCAATCCACGACATTTCAGGCTTACGACAGGCAACAACTGCTTTTTTATCAAGATTTTCGGCAGTCCACTTGCTGGCAAGCATGTAATTCTGCCAATCGGGAGTGTATGAATTGAAGCTTCCGCTTTTAAACCGTGGTCCGGGATTGTATTTTGAAATATAACTAATACTTTGAACAAAGATTATAATAAACATTATCCCCGAAGCAATTAGCGGGATTACTTGATATTTCTTTAGTTTACTGCTGAATGCATTAAAAAGAGCATAGAATATTATACCCGTTATAAGAGGGAAATATATCATTATAAGCCTCTCCTGGTCCCAGATTTTCTGAAGACTGATGAAAGTTATGGATATCATGCCTGCAACGTACAATACAATATAACCCATCTTCTTGTTTTTCACCAGTATTACTATTATGGAAACAATGAAAATAATGTAGAAGGTAATGGTCCATGTTGAACTGATGTAAAGTGTGTCTAAGGGCCGAATGCCAAACATTTTGGCAAGGTGTTTTGAAAAATAAAGCTCCGAATTATCCCAAAAACGTTGTATTAAACCTGCCAGATCTTCATTTCCGGCAGCCGGTTTATAGAAATTTTTCAGTAGTACACTGTTGAGCTGGTCTTCAAAACCAATGGATGAAATATTCCAGAAGATGCGTTTAAATAAATCAAATAAGATATGCGATGCAATTGTAAATCCGCTGTATAGCAGTGTGCTTTTAAAGTATTTATTCAACAGAAGAAAAAGAAGTGTAATCCCAAAAACAGCTACAGAAACACTTCTTGTCTGGATCATAACATAAGTGATAATGCCAAGAACAAGAGCATCTTTCCAGATTAGCTTATAGTCTTCTTTTATCTTTTCCAGTTTACTTAAAAAGTTGTAAAACAAAAAGATGAAAAGTGATTGAATGAAAATGAAGAAAGGTTCGGTAAAAGTTGTGCTTGCATATTTATTCAGCAGGCAGCTAACCGAAGCTGTTAAAACTACAAAAGTTGCAGTTGTATGATTTGTAACTTTTGCAAATATCCTGTAGGTAAAATAAAAAGAAGCAGCAAAGAAAAGGAGCGATGTAAATTTCAAGGCAACAATGTTTACACCCATTATCAGCATAAAGAACGACAGTAAGATGCTGTAGAACGAACCATGCCAGGTTGGGAATGCCTTTCCTTTGATAAAGTCGTGTCCTGCTTTTATATATCCTGAATCGTCGCCGCCAACCGAAACATCGGGATTAAACATCAGCAGTGACATAACCACGACTGTCAATATTGAAATGCCAATTACAAAAAGTTGATTTTTCTGAAGGAAAAATTCGATCCTTTCAAACAAGGTTACATTATTTTTTTTAGTCATGGCAGGTAAAGTTGGTTGATGCAATATTAGCAAAAAAGTTATAAAAACGAAGCATTTTGAATTAATAAAGACCTCATTCTTACCTCAACCGAAAATCATGAAAAATGTGACAGCTTAAAAAGAGGTCTCGGTAGAACTTGGTAAGAACTTGGTAAGAACTTGGTATGTATTTGGTCTATTCCAAAAAAAGCAAAAATGATACCTATAAAATGTGAAAATTTGACAATCTATATGCAATGAAGATGGTTCGTTATTTTGGACGGCAAGCCGTCGTTATCGCTTAGCACGTTGAATAAACCGTCATTGCGAGTCCAGACCCAAAAAATTTAGTAACAATGTGAATATGACAGAGAGTAAATCTGTCTAAGTAAAAATTATTATACTGACGTCCCGATTGGACTTAAAAAGAAACCTATATTGGCGATAGTATAATAGAATGTCCATAAATGGCGTAAAATTAGGAATTGAATATCCGAATTAACGTTTATTTATTAACTTTACATGATAAAACCATCTGATATGAAAGCCCGAAGAATTACATCTTTTATTGAAAACATTAAAGATTCTGATTTAGGAAGAATACTTGTCTTTACAGGTGCACGACAGACTGGAAAAACTACCTTAGTAAAGAATATCTTTCCGGAATTTTCATACATTTCGATTGAAGATCCTGTATTGCGAAGTGAATATTTAAAAATGACTGCTGCTCAGTGGAACTTACTGTATCCAAGGGCAATACTTGATGAAATACAGAAAGAACCAACACTTATTGAAAGTATAAAATCTGTATATGACCAGTGGAACGATCCTCGTTTTGTTCTATCAGGTTCAAGTCAACTGCTGCTAATGAAGCAGGTTAATGAAAGCCTTGCCGGTCGTTGTGTAATTACTGATATGTATCCCCTAACCTTGCCTGAATTGGCTACAAATGATTGGGATGATGAAATCGTTGATTCATTTTTTCAGCAAACTTTTTTGAATCCTACTGCCAATCTGGTATTATATCCTTCTTTTTTACTCGATAAAAGAATGCCTGAAAAGAAACAGGCATGGGATCATTACCTTAGATTCGGGGCTTATCCCGCTCTTACTGAAAATTCGATGACCGATGAAAACCGATATCTCTGGCTACATAATTATGTCAGAACTTATCTTGAACGTGATGTTCGTGATCTGGCTTCATTCAGAGATCTTGAGCCTTTCATTAAGTTGCAGAAGGCACTTGCAATACAAACCGGAAACCTTATAAATGCCTCAGCTCTGGCATCTCAAATTGGTTTATCGGCCAAGACAGTTCAACGTTATATTCAATATCTTGAATTGAGTTACCAGACTGTTAATTTGTCTTCCTGGGAGCGTAATTCTTCTAAACGCCTTGTCAAAGCTCCAAAGATTCATTATCTGGATAATGGAGTATTGCAATCTGTTTTACAGAAAAGGGGTGGAATTACAGGACAGGAATTCGAGAGTCTTGTTATTGCAGAAATTTTTAAACAGGTAAAAACTTTACAAAAGTCGGCTTCGTTTTATCATTTGCGGACACAGGATGGTAAGGAAGTTGATCTGCTAATCGAATTTCCCGAGGGATATTTTGCTTTTGAAATTAAAATGACTGAGCATATTACCAAAACTGATGCCCGACATTTGAAGAATTTAGAAGATATTCTTGATAAACCTGTCCTAAAAGCTTTTATTTTATCGAATGACCTGTCTACTTCTTATTTTGATGAAAATATAATTGCAATTAATGCTGCTATGTTTTTGGGGTAGTTGGACGACAAGCCGTCTGTTAGGACTTCCCACGTTGAATAAACCGTCATTGCTTCACTTTTCATTATTTCATCTATTATGACATACGAATCGAATAAAATATGTATTTTTGTCTATTATGATAGACGAAATATTAAAACAGAGACCTTATATTCGCAGGAGTGAGTATTCTGAAATGATAAGTCCTTTTATTGACAAGGAGATTATTAAAGTAATTTCCGGTCAAAGGAGGGTAGGGAAAAGCTATATTCTTTTTCAGCTGATTGATGACATTAGACAACGAAATCCGGCAGCAAACATTATTTACATTAGTCGTGAGTTGAAACCACATGAACATATTATCAGCGATAAAGAACTTTACTCTTATGTAAAAAGTAATTTAAGAAATGATGCAGGTAATTATTTATTTATCGATGAAATTCAGGAGATTGAGGGTTTTGAAAAAGCACTGCGAAGCTTACTTGCCGAAAACTGTTGTGATATTTTTTGCAGTGGTAGTAACGCTAAAATGTTGTCGGGCGAACTGGCAACTTTTCTGGCAGGACGATATATTGAGTTTAACATTCATTCCTTGAGTTATAGTGAGTTCCTTCTTTTCTTTAATCTTGATAATTCAGTTTTTAATCTTGATAAGTATCTTACAGTAGGAGGTTTGCCCTACCTGAAAGTTATTGGATTAGAGGAAGATTACGTTTTTGAATACCTGCGGAATGTTTTTTCAACAATTCTTTTGAAAGATGTTGTTGCAAGGGAAGGGATAAGGAATGTCAGATTTCTTGAATCACTTACTGAGTTTCTGGCCGATAATACAGGCAATCTTTTTTCAGCAAGCAATATTGCCAAATATTTTAAATCACAAAGGGAATCAGTTACAACTCAAGCTGTTCTGAATTATTTAAGGCCATTGGTCAATGCCTTCTTTGTTTATAAAGTTACCCGTTTTGATATATCCGGATTGAAGATATTTGAAACCGGTGAGAAATATTACTTTGAAGATATTGGTTTACGTAATTCTATACGTGGTTATGCAAGGCATAAAGACATTGGGAAGGTGATGGAAAATGTCGTCTTTATGCATCTTATCAGGAGAGGATATAAGGTGCATGTTGGACAGTCGGGAAATATGGAAATTGATTTTGTTGCCATAAAAGGGGGGACAACTATTTATGTTCAGGTTTGCTACATAGTCACAGGCGAAAAAACCTTCAGCCGTGAATTTGGAAACCTTCTGAAGATAAATGACAATTACAGAAAGTTTGTAGTTACAATGGATGAGTTTAATTCCGGGAGCAATTATAACGGAATAGAAGAGATACATTTGAAAGATTTCCTAATGATGGGGGTGTGAAGTGCTTCGCCTGTTGTCGCTTCGCTCTGTTGGAAAGCTTAGCTTTCGTTATCGCTACGCTCTGTTGGAAAGCTTCGCTTTCGTTATCGCTACGCTCTGTTGGACGACTGCGTCGTCTGTTGGTGCTTCGCACGTTATCGCTTCGCTTTGTTAAGCAGCTGCGCTGCTGTTAGTTACGTCATTGCGAGTCCCGACCCAATGAATCTGGGAACAATGTGAATATGACAGGGAGTAAACTTCGTCTGTTAGGGCTAAAGCCCATGTTGTCAGGCGTTCATGCTTACCCCGGCCTAAAGGCCAGGGTTATTATTATTGGCAGCTTCCTCCTTCTTA
>JAGODU010000207.1 GCA_017998095.1 Prolixibacteraceae bacterium | reverse complement strand
TTCGATTCTTGTTTTTTCTAATAAATACCACAAAAACGCTTTTGCAGCACCCAAATTAGAAAAAGTAGTTTTGAATATCAAGTCGTTACAACGATAAGTTATCGGCTTGCGGAAAACAGGAAAAAGGCTAGGATTGACCAAGCTGTATGATACATCTCTACTTAATTATTATATAGAGCAGTGATTTTATTTGTAAAAATCTCTGAACTAAAGTATTGAATCACTCGTTTCTTCCCGGCTAAGCCGTAACAATAGCGGAGATCAGAATCAATGATCAATTCCTGGAGAGCCAATACCAAAGCAGAAACATTACCAACGCTAAAGAGTATGCCTGTTTCATGGTCAATAACAACCTCCTTCAAACCTGTAGTATCAGATGCTATGACAGGTTTCTCCGCCGCCATAGCTTCTGCAGCTGTAAGACCAAATCCCTCAAAACGAGACGGTACTACTACGATATCAATTATAGATAATAACTCCATTGCATGGCCCCACTTAGTTTGACCATAAAAACTAACCTGATTTTGACAACCCGCTTCTATGACTTTTGCTTTAAGATCATCCTCATCAGGTCCTGTTCCAATAATAACAAGGTGAATATTCTTGTTCTGATCAACTAATTGTGAAAAAGCGTCTAATAGAATATCAACACCTTTCTCTTTTCTTAATCTTGATATAGATCCAATAATTACTTTCTCTGTTGAAATGTTTAAGTCTTGTTTTATTTGAGAAGGGTTAGTTCTTGCAAGAATTTGATCGATTTCTGCTGTGTTGATCGCATTATGTATAGTAAAATGATGTGGTTGAGATTTAAGCGATCTTTTTTCATTATAAAGAGTGGCACTACCAAACCAGCTTTTTTCAGCATTCAAGGAAACAGCAATGAATTTAGTTGTCAGAAGCGAGGCTACTCGCAATATAATTCTTGCTAATAATCCATGAGAGTAAGTCCATGGTTGATGTACTGTGGCGAATATTTTCTCTATACCTGCAAGTCGCGCCGCTATTATCGGCAAAGCCCCTGGTGCCATATATTGAATATGAACAATAGTAGGATGAAATAGTTTTAGTGTTCTTTTCAATTTAATTATAAAATCTACAAAAAAAATCCTTCTATTGAAATCAAGTAATACAACTTCTGCTCCGATTTTATTAAAATCATTTATGATGTTTTGATCACTCTCAAAAAAGCAGAGTACTTTGACTGTTTTATGGCAATCCATTAGGACTTTAGCCAAATGAAGTGTTTGTATTTCCGTACCTCCGTTTAATAAGCACGGAATTAAAATTAAAAATTCAGACATCTATAAGTTACTGCTACTATATTTTGAGGATGTTTCTTGCGAAATAGAAAAGCAATTGGAGCATCTTATTTGGATTTTTATAACCTTCGAGATTTAAACTTGTCATATGATTATAGGATAGCTTAATTAGGTTATAATTCAATCCTTTCAATCCATATCCAAATAATCTATTAGTAAATTTAAAGGCATTATTAACAAAATAATAATAACTGTCTCCCTTGATAAAGTCGGAATTCTTCCATTGCTTCACCTGATAAAGATAGTCCTTTGAAAGTCTTGAAACAAGGTTAATGTCACCGATTCTGCCTGTTTCTGATTCATCATGTATCCGAAATGCGGCAAGAGATTTTATTATTCCTATAACGGAAGTATGTAAACCAACACGATAAAAAAAATCATCGTCAGCAATATGACCAGCCTCAGGTTGATAATAACAACCCATATCAAATACTGATCGATGGGTGACAACTCCTGGACAACGGTGAATATGAGCAATATTAGGGTACTCCTTCTGATATTCCTTGATATAATCTTGGCCTGAGAAAATTATAACATCACCAAGTTTATGGCTTTCTTTTATGGATTCTTCTCCTCTTACCAGAATTCTCCCCGTATCCGAAATATAATCACACAGTGAAAAAAGGTGCTTAGAGTCTGGATGTTTAATTAATGCTATTTCAACTTCTTCCAAAAATGTTGGATATATAATATCATCTTGATGTAATATTGCAATATAATCAGAACATGCACACTTTATTGCTCTATTCCAACTACCAACAAACCCCGAGGGACCATTTTCATTAAGAATATATTTTATACGAGAGATATAGGTTTTGCAGATTTCTGCCGTTTTATCTTGCGAATTATCATCATAGACAATTATTTCATCGGCTTCCCGTGTTTGGTTTATCGACGATAATAAGGTGCTCTCAATATAATTCCCTCCATTAAATGTAGGGATCACTATTGAAAAAGTCATTTCCTTAGGGAGTTAAAGTTCTAATGATTTGAGCTGGTATCCCACCTACAATGCAATTAGGAGGAACATCTTTTGTTACAACAGAATTTGCAGCTATAATCGCATTTTTACCTACTAACACTCCTCCAAGAATAATAGCACCTTCGCAAATCCACACATTATCTTCTATTATTATTGGCCCTTTGGTTGTTAACTCTCTTTTCATAACGGGAGTACTTAGATCTGTATAATCTTTTCTGCCATGAGAATGATCAATTATTGTGACTCTTGAAGCAAGCGTGACATTATTCCCAATTTTAATAATGCCTATCGCAGAAATGCAACTTTGGGTTCCTGAATAAAAATTGTCGCCAATAGTAATATTTGGATAATATACCAACCCCTCAAAATTATTATATGCTCGAAGCTTAAAATCCTTTGAAACAATAAAATTGCTTCCAATTGTGACACAATTTAAACCTAGTGTATGTATAGGATATTCAACAATAGCAAATTCGCCAAAGCTTCGACATTCTTGCTCTAAGATTGCCCTTGAGTAATAATTTAAAAAAGTCTGGCCTAACTTTAATGTCTTTCTAATTAATCTCACAATGACTTTATACATCTCTACTAGAATGAATGTCAGTGTCTTGATTCTATCAAATGGTCAAAGATTTGTGAAAATCTTTTTGCCTGCTGCTGCCTTGAATAACTTTCCATAGCTACTCCATTCTCAACATTGTTTA
Source organism: Prolixibacteraceae bacterium (assembly GCA_017998095.1). Next base: position 3,688 of record JAGODU010000207.1, on the reverse strand, counting down.
ACGTAAATCCAAACCTTAACCACTCATTATACTTAGTCTTAATAAATTCGTACACTTCTCTTTCATCTCTTGCAGCTAATCCTAAACCAAGCTCAAGTATTATTTTCTCTATATCTGAATAGTCGCTTTCAATACATAAAATGGGTCTTCGAGTTGCCATGTATTCGAATAATTTAGTAGTTAATACACCTTTCGGTCCGCCTTTCGAGGTTCTTTTTGCAAACATCAGAAGTATTGAACTTTTATGCAATAAATCTGGAACTTGTGCGGCGGTAACGAACTCATGGAAAGTAAAGTATTCTAAGACATTGAAATTTTGAGCCATTCCTTTAATATATTCAATACCAATACGATATGTATAAAAAATGATTTGAAAATTTGATACAGAAATAACGCCATCCTCTTTAAGCTTTTTCAAGGCTGAAAAAAACAAGATTGGATCCTGGTAATGCCTGACAGTCAAGATCGTTCCAGTATAAATTATAGTAAATTTCTCAGTTTTAATTGGTTCTCTTTCAAAAAATAGTTCCGGGTCAAAACCATTATATATCAGTTCAATATGTTTATTCTTGTTTTTCAATTTACGACAGTGCCAGTTTGAAATTGTAGTTACATAATCTGCATGTCTAATCAAATAACCCCTTCTTATGATGGTTCTTAATTTGACAATCTTGTCTCTAAGGGAATGACTTTTATAAAAGCCCTGTTCAATAACATCTCTTACATCAGCCACCCAAGGGACATTAAATCTTGAACTTAAAACATGGGCAACTGACATAGGGAAAATAGAGGATGTTGAACTTAATATTAATTCGATATTATATTTTTTAAATACTTCTAGTCCGACCTTAATCATTTTCTCATTTAAGCCAGGAGGCCGGTTATAGTCTGGTTTGATAAAATGTTTTAGTTTCTTTATTGAGTTTTTTTGGGTTTTCAAGTATGCCTTCTGTTCAGCCTCACTACTTGATACAATATACCTTACTCTTGGATATGAAACCAAATGGGAAAAATCTGCATTATCCTCTCGTGTCAGAATATCTGTCGATAGAATAATAGCTTCATACCCATATTCTCTTAGATACTTAACTATATATCCTAATCGTGGAGCAAATCCAGGGGGGAAAAAGTCACTTATTACCAAAACAATATGCATCCCTGTTAGTATATTTTTAGGTTTTTCCTTAATTATAAAACGATTTACAAATCATAACATAACCTGATTCCTCACTCGGCTTGCAATTAGATTGCAATCGTTCACTTCAAAGAAAATAATTACTATACTTCATCTCCCTAAAAAAGACAATTAACTCAACCCTATGAGAATCAAAAATTAGCCTGCCTTTCCATTTAAAGTATCGTTCTAATTATCTTAGCCGGATTTCCTGCTGCAATAGAATGATCAGGTATATCTTGAGTAACAACAGAGCCAGCACCAATCACAACATGGTCCCCAAGCTTGACTCCTGGCAATATAATGGCATTAGCACCAATCCAACAATTTCGCCCAATCTTTATTTCTTCCTTTGGTATGAATTTATCTAAGTCTTGATGATCATGATTTGAAGATATGATTTTTACTCCAGGGGCAAAAACAGTATTGTCACCAATTATAATGCCGTTAATGCCCTGAATATAACAACCACCACTAACTGCGAAAGATATCCATACATTTTCTCCAATTGTAATCTCACCTGTAACCCTGGAAGTAAAATGCACCATCCACGGAATATCATTATTAATGTCTAACACATTCTGGCAAAACTTATTCACAAGCCACAATCCAGGAGATACAGGGCTCTTCCAGAACTTACCAATAAGCCTTACAGGCCACAACCAAAACCTTAGCTTGGCATTCTTACGGACAGGTGCCTTAATCATTATTTAGGATTTTATCTCTTATTATTCCAGGAACATATTTGCTATATGCTATTGGTATAATCAACATTCTATTTCGCAATAGCAATACTGTAAGAGGTACAAAGTAAAGAACTGCTGTTATTAAAAGTTGAATAAGGTAAATATGATCAAAAAGTAGTAAGTAAATTATGGGCAAAGGAACGACCGACAAGCATATAATTATTATCCTAAACAATTTTTCAAGAGGCAACGTCCTGAACATGCTGACATTAAATCCCCTGGCAATCTTATAGAGATTAAAGGGTACAGTCCAGATATAAAGAGTTAGTATTGTAGCAACAGCTGCACCCAGGTAACCCATCAAATGAACCAGCAAAATACTTAAAATAACATTTATTGTTAGGTCCAGAATGCTTCTGTATAGTATTACCCGAGTCTGGCCCAATGCCATTAAAGCAGATCCATAAATGACAATTCGCACTGGTAATACAAACAAGTATATGTAAAATGGTGCGACACTTTCGAGATATTTTTCGGAATATAAGGTGACTATAAAGGACTTGCCAGAAACCAGTAGAAATATCATTACCGGAAATAATATCACAGCTGATTTAACGGCTGCTTTTTTAAACAGATCCAATGCCATAGTCATATTACCCTTTTGTACATAGGATGTCATGTCAACAAGGATTACTGCTGAAATGGATCCGGTAATTATACCAATCAATGGTATCTCGATAACCCCGTTAACATAATTAGCGAATTCCTCAGGGGTACACATTGCCGATACAATGATCTTGTTTGTCTCCAGCATTACCGTACTAATCATCCCGGCAAGACCGAGAGGAACAGCATATTTCAGCATGTTAGTCATGCTTTTACGGTCAGGCCATGAGAAACTACCAGGCACATTCTTAAATACCAGCCATAATACGACAGGAAGCAATAGTACAGGAAAATAGATCTGAGCAAAGAGAGGACCTGAATATGATTTTGTTATTAATACTCCCGAGATGGTCAGAGCTGCCAATAACACTGCAGACAAAACATTATATTTCGCTAAAAGGTAAGTCTTATTCTGGGTCAACAATACAGCTCCGAGTATTCCGGCAGGCATGACATATAGCGGGTAAGGGATCATCCATTTAAGTGTAGTGGCTAAATCAGGATTATTAAATCTATGAGCTAGCAGTTTATATCCGCCTGCTGCTAGAAAAACACTGAACAGAATTGCAAGAATCAATATGAGAAAGAGATTGTCAATAATTACTCCTCTCTTCCGTTCCTGTGTCCTGGGGAGATAATAATAGAGCGCATCAGGCAATCCGAGCATTAACAGTGGTGCAATGAAACTATAGGCAAGCATTGTTTGTCTCATAGTGGCATAATCATGCTTCGATAAAACCCTTGCTGCAATCATACCAAACACAATACTGGCGAGTGTAGTAAGGGTCTTACCAAGAGACAACGCCAAAACCTTGGAAGTCCTTGAGACTTCAGGTTCCATATTACCAGTAACAACCCGGGAATAACCTATTTGCTCTTCCGCTCCGATGACAAAAAGTGATTAGAGTTAAACAATGTTATTATCTCATCCGTCTAAAATAATTTAACATTTTATTACTCCGGCCTTTGTGAAACACTGCCAGGATTCCTTTGTATATCTTCCAAACATCAAGGCCATGAAGCATAAGTGATCTGGATTCGACATCCACACCTTCTTCGATATTTACTCTTTACATACCTAAACAACCGGCTCCCGGTTGTGAATACCTGCCTATCCTTGCCTCAATGCCGGTCACGTTTGTAAGAGACCCGTCAACCATGA
>JAGODU010000206.1 GCA_017998095.1 Prolixibacteraceae bacterium | reverse complement strand
TTCTTTTGATAATGTAGCTGCACCTTCTTCCAGAATTTTAAACGTAGGAGAGGTGTCCTGGGTGTCGTTGTCGTCGCCGTGAGTTATTGAGTTTTTAAAAATCTCATAATCACGCTGAGCCTTCTCCAATTTCGAAAGGATTAAATCCTTGAATTCCTGAAGCTCCTGATCTGAATACCTGGTTTTCTCGCTCATATTATTTGGCTATTGTTTTATTACTTTTTTAAAAATTGTACCAAAAGTAACAAAAAAAACATATAACAATCAGAGCTACATATTTATTATTGCTGCTTTTCGATTAGAACACTTGTAAAAATCTCATCTATATCTACTTGCTTCGATTTACTACTATCAATAGAATCGACCAGAATAAAAGATGATGCTAAAGTTTGATTACTGATATATTCAGAATGTTTTATCAATGCCTCATTGAAAAGGTCATTTTTAAGTATCTGAACTTTAATTTTATCTGTCACTTCAAAATCACTCTCCTTTCGTATATTCTGTATACGATTTACGAATTCTCTGGCAATTCCTTCATGACGTAAGTCATCTGTTACGTTAATATCAAGCGCAACTGTTATCGGACCATCACTGGCAACAAGCCATCCGGGAATATCCTCTGATAAAATCTCAACATCTTCTATTCCTAAAGTAATGGCCTCATTTTCAATCCTTATATCATACGATCCTTTTGCCTCAACTGCTGCTATATCAGATTGCCCCATTCCTGCTATTGCAGCAGAAATCTGCTTCATCAGCTTGCTGTACTTTGGCCCCAATGTTTTGAAGTTTGGTTTAATCTTCTTCTTTATCAAACCGGCATCACCTGATATATATTCTATTTCCTTTACGTTTATCTCTGAAAGAATAATATTTTCCACAGCTTTTAACTGTTCACCAAAATGAGGATTAAGAACAGGCACCATGATTTTTGCCAAAGGCTGACGTACTTTCAATTTTTCTTTACGCCTTAATCCAAGTACCATACTGGATATTTTTTGTGCTATATCCATCCTTTCCTCAAGCTCCTTGTCAATTATGCTTTCATTATAAACAGGGAATTGAGAAATATGTACACTCTGATCAGGTTCAAGTCCTGTAACCTTATTCAAATCATTATACAACATATCCATGTAGAAAGGCGCTATTGGTGAAGCAAGCTTGGCTACATTTAAAAGACATGTATAAAGAGTCTGATAAGCAGATAATTTATCAAGGGTTGTTTCTCCGCCCCAATAACGCTTACGGCTTAACCTTACAAACCAGTTACTTAAATTTTCTGTTACAAAATCAGAAATTGCCCTTCCTGCTCTTGTTGGTTCATAGCTTTCATAACTTTCTTCAACTTCTTTAATAAGAGAATTCAATAATGAAAGTATCCACCTGTCTATCTCAGGTCTCTTTTCTACAGGTATTTCTTCTTCTGAATATTTGAAACCATCAATATTTGCATATAAAGCAAAGAAACTATATGTGTTGTATAATGTTCCAAAGAATTTTCTTCTTACTTCATCTACACCGCTGATATCAAACTTAAGATTATCCCATGGCTGAGCATTGGTAATCATATACCAGCGAAGCGGATCAGAACCATATTTCTCAATCGTATCAAAAGGATCAACAGCATTGCCAAGCCTTTTACTCATCTTATTCCCTTTGGCATCAAGCACTAATCCGTTTGAAATGATGTTTTTGAAAGAAACGCCGTCCATTACCATTGTGGCAATTGCATGAAGGGTAAAGAACCAACCCCTTGTCTGGTCAACTCCTTCTGCAATAAAATGAGCAGGAAATACCTGTTCAAACGTTTCCTTGTTTTCAAAAGGATAATGCATCTGAGCATATGGCATTGCCCCTGAATCAAACCATACATCTATAAGGTCAGTTTCACGGAACATCTTTTTCCCTTCTTTCGAAACAAGAATAATATCATCAACATAAGGTCGATGGAAATCTATTTTTTCGTAGTTTTCTTTAGTATTAACTCCAACAACAAATCCCTTGTATGGATTTTCTAACATAAAACCTGCCTTTACAGATTTCTCAATTTCTGAAACCAATTCTTCAGCTGAACCTATACATATCTCTTCACTTCTGTCTTCAGTTCTCCAAATTGGAAGAGGAGTACCCCAGTATCTTGAACGTGAAAGATTCCAGTCAACAAGATTTTCAAGCCAGTTTCCAAAACGCCCTGTACCTGTACTTTCAGGTTTCCAGTTGATAGTTTTGTTAAGCTCTATCATCCTGTCCTTCATTGCAGTGGTCTTGATAAACCATGAATCAAGAGGATAATAAAGCACCGGCTTGTCTGTTCTCCAGCAATGCGGATAATTATGCTCGTGCTTTTCAACCTTGAATGCCTTGTTTTCCTTCTTGAGCATTACTGAAAGGTCAATATCTAAAGTAGGATCATTTTCAGTCAGAGTATCGTCATAAGCATTCTTAACATATCTGCCTGCAAAATCGCGGTATATCTCTTCGTTAACGTATTCCTTTGCCCAATCTTCATCAAGATCTTCAACATGATAAAACTTTCCGGTACGGTCAACCATTGCCTGACGTTTTCCTTCCTTGTCTACCATGATAAGAGGAACTATACCTGCCTGCTTTGCAACCCTGTCATCATCAGCTCCAAAGGTAGGAGCAATATGAACTATTCCTGTTCCGTCTTCTGTTGTAACATAATCTCCCGGAATAACTCTGAATGCATCCCCCTGAGGTTTTACAAATGGTATAAGCTGCTCATAATTAATACCTATCAGCTCGCTTCCTGTATATTCACCAAGAATCTTAAATGGAATAGCTTTACTGCCGGCTTCGTAAGTATCAAGCTCTATTTCAGCATTCTTAGGATTGAAATGATTATTTATCAAATCCTTAGCTAAAATGACTGTAATAGGAATTCCGGTATATGGGTTATATGAACGAACTTTCACGTAAGTAATCTTTGGACCTACTGCCAATGCTGTATTTGATGGTAATGTCCATGGTGTTGTTGTCCATGCAAGAAAGAAAAGATCTGTTTCAACTCCTTCGAAAAGAAACTCAGACTTTTCATCGCGAACAACCTTGAATTGTGCAGTTGCTGTCGTATCTTTTACATCACGATAGCAACCGGGCTGATTAAGCTCATGTGAACTTAAACCTGTACCTGCAGCAGGTGAATACGGCTGAATTGTATATCCCTTATATAATAATCCTTTGTTGTAAAGCTGTTTTAGCAACCACCAAAGTGTTTCAATATATCGTGAATCGTAAGTGATATAAGGATCATCCATATTAACCCAATATCCCATCTGACGTGTAAGCTCTTCCCACTCACGTGTATATTTCATTACTTCCTTACGACAGGCATTGTTATAATCAGCAACTGAAATTGTTTTGCCAATGTCTTCCTTTGTGATTCCAAGCATTTTCTCAACACCAAGTTCTACAGGCAAACCATGAGTATCCCATCCTGCTTTACGTTTAACAAGAAAACCCTGCATTGTTTTATATCTGCAGAAAATATCCTTGATAGCCCTTGCCATCACATGGTGAATGCCCGGCATTCCATTAGCACTTGGAGGCCCTTCGTAAAAAACAAATGTTGGCTTACCTTCCCGCGTAGTGATACTTTTGTGAAAAGTATCATCACCTTCCCAACGATTACGGATTTCTTTATTTATTTGCGATAAATCGAACTGCTTATACTCAGTAAATTTCTTATTCATAATATGCAAAATGCCTGATTTTTAAAAAGTCTACAAATATATAAAATCTAGTATATAACAAATTCCAAATCAGGAAAAACAAATTCCAAATTAAGATTTATGAAATAGACACAAGTAGCAAGACACAAGTAGCAAGATTGGGCTCAATGCTACCGTCATTGCGAACGGAGTGAAGCAATCTCTCCTTCTAATGGACAGATTGCCACGCTACGCTCGCAATGACGATCTTTTCAACAGATTGCCACGCTACGCTCGCAATGACGTAACTGACAGTCGATCTGCTAATTGCACTACACAATCTTGTGTCTTGTGTCTTGCTACTTGCGTCTATATTATACATTGCATTTCTTCTTCTTTTATCATAACTTTATACCTAAATACTATCAAAATGGCAACCACTTACACTCAGCTTTATGTGCATATCATTTTTGCTGTGCATGGTGAAGAATCAAAACTAAATTATTACAAGCAACTTGAAGTTTATGGCTTTATTGATAACCTGATAGAAGAAATGGGACATAAAATGCTGATTGCAAATGGGACTGAAGACCATATCCATATTCTCGTTAAAATTAATCCTTCTATTTCTATAGCCGACCTTGTAAGAGAAATTAAAAGACAATCTTCGTTTTATGTCAATCACCATATTCTGAAAAATCATGGATTCAACTGGCAGGAAGGTTATAGTGCCTTTACACACACCCGAAGTCAGGTTAATGCTGTTTATAAATATATCGAGAAACAAAAAGAATACCATCAGGATGTCAATTTCAAGGAGGAATACCTTGATCTAAGTGAAATAAAAGAAGATACAATTATTGATGATACTATCTTTAAATTGAAATATCAGTAAATCATTCTGTTTTAATCAGCAAAACTTTACTTTTCTCAATACCATTTTTTTCAAGCCAGCTATATAATCCCTCTTCTTCTTTATTTTTCAAAAATCCTTTCATTTCAACCGGACAATAGCTTGAATATCCGTTAATTGTTTTTATCCCCAAAGACTGAGCTGCAAGCATCATATCAATATTCTCAACATATTCCGGCTGACTTGTATTTATATAAGCGATTGCTTCATAATATTTATAATCATGTTTCTTTATTTCAGTTATCATCACCTCTTTCCTGCCGGCCAATTCAGATTTTAAGCTACGTGGCACCCTGCCCGGAGAAAATAAATTATCGGTAAAAACTAAAAACAGAATTACCAGTAAATATCCCTTCCTGAATTTTAACATTGTATATCCAGCAATCAGTAATAAAATAAACAACTCTACATTCATGAAACGGATAAGAACCTTCATTGAACTTATTCCCGGAAGATAAAAGAAAAGTGCATATAAGGTCAGATTCTTTTCAGTCCTCAGGTGCAGTAAAACAATTATAAGTGAGGAAATTATAAGCGTTTTTATAATTGCTTCTGTCTTTCTTTTCTTTATTCTGTTATATACCAAATAAAATGGAGATAAAATCAAAACACTCAATGGTATCATTCCCGGAAATAAATATTGCAGCCACCATAATTCAACATCCGGCTTCATATTTTCAAATAAGAAGTTCCAGGTAACAGAAGATTCATGAGGAAAAAAGTAAGAATTGACAAAAGGCAGGAAGTGCCTTACGTCTACATAATACAACATCCCGACTATGCCTGCCATTTTTAAATATGGAATAAATAGCCATAACAAAGCAGCAAAAGGTAAGACAAGCAATAATAAAGTTTTGAAAATCCTGTCTTTCTTAAAGTAATCAAATATCAAATTCCACTTTTTAGTTATTATAAGATATAGCCCAATGAATAATAAAGAAAAATAAAGAAGGTAAAAGCCTGTATACATGGCACAATAAAACTGATAAACAATTCCTGATGCATAAATAAACAAATATTTACCTGAAGGTTTTTCCATCATTCTATAAGCTGCATAAAATACGACAGGAACCATAAAACGGACTATCATTTGCATATAATTCAGCTGCCCTATATTGAAAATAGTAAATGCAAAGATCCAGGATAATATTGTTGCTATATCATATCGCTTAAACCATTTATTGAAAACAATATAGCTGATCCAGAAATTTAAAGTACATATTATTATCCACCACAGCTGGTAAGATGTTTCTGCTGAAAAACCTATTAATCTCCATACTGAATAAAAGGGCAAGGTCCCAAGCATTGAATCAGAAAGTGCAATGGTGTTTTTAAACGGATACATAAACCCGGCATCCCAGAATGATTTAATATCTCCGGATATCCATTTGAAACCATGCTCGAGAAGATAATTTATAAATCTTGAATCACCAAGATCACCCGGGATATATTCAAGGTTATAACCAAGCAAACGAATACAGAAATACCAGATTCCAAAAAGAAAAGCAATAATTGGAATTGCCACTTTTAAAACCTTATTATCTGAGTATTTCAAAATCATTTATATTATCTGCGCAATTAAAAATAATGCTTCCGAAATTAAATAAAAAATGCCCTTACCGGGCATTTTTAAATATTTTGAAGTATAATTTCTTTTAGAAAATTCTTCTTCTGAATCTGAAAGCAACTGCCATAGCAATTAAAACAAATGCAGAAATCATTACCCACATTGAAACAGGTACCGGTTGAGGATCAATTGCTTCAATTAAATTGCCAACTAATGTACCCCTGATTCCAACCGGAGTTGTATCTGATAAATAACCTAAAATAATAGTTCTTCCTCCGTTGGCACGAATAATTGCAGCATCTCCATTACCAAATGTTCCTAGAACTTCACTTCCAGACAATGCTGATAATCCAACAGAAAAACCAATCAGCCAACCGGGATTAGTTAATATAATTGGATTAGTTATTCCATTAGAAATAACTGGGTCTGTTATTGTTAAGGTATTGTTGTTATTGTTTCCTGTATAGTGCGCACAAAAAAGATTTGCCCAAGATTCTGAATTTGCTGTATCCCACGATAAAAATATCATTAAGCCTCCTCCATTAACATAGTTTTGAACAGCCGTAAAACTCAAACCAGATGAATTGATATAATAA
>JAGODU010000205.1 GCA_017998095.1 Prolixibacteraceae bacterium | reverse complement strand
GGGAATAATAACAGATTAAAATATGATAAACTAAAGGTACTGATCAGGTTGGTGCCTTTTTTTATTACTTGAAAACAAAACCGATTTGCTTACGCAGGAATCCTTGCCCCCAATTAGAGGGAACCAGCGTTCGTTTTGAAAAGACAAACTTAATGGGTCAACATGCTCCGAAACAGTTGCTTGTTTTTGAGTGAAAATCGAACATGAAAATCTTCACCGGAATAGAAGAAAAAACAAAGTCCGGAATCCTTGAGTAAATCAACAAACCAGCAGAGTGGTATCAAAATGTTCTGTTAGGTGGTAACATTTATATCCGTTGTTAAAATACCTGCTACCGTTGAGCTTGATATGACGGGGGGATTGTCTGCAACAGGTTACAGATTCCACTATTTTATTCCTCCGGTTCAGTCATGTTTCATAGGAACTGACAGTATCTCTGTGAAAGAGAATATTCAATTACAGCATTTCAACGGAGATCTGATAGCTTACAACGAAACTTTAGCAGTAACTGAGCAGTCAGACGGATGGAAGTATTTTGACGGCTATCCTCTGGGTTCAACAGACCCTGAACCTTTCAGTGAATTACTATCAACCAGAGGATACAATATTTTTCTGACTGACGATGACAAAATAACTTTTAAAGGACAACTGAATTCCCTAACTCATACTTTCCCGCTTTATTATACCACACGGAATGCTACTCCGGGATGGAATCTTATAGGAAATCCATTTCCATGCAGTTATGACCTTCAGGGTATTCAGGAACTATCAACTGATGAAAATGATGGTATTGATAATACAGTATACTTCACAAAAGATGGAGATTATCTGTACTGGAATGTATTTACCAACCTGGGAATAGGCTGGAATTCGGATACTCTCCCGCCCATGCAGGGATTTTTTCTGCATGTGAATAATGCCACAACCTTAACTTTCCCAGCTGATTCAAAAGTAATTGCCAGTGAAATACCCCGATCAAAAGGGGAATCTGTCATTGAAAGTGAAACGACCAGAATAATCCGTCTTGAATTAAGTAACACAGTTTCAAATGACGTGACTGTGATATGTATGAATGACAATGCTACCTTGGGATTCGACAGAACATATGATTCGTTCAAGTTATTCGGGAGTAATACTTCAAAGCCATTTATTAATACTGAGATTAATTATGTCAAATATGCCATTAATTCACTTAAGGAACCAGATGTAACACCTCTTGAAATACCCTTAAAAGTAACAATTCAAAAAAGTGGATTTTACTATATTAATATTACACAATTTGATAATCTTGAAGACTTCAGGATTATGCTCAAACATGGGACAATTGAAAAAAACATCCAAAACAATTCAACTTATTCATTTTATTCAGAGGAAGGTGTATATACAAATTTTTCTCTGATAATAGATCGAATCACTACCAGTGTCTACAGGGAATCAGAAGAAAAAATACAAACCTGGTACAATAATAAAATACTGAGTTTGGAATTTCAGGTCGGGAGCCTGAATGAAGTTGGAGATCTTATCATTTATGATCTTAATGGTACATTAGTTTTTAAAAAACAAATTCAAATAATGAACGGTAACACGATTCAATTCCCAATCGATCTTAAAACCGGAATCTATTTAATCAGTATTCGCACATCATTTGATAAAACTAATTCAAAATTAATAGTTTACTGAAGCATCTACAAAAAAAAGGGATAAGACAGGAAAGAAAATGCTCTACTAAAATCCATTAGTATTTCTCCGTTCACAAACTTACAAGGATTTATTCCCAAAATATCCGGTCAGAATTTCATCAAAGTTTTTTATTGGATGGTCAAAATCATATTTTTTTACCTCTGATTCAAATACCTATTTAAAACTTTGATTATCTGATTCATAAAGGTTGTAGTAATTTTTGTTACAGTTTTCATGTCTTTCCCTTGTCAATTTTAAACTGTTTTTGACTAAACGGGTTATTTCTATTCCAAATCGATGGGATACTTCAATCTTCATAATTGATTTTTTGATAAAGGATAAGTTAAAATATCGCATTTACCCATTTAATGCGCATCACCTTGTTGACAATAACATCTTTCAGGATTATTTTTGTACTGCTATATAATATAGAAACAAATGCTGATAACGGCATTTTATTAAACATAATATGCAGAGTTAGATTGAAACAGTTAAAATTGAATAAGAAAAATGGAAAATTAATAAATACTGAATTAATCATTTTCAAAATAAAACTTTAGTTAATGAATAGTAATAAACATCAATAACAGACAACATTATGAAAAATCTAATTATCTTATTAATTGTATCTATGCTCTTTACATTAACATGTTGCGAAAAGGATCCACTCACTAACTATCAGGGGAGCTTTTCAAAGGATATGTTAATCAACAATGATCCGGTTACCTTGAATAAAAGAATATTATTCGCAAATGAACCGCTGTTTTATTCATTCCAGGATCCATCCTTATTAAAAGGCTCGCCGAATTCCTCAATAGACATTCAGGTAATTGCCGGATTGGAATCACCAAAGTACGGGCAGGAAGTACTTCAGGCATCACATATAAGAATAGCTGACGGCTATGCTTATATTGCTTATAACACCCAGGGCCCAAGATATCTGGGAGGTGTTGATATTGTTGACATCAGGACAGCCATCAATCCAAGACTGATATCTAACGTAATTTTCATCGATCCGGAAACGAATACAGGTAAGGATGTAAGCTCAATAGATATTGAGCCAAAACGGCCTGGCAGCAACAATTTTATCTGGATTGCCGGTGCCGAGGAAGCCAATCCGCTTCTTGAATCTCCGGCTTTAGCAGAAAGGCTGACACTAAATTCTGCCAACCAGTTTGAAAACAGCAATAATCCGAGACAATTCTTCGATTTAAAAGGCTATGTCGGTACAGATATAAGGTTTTTTAACGATAAAATATATGTTACATCCGGTACAGGTGGTGGTCTGACAATACTGAACAATGAAATGCAGGAACTGGATTTTTACAGTATTGAAAACGCACGTTCGGTTGATGTAAATAATAGTTATACGATATCATTAGCCGGGAATCCCGGCCATATGTATGCCCCCGGTCTGTGGGATACAGAAACAGGTGGCGCTACTGATCCGGAAGCCAAATCAATGGTAAGACTGTGTTATGAAACACATGGAACTATTGTAACAAAAGGTGCAAAATGTACCGGTAATTTTGCTCTTGTTGCACTGGGAGAGGAGGGTCTTAAATGTTTCAACCTTGACAAATCAGTATCCGTTCCATGCTCTTTCTTACCAAGACCTTTAATACCGGACGAAGGGAATGAATGGGATTTTGTAACAAATGGCGTATCTGTTTCAAATGGAGGCTGGGTTTATATAGCCAATGGCGCAGGGGGGCTGGATATTGCGAAAATGGATCTTTATGGTAAATTAACCCTGCTGGGGAATATTGATCTCGGAGCATCTGTTAATTTTGTGGAAGCATCCGATAATTATGTATTTGTTGCAACAGGTACCGGCGGTTTGACAGTATTAAAAGTAAAAAGTAACTGATGGTTACTAATGTCAATCTGAAATACATCTGACAGAATAGCCTGCCTGCATATTGGTAGGTTTTCTGTATATCGAAGCCGAATAGTAGAAAATATAACGGTACCATACCTGAGTATCATCATATTGAGAAGAAGTTCGCCAGTTCCCGTTTCCTGTCGGGCCGCCAAATACTCCATCATACCTCCGGACGCCAGCCGGAAGCGCTTTAAATCCGTATTCATCCGTAGCCCCCTCATTTGGTTCTGTCCAATGTGCAGTGCCTCTTTCTTTGAGTTTGCCTCCTGCGACACTACTTTCTTCCAAACCCATACCAGCGTTCTGATCAAGATATAATATCATCTCATGCCATTCATCATCATCAGGTACATGCCACCCTTCAGGACATAATTTACCGGTTTTTACAACATACCAGTTATACAAAGCTCCATACACATCTTTATTTTTAATATTGTTGTTATACCAGCAATAAGCAGGTGTTGTCAGTCCTGCCCATTCCACGCCATCTTTTATATTTGGTATAGGAGTATTATCCCTGTAAGTGGTGGTTTTCAGATTCTCCGCCATCCATAATTGCGAACCTACCTGTACAACAGGGTATTCATTCCCATCTGCATCCTTTGCAGGGTTAAAAATAAACCTGATGGTTTTACTTTCATAAGGATCATCCAAAATGATAGTACTGCAAATTCCGGAAAATCCTGTAAATTTTAATCTGTCTCCCATCATATACTGCATTTCAACTTCCGTACAGTCTTGTTCATCCCGGATTGATATTGTATTCTCATATATCACTTGCGGATTGTAATTTAATGAACCGGAACAAATCAGTGTACCGTTGCATGCAAACCTGCCGGCACGTACCTTAAGATAATAAATGCCTTGCTTTATTCCAGAAAGGAAATAAGTATGCAATCCGTTTTGGAGAAATTCAGTCTTTTCATTTAGTTTCTTTCCCGATATATCAAATAGCGAAATTGTTGCCAAACCTGATTCAGGTGTAATAAATCTCATAATAGTGTTATCAGTCATCGGGTTAGGTGAAAAACTAATCATCCTGGCCAAATCTCTGAATTCCTGTTTCCCGGTTATAACACCAGCTTTTAAATGCAAAATATGTGCTCCTGAAAGAGTTACAACTGCCTCTCTGGTCAGATTCTCAACCCTTACGGAAGTGACTGTCGTAGTCACACCCGATCCTTCAAAACTTATCAGATAATCCTGGGCATTAATAAAACCTGAATATGTGAAGAACAGTATTAAATGGATCAGAACTTTGAATTTCATCAATCTTTTTTAAAATATTGAAGGACCTTAGATTTCAAATAAAAACAGCGTATATTCCTTAAATTAAATTTTCATGCAAAAATACATAAGTCCATGGTCATAAACAAAAATCCATTTATTCTGAGATAATAAAGTTTTCAAAGAAAAGCAAAAAAATAAATCCTTCATTTCCTGCTGGCTTTTAATACAATAGTATTGACAGGCTGTTGAATATTTTAGATTTAGATGTTTATAAAATATTTTTGAATTGTATCCTATTTTTCTTTACTTTGTATCAGTCAATTACTACTGATAAAAATGAATTAATCAGAAACAGATCTGATCAATCTATATTAGAAATTTAATCATCAAACTAATCCTATGAAAAAAATTTTACCCTTACTGTTAATTTTTTTTCCGCTGGGAGCAAATGCACAGAATTATCTCATTTCATTTGCCGGAAAAGGTGAATCCGCAACGGTATCTTCAGTCAAGATTGAAAACCTCGCTACTGAAGCTACTCTGATTTTAAACGGGACTGATCAACTTCGCCTGAATCTATCGACCGGCATTAATCCGGTTAATATAGCAGCATCAAACCGTATGAATATTTATCCAAATCCCATGACCGGGTCCTCATTCATACAAATCCATCCCCCGGCAGAAGGAATGGCAACAATTTCTGTCGTTGATTTTTCAGGAAAGATGACTGGTCAGACCGGGATTTATATGGATAATTCTGTAAATCTGTTCCATCTGTCAGGAATAAAGGCCGGATTCTATCTGATAAATATTCATGGAAACTCGTGGCAGCTTACCGGGAAGTTATTATGTATTAACGGTACTACAGAAAATTTAATAATCGAGAAAATAAGTAATAATCATTTACAGGAAGAAGAAGTTAAAGAATATAATACCAAAAATATAGGAGCTACTCATGATATGGTATATTCAGAGGGACAAATCCTGAAATTTACAGGTATCTCCGGAAACTATACAACAATTATTACTGATACACCCTCTTCAGATACAACGATCACATTTAATTTTGTGGATTGTACAGATGGAGATGGAAATGAATATCCGATAATTATAACTCCGAAAGGTGACGGAAAAAGTGTTGAACAGATATGGATGGGTGCAAATCTGAGATCAAAGAAATACAATGACGGAACTTCAATCCCCTTAGTAAGCGAAAATAATGAATGGAGCAATCTGAGAGCGCCGGGTTACTGCTGGTACAACAATGACGAATTGAAATTCAAAAATAATTACGGGGCTTTATATAACTGGTATACTGTCAATACAGGAAAACTATGTCCTTCCGGCTGGCATGTACCAACCAGTGATGAGTGGAATATTTTCATTGCTTTCCTCGGTGGAGAAAAAAGTGCAGGCGGAAAACTTAAAGAATCCGGAAACACTCACTGGTATGAACCAAATACAGGTGCCACCAACGAAATCGGATTCACAGCGTTACCGGGAGGTTACAGGTTTTCAGACGGAGTATTTAAAGGTTCAACAGGTAACGCTAACTGGTGGACAGCAACATCTTACGACGAATCCACAGCCTGGTATCATTTTGTCTATCATCATTCAGGTAATATCTATAACAATCATAAAAGCAAAACCAAGGGTTTTTCAGTACGTTGTTTAAAGGATTAGTATGCACTTAAAAATATTTACTCGTCCTGTTATTAATCTTACTATTTTAAGAGAAAAACAACCTCATTATGATCCAATCAATATGATAGGATTTGTCAAATAGTTAACCGGGAGAAGTGCTTTTGCTTCTATCTTGAAATATAGCCTTAAAAAAATCTAGTGTCACGACAACTTATTTATGAAACATAATATTTCGATAATTTCTTATCAGCTTTATACCGGGTAAATGTCCAATATATTTTCCGTGTTTCTTCATTGTTTTCATTACACCATGCGTTTAC
>JAGODU010000032.1 GCA_017998095.1 Prolixibacteraceae bacterium | reverse complement strand
TGATGGCATGGGTAAAATAATTTCTGTCGACAGGTTTCCTGCTCTTACTAACAGTGGTTCAGCTATCAGGCTTCTGTCTTCAGATGATGTTTTGATTGATGAAGTTACTTATTCTGATACATGGTATAATGATACTGATAAAAAAGGAGGGGGTTATTCTCTTGAAAAAGAAGATCCTGCAAGAAACTGTGGAAATATACATAATTGGAAAGCTTCAGAAAATGAAATGGGAGGCACTCCCGGCATTCTTAATTCAGTTAATAAATCCAATTCTGATACAATTCCTCCTTTTATTTCTGATTTTAAAATTGTTTCCCCTGTTGAGCTAGACCTTTGTTTTTCTGAACCACTCGATATATCTTTTCAACAAGATATTCAGAACTTTAATATTAATGATCTGTTAGTCGATTCGATTCTTAATGATAATGAAAAAGGTGTGGTCAAACTTTTTTTGAAAGCTCCGGTTCTTAATAATGTGACTTATTCTGTATTTATTGATAATGTTTTCGATGAGTGTGGAAATGCAATCAGAAATGTTATTTATGAATTTTCTAAAGAAAAAATTTCTTTTGGGGATATTCTTATCAATGAAGTTCTTTTTAATACTTACAGCGGAGGATCAGATTTTATTGAGCTATATAATAATTCACTGAAGGATATAGATTTGTCAGCATTGTCTTTTGTAACCAGAGATGATTCTATGAAGATGAAAAGTATATATAAAATTTCTGATTCGAAGGTAGTGATAAAGAAGGGCGATTATGTGGCTATTACAGAATCAATTGATGGGATTATTCCCTTTTATTCTATCCTTTTTCCTGAGAATATAATTGAAGTAAAATACTTACCTGCCATGAATGATGACAGTGGAATTATTGTTCTTGTCGATGATTCTCTAAATGTTATCGATGAGTTTGAATATGACGAAACTATGCACGACTTATGGATAAGTGATAAAAATGGTGTTTCTCTTGAGAGGACTTCTTTTACAAAGGCGACAAATGACCCGTTTAACTGGCATTCTGCTGCTTCTGTTTCAGGTTTTGCAACTCCCGGCTATAGTAATTCAGAAAGAGAAAACCATGAGACGACAGGTTTCAGCGTTTCATTAAATCCGGTTGCAATTTCTCCCAATGGCGATGGATATAACGATGAAATGATTATTTCACTTGAACCTGATAAACCCGGATACCTGATTAATGTTTTTGTGTTTGATATATCAGGACGAGAGGTTCGTCGAATTTCTAACAACGAAACCTTAGGCAGTTCAGGGTACTTGACTTTTAATGGATTCAACAACAGTGGCAAAGCAATTTCTCCCGGCATTTATATAATGTATTTTGAAATGTTGCACCGCGAAGGGAAAAGAAGGATAATCAAAAAGACTTGCCTTATTCTGGAATAAAATTAAACTTTAGTATCTTTATTTTTCAACTTTTAATTCCCGGTCACATGAGCGAATTCGATAGCAAAGCCCGTCGTTACGACAGTAATCATTTGCACCTCCAAAGGGCAGAATAAGTAGCTGAAAAGTGAAAATCTAAGTTTAATAAATTGTTATCTCTACAATCTTACATTTATTGATGTTATTTCTTTCAATTATTTTAATCTATGTTTGAACTCATTCATTGAATAATTGATAATGAAAACTCGCATCACAAATATTTCTTCTTTATTTATCATGTCAGGCATGATGATGCGAATGCTTATGCGCATGAGCAAATAGATCGTTTTTGTTATTTGTGTACATGCGCACCCACAACTTTCTCAGTTAAATTTTGTTTCAAATTAAACCGGTCAGAATATTAATTCTCAGACCTTCAATTTTATAATCAGTTTTAAAAATATACTATTATGACAAAGAAATATCGTTATGAAACTTTGCAGATTCATGCAGGACAAACTGTTGATGAAACTACTCTTTCACGTGCCGTTCCATTATATCAAACAACTTCTTATTTGTTTAAAAACTCGGAACATGGTGCTAATCTTTTCGGATTGAAAGAATTCGGGAATATTTATACCCGACTGATGAACCCAACTACTGATGTCTTTGAGCAAAGGATTGCTGCTCTTGAAGGAGGTGTCGCAGCTGTGGCTACTGCTTCCGGACATGCCGCTCAGTTTCTTGCATTAAATAATATTCTTCAAGCAGGTGACAATTTTGTTACATCTCCGTTTCTATACGGCGGAACTTATAATCAGTTTAAGGTTGCATTCAAACGTCTGGGTATTGAAGCCCGCTTTGCAAAAGATGATTCTGCTGAAGAAATTGAATTTCTTATTGATGACAATACTAAAGCTATTTATATTGAAAATCTTGGCAACCCGAATTTCAATGTGCCCGATTGGGATAAGATTTCAGTTTTAGCTAAAAAATATGATATACCGCTTTTCGTTGACAATACTTTTGGTGCTGCCGGTTATATATTCAGACCATTCGAACATGGTGCCAATGTTGTTGTAGAATCTGCCACTAAGTGGATAGGAGGTCATGGAACTAGCCTTGGAGGAATTGTTATCGACGGAGGCAATTATAACTGGGGCAACGGTAAGTTCCCTCAATTCTCTGAACCTTCTGAAGGTTATCACGGTCTTGTTTTTTGGGATGTCTTTGGTGCTAACGGCCCTTTTGGCAATATTGCCTTTGCTATAAGATTAAGGGTTGAAGGATTAAGAGACTTCGGTCCTGCTATCAGCCCGTTTAATTCATGGCAACTGATTCAAGGTATTGAAACCCTTTCTCTTCGTGTACAACGTACTGTCGATAATGCTCTTGAAATTGCAAAATGGCTTGAAAATCATCCACAAGTTGCAGGGGTTAATTATGCAGGTCTGGAAAGCAGTAAATATCATGCTAATGCCTGGAAATATCTTACAAACGGATTTGGTGGTGTGCTGACTTTCAGATTGAAAGCAGGTAAGGAAGCAGCTTCAGAATTTGTAAACAACCTTAAGCTGATAAGCCACCTTGCAAATGTTGGCGATGCTAAAACTTTAATTATTCATCCTGCTTCAACAACCCATTCACAATTGTCGGAAGAAGAACAGATTTCTGCAGGAGTTCTTCCTGATCAGCTTCGTCTTTCTGTTGGAATAGAACATATTGACGATATAAAAGAAGATTTGGAACAAGCTTTTGCTGCAATAAAGTAAGATAAGTTTAAAAATTTTAAATTATGCCAGTTAATATTCCGGATAAATTACCCGCTATTGAAGCTCTTAAAAAAGAGAATATATTTGTTATC
Source organism: Prolixibacteraceae bacterium (assembly GCA_017998095.1). The sequence goes on along the minus strand of JAGODU010000032.1, from coordinate 29,453 downwards.
GACACTACTCGTGCATCACATCAGGACATCAGGCCGTTGAGAATTGCTATTCTCAACCTGATGCCTGTCAAGATAACAACTGAAACTGATCTTATACGACTGCTTTCAAATACTCCTTTACAACTTGAGATTGACCTTATTAAGATTGCCGGTCATGAACCAAAAAATACTTCTTCAGAACACATGAAATCTTTTTATTTTGATTTCAATATGATAAGGCACCGGAAGTATGACGGATTGATTATTACCGGTGCACCTGTTGAGCAACTAGAATATGAAGATGTGACATACTGGAACGAATTTAAGGAAATTCTTGATTGGGCAAAGAATAATGTACAGTCTTCGATGTTTATTTGCTGGGCATCGATGGCAGCTCTTTATCATTACTATAATATACCAAAATACCCTCTTGATAAGAAAATGTTTGGTGTTTTTCACCATACCCCTTCTGACAAGAGATTACCTATTTTCCGAGGCTTTGATGACGAGTTTCACGTTCCTCATTCAAGGTATACTGAAATCCGAAGAGTGGATATTGAAAAAGTTAAAGACCTTGAAGTAATATCAGAATCAGAAGAAGCCGGAGTATACATGGTTAAAGATAATATTAACCGGCGTTTCTTTATCACCGGGCATTCAGAATATGCACCGTATACTCTGGATCAGGAATATAAAAGAGATTTGTCTAAAGGATTGCCTATTGATATACCTGCTCATTATTACAAAAAGAACAACCCTGATAATGAGCCGATTGTCCGGTGGAGAGGACATGCCAATCTATTATTCCAAAATTGGCTTAACTACTATGTATATCAGGAAACACCCTATAATATCGAAGAAATAGTTTGAATACAGAATGCTATTTTTTTGAATAAAAGCCCTTTTTAATTATGTTGTTTTTATGCTTATATTTTTAATTTTATGCTACATTTATATGTTGTTTAATCTTAATATTATGAGTTATGAAAAGATTTATAATCGGATTTATATTTTTTAGTTTTTTAATAATACCGTCATTCGCACAAAAACCATTATTAGTAAAAACATTTGGAGGTTATAGTACTCAATGGGAAGTTCAACTTATTGATTATGGTAAAGATAATAATGTTATGATTTTTGATTTAATCCTGACATTAAAGAAAGGCAAAGAAGGAGAATATGGAATCGGGAGGGGCAATAAAGGCACCCGGATTATTTGTTCAGATGGAACAGAACACAATCAAACCTGGCTTATGGTAGGTTCAAAAAAATCATCTGAAAATCCTTTGGTTTTTGCAGGAACTGCTACTTATATTTCAAGTCTTTTCTCTTTAGATATTCCTATGAAAGTGCAATTGAGGTTTAATGATATAGAAACTGATGATTTTGCACTTCTTGGATTTTATCTCGCCGATAACACTAATTATGGATATACAGGCGGTTTCCTTTGTGAAATTAAAAGATCAGAGTTCGAAAGATAATTTTTCAGTTGATAGTTTTAAATCTGTTATAATTTGATATTTTTTCAAGTTATAACAGATTTATTTTTTTTATAATACTCTTATTACTTTGATTTTTTAATTTTGATTAAAAAAACTAAAAACTAATAAATTGAACAATTCGATTTCTTTTGATCTGGCATTGTCAAAGGCAATGAATCTCTGCAGTAAATCAGAAAAATGTGTTTTCGATATTAATCAAAACCTTTACAAATGGGGAGTCAACAATGTAGATTCCGTACGTATTATACAAAAGCTTATTGCTGATAACTTCATTGATGACAGGCGATTTGCCAAAGCATATGTACGTGATAAATTCAGGTTTAATGACTGGGGAAGAATTAAAATAGGGTACACTCTTCGGAATAAAGGCATACCTTCAGAAATTATTTATCTGGCAATGGAAGAAATTGAGGAAGAAGATTATTTTTCAAGACTTAAAGAATTAATCTTGGCAAAACTCAAGACCTTAAAGGCTTCCGGCTACTATGAGACTAAAGCAAAACTATACAGATATGCTCAAGGCAAAGGTTTCGAATCAGATATTATTGAAAAGGTATTAAACTCTTTAGATTAAAATGAAATTTAGTTGTTATTTTTGCGCTTCTTTTTAAACAATACTGAGCATGATATTACGCGACCAGATAAAAGGACTTACAGAGCGCCGGGATGCGCTTAGGGGGTATCTTTGACATCGACAATAAAAAGATTGAATTAGAAGAAGAAGAGTTGAAAACTCACGATCCTTCCTTTTGGGAAAATCCCAAAGAGGCGGAAGCTCAAATGAAAGTTATCAGGGGAATCAAGCAATGGACGGAAGCTTTTAAAGAAGTTGATCAGGCCGTTGAGGATTTGTTGGTCTTATTTGAGTTTCAACAAAGCGGAGATGCTACTCCCGAAGAAGTCGACGAACAATATTCAATTACTCTTGACCTGATTGAAAAATTAGAGGCTAAAAACATGCTCCGTAAGGAAGAAGATCGTCTTGGTGCAGTATTGCGTATTAACGCCGGGGCAGGAGGAACTGAAAGCAACGACTGGGCTGATATGCTTTTCCGAATGTACAACCGTTGGGCAGAACAACATGGCTATACCTTCAGGGTAATGGACTATCAGCCCGGGGAAGATGTTGGTCTTAAGAACTGTACTATTGAGATCGAAGGAGAATTTGCCTATGGTTATCTTAAAAGTGAAAACGGTGTTCACCGCCTTGTGCGTCTTTCTCCTTTCAATGCTCAAAATAAAAGACAAACTTCATTCACATCAGTATATGTTGCTCCCCTTGTCGACGATACTATTGAAGTCGAAATCAATCCTGCTGATATATCGTGGGAAACAATGCGATCAAGCGGTGCTGGTGGGCAAAATGTCAATAAGGTAGAAACTGCAGTAAGGCTCAGACATGCACCAACAGGTATTATGATTGAAAACTCCGAAAGCCGCTCTCAGTTACAGAATAAGGAAAATGCTATGCGTTTGCTGAAATCTCAGTTGTATGAACTCGAACTGAGAAAGCGTCAGGAGGAAGTAATGAAGATAGAAGCCGGCAAGAAAAAAATTGAATGGGGCTCTCAGATACGTTCTTATACCATGCAGCCCTATAAACTTGTCAAGGATGTAAGAACCGGTTTTGAATCAGGAAATGTCCAGGCAGTAATGGATGGCGATCTCGATGGATTTATAAAGGCTTACCTTATGGAGTTCGGTGGCGAATAAGCGTTATCTGACTCAACCGTACCTCATTCGTACCAACTACCAACCAAATACCATAACGGAACTTTCTTATGGTATTTGGTTGGTATTTGGTTGATAGTTGGTACGGTTGAAGAGTAGAAAAGCTAAATTTTTTTTTAGAGAAAATAAGTAGCAAGAGGTGATATTGTTTATTGAGGCAAAACAAATTTCCCACCTTAGGTAAATATAATTTATTTTAGTAAATGGAAATAAAAGGAAATCATTATCAGGAAAACCTTTTTTTCTCAAGTAGTTTTATTTCTTCTTTTAGTGAACTAACTTTCTTTATTGCAAGGGAAAGATTGTATGAATTTATTATTGCTTCAATATTGGATTTATCCAGAAAGATAATGTAACTGTTGAATGCACACTTAAGTTGTTTGTCTTTATTTTCAATAATGAATTTTATTACATCATTCGAACTGCCTTCAGTATAAGATACCTTTTCCCATTTATAATCGAGAAAACTGTTGGTAGTTCGCAGATGACTGTCAGAACTTACTTTTGGAGTTTCTGCTGAGATAGAGCCATCGTAAACTTTAACAGAGTAATGATTTGCCCATGCTTTTCCGTAATAGTTGCTTGAAAGAAATAATTCACCCCTTTCATCAAGGTTGACCTGAAGATATGTAGCATTGCGAGATCTGATTTTTACCTGTTCCAAAGGGATATATTGAGTGTAAAGATCGAATTCAGTCTTTTCCTTTAAAAACTTTGGTTCTAATTCAGTGATGGAATTATTAATGTTATTTAACTGCTCTTTCTTCTTGTCGATCAATTGTCTGTAAATTTCATCCTTAATGTTCTTCGAAACATCGATCTGGAACTTTGCTTTTGGGTAAAGCACCGGTAAAGAATCGAGTATTGATAAAGCTTTCAGGGTGTCGCCGGAATCAAGATATTTTTGGGCTTCATTTGTTTTAATGACTGCAAGCTCTCTTTGGGAAGGTTTGCAAGAAACAACTATTAATGTTATACTGAAGATGGATATTATTATAATAAATCTGTTCATAATCATCAATTATAAAAGTGTAAAATTAAAAAAGATTAATCTTAAAATCGATTTCATGGCAGACAATGGAAATAAAAAAGTGTCTTAATTGCTAAAGTATTGTCATTCCAATCATGAAATAAAGTAATAATCATGAATTTTTCATCCTCTAATAACTTATATGATAAATGATTATAGACGAATTAACAAAGATTTGATGTAATGAAATATTTTAGCTTGATAATTTGTAGATGTCAAAAACTTCATTTTTCTTTGCAGCTCCAAAAAAGGATGTTGAGGTAAAAATTAATTCAAAAAAACATTCAATAAAGTTTGGTGTTTTTTAAAACCTTTTTACCTTTGCACACCGAAAATTTTGGTAACAAATTTTGGCCCGTTCGTCTAGCGGTTAGGACGCCAGATTTTCATTCTGGTAGCAGGGGTTCGATTCCCCTACGGGCTACATTTAAAATATGAGCTAAAAATGGCAAATCACAAATCATCAAAAAAGAGAATCAGGCAGAGTGCTGCAAAGAAGTTATTCAATAAGTACTATGCTAAGACAATGCGTAATGCAATAAAGAAATTACGCGGAACAACTGAAAAGGAAGATGCTCAGGTTTTGTATCCTAAAGTAACTTCTTTGATCGATCGTTTGGCAAAGAAAGATGTTATTCATGATAACAAGGCAGCAAACTTAAAATCTAAGTTGGCATTACACATCAGCAAGCTTTAATCTGATACTGTTATACAAAATATAAGCCCCTTCGCTATGGCGGAGGGGCTTTTTGCTTTATCATTAATCAATAGAATTGTTTGTTTTTTTTCAAAAACCCTTATGCTCATAAATCAGTTTTCTAATTAACTTTCTAAGGTAATTGTTTTTTCATTTCTCATGTTTAATATTGCTTCATGTTTGAAGCAGTAAAACTTTCAATGAAAAACTGGGACATCGAAGACCTTCCCCGGGAAAAGATGTCGAAATACGGTATTAAGGCGCTTAGCGATGCTGAATTGCTGGCAATAGTTATTAATTCAGGCAGTAAAAATGAATCGGCACTTGAGCTTGCAAAAAGGATTCTAAAAGATAATCAAAACGAGTTGGATGTTATAGGCAAACTATCTGTCGAGCGTCTTAAATCATATAAGGGTATTGGAGAAAAAAAGGCTACTAATATTCTTGCTGCCCTTGAACTGGGCAGAAGAAGATTAATGACTGAAAGGAATAAAATATTTAAAATATCATGTAGCAATGATGCTTTTGAAATCCTCAGAGTTGAAATTTCAGATCTTTCTCATGAAGAATTCTGGGTTTTGTATCTTGACCGGTCAAATAAGGTTATCGATAAAAGGAAAATAAGTCAGGGGGGCATTAGCGGGACAGTTATAGATGTGAGAATCATTCTTAAACAGGCAATTGAAAAGCTTGCATCTGCAATAATACTTTCACACAATCATCCAAGTGGTAATGTAAGACCCAGTCAAAATGATCTGGATATCACTAAAAAGGCATTGGAGGCAGCGAAGCTTGTTGATATTAAGGTTCTTGATCATCTCATAATATGTGGTTCTGAATATTTAAGTCTTGCTGATGAAGGATTAATTACTTAATTTTCGCTGAAAATAATCAGCGATATGGTTAATGTTTATTCTTCCGAAATAAATGAACGTCTGAGGTATATATTCAGGTTGATTTTTGAAACTGTATTAGAAGATACTGTTGAGTTTTTTTCAGATTCCGGAAAGTATAAAGATTCTTATGGAATTAAGATCAACTATTCAGATAATGAGTATGTTGAGGGATTGAGATTAAAGCCCCATGGGTTGCTGTTTCAAAAGCAAATTCAATCTCAGGAAGTGGAAATGTTCGAATGGGAGGGTGAAAAGGCTTTTTTTCAAACAGAAAACTCATTTATTCCCTTCGATATTTTTGCTGCAAGCTTTTATCTTGTTAGTCGCTATGAAGAATATATTTCTGGTAAGCGTGACAGGCATCAACGATTTATGTCGAGGAATAGTCTTGCCGGGCAGCATCATTTTCTTGAAAAGCCTCTTGTCAATATCTGGGTATTGAAAATGGCAGATATAATTGAAAGGGAATACCCTGATTTTAAACTTAAAAGACCTGTATTCAAATATTTACCTACAATAGACATTGACAACGCCTGGGCTTTTAAAAACAAAGGAGTTTTAAGACAGACAGCTTCAACATTCAAGGATTTATTTAGTGGGAGGTTTAAAAATATAGGAAGCAGATTTGCTGTTATTCTTAGTTTGAAGAAGGACCCATACGATAGTTATGATTTTCTTGAAAGCTTTTTTAAAAAATTCAAGTTCAAACCGGCAATGTTTTTTCTGATGAGAAAGGGAGGTAAACACGATAGGGGTATGTCACCTAAAAACAGGAAATTCCGGATGTTGATTAAAAAGATGTCAAAAATTGCAGATATAGGTATTCATCCTTCTTATAGCTCAACAAAAAAGAAATACTTACTTGGTAAAGAAATTCAACGTCTAAAAGAAATTACCAGGCATGAAATTGTTATGAGTCGTCAGCATTATCTTAAACTTACCATGCCTGTTACTTATCGTGAACTATTGAATAATGGCATCAAGGCTGATTTTTCAATGGGGTATTCAAACAGGCCCGGTTTCAGGGCAAGTGTTTGCAATCCCTTTCCGTTTTTCGATCTTATAGAAGGAAAAGAGACATCACTGACTATTTATCCTTTTGAAATAATGGATGTTACCCTGCAAAGCTACAGGGGTATGAGTCCTTCTGAAGCCAACAAAAAGATAAAATCACTTATGAAAGAAGTTTTTTCAGTAGGGGGGACCTTCATAAGTTTGTGGCATAATGAATCATTAAGCGATGAAGCTCAATGGGAAGGATGGAAAGATGTTTACATCAATATGACTAAAATGGCTGCAGATTATTACAATGAATAGCAGACTGAAACTTATTCACAATTCAAAGATTGACATTGAACGTTGGGACAAGGTCATTTATAATTCTCCAAATTCAAGAGTATATGCAAAAAGCTGGATGCTTGATATTGTAAATGAGGAGTGGAATGGTTTGATATATGGAGATTATGAATATATAATGCCGGTTGTTTATTCAAAAAAATGGGGGATAGAATATGCGTATCAACCTATATATTCTCAACAGCACGGAATATTTCCGCCTCCTTCTCCGGAGATAACTAAATGTTTTATTGATTTTCTGATTGAGCGGTTCAGGTATTTGGATATTTCATTGAATTCAATGAATTTAGTTCAGGATAGTAACCTGAAGATTGAAGAAAGGGCAAATTTCTTATTGTCGTTAAGACCGGAATATGAGGATATCGCTAAGAATTATTCAAACGATTGTAAGCGAAATGTGAAAAAAGCAAGGGTATTGAATGAATTTTCAGACCAGGTGACAATCGAAGAGTTTATGCAGTTTTATATTGCCAATAATAAAGTGTCTCTTAATGACTCTGTGATCGGTCATTTGAAAAAAATAGTTTCAAAATCATTAATGTCCGGTATTGGTGAAATTCATGGAGCTTATTCAAAGAGAAATCAGCTAACAGGGGTGTCATTTTTTTTAAAAGACAAGGAGCGCAGGATTTCTTTGTGTTCTGTGTCGTCTGAGGAGGGGAGAGATAATTTTTCAATGTTTTTTATAATTGATAATTATATCAGAAACAATTCCTCGAAATCTTTAATACTTGATTTTGAAGGTTCAATAATAGAAGGGATTGCAATGTTTTTTAAAAGGTTCGGGGCTGAACCTGAAACATATCAGCATATAAAATTCAACAGGTTGCCATGGCCAATAAAGATATTTAAGAAGTGAAAAGACGTAATGTTTTTAAATTATAAACCATACCCAAATGAAGGTTATTAATCTGGGAGAAAAAAATTCTCTGTTCAATCAGTTTATTTCAGAAATAAGAGATATTAATATTCAGAATGATTCATTAAGATTCAGAAGGAATATAGAACGTATAGGAGAAATATTTGCATACGAGATAAGTAAGGAGTTGGATTTTACTCCTAAGGAAGTTATTTCACCATTGGGAAAGTTGGATATGAACCTGCTTGACGGGTATCCTGTTCTTGCCACCATTTTAAGGGCAGGATTGCCTTTGCATAATGGTTTTTTAAATTACTTCGATAAGAGTGGAAATGCATTTATATCTGCATACAGGAAATATATCAGCAAGGAGAATTTTATAATTGAATTTGAATATATGGCATCGCCTTCTCTTGATAATAAGGTTGTAATACTTTGTGATCCAATGCTTGCAACCGGTTCATCATTTGAAATAGGGTACAAGGCACTTTTCAGGAAAGGAACACCAAAGCATGTTCATCTTGTTTCAGTAATAGCAAGCCGATGCGGGGTTGATTATATATTGGAAAAACTGCCTGAAGAAAGTTGTACTTTATGGGTAGGGGCAATTGATCCGGAACTTAATAATAAATCATATATAGTACCGGGGTTGGGAGATGCAGGAGATCTGGCCTATGGTGAAAAACTCGATGAAAAAAAGTGAACTGATAAAACAAAAGGCAATTTCACTTGGTTTCTCAGCTTGTGGAATTTCACAATCAGGCAAGCTGGAAGAGGATGAAGTATATCTGAAAAACTTTCTTGAAAAAGGATTTCAGGGTAACTTAAAATATTTAGAAACAAATTTCGACAAGAGGGTTGATACATCTTTGCTTGTTGAAGGTTCCAAATCAGTAATTTCAGTTCTTATTAATTATTATCCCGGAGTACTGCAGGAAGGTGAAAACATCCCTTTGATTTCAAAATATGCTTACGGAGAAGATTATCATCCGGTAATAAAAGAAAAGCTTTATGAGCTTCTTAATTTTATAAACAAGGAGATTTCTCCGGCTAAGGGGAGGGCATTCGTTGATTCAGCGCCTATTTTGGAAAAAGCAAGGGCAGTGAAGGCAGGTTTAGGGTGGATTGGAAAAAACGGGCTTTTAATAAACAAGGAACTTGGTTCTTTCCTTTTTATAGGAGAGCTGATTGTTGACATTGAGCTTGAATATGATGAACCATTCATAGGTGAGAATTGCGGAAGTTGTACAAAGTGTATTGAAGCTTGTCCTACAAGTGCTCTTGCAAAACCTCACATTTTAAATGCATCGAAGTGTCTTTCTTATCTTACAAATAACAAGGATGTTGAATTAAACGATGGACTAAAGGAAAAGATAGGCAGAAGAATTTACTGCTGTGATACATGTCAGGATGTATGTCCCTGGAATAAAAATATCAAACACCATAACATTGAGCAGTTCATGATTTTAAAGGAAGTTCAATTTCCTGATATAAAAAGATTTAAAGGAATGGATGAAGAAGAGTTTAACAGAGTTTTCGATAAATCTGCAATTAAATGGATAGGATATGATAAATTCAGGAAAAACATTTTATTTGTATTCCCTGATTGATATTTGATGATTAATATTAATCTTTTTAAAGAGTTGAATTATTAGATTTGCATGTGCTTTAAAAAATTTAAACGTATGAAACGATATATTTTATTTTCAATTATTACAGTGATGATTATGACCACAGGATGTAAACATAAGGAAGAAGTTAAAGATAAGGAAGATTTTCAGTTTTTGGTCGAGCAGTTTGCTGATATAAAGATATTGAGATATCAGGTTCCCGGATTTGAAGATTTAAGCCTTGACCAAAAGAAACTGGTTTATTATTTATCTCAGGCAGCTGTTGAGGGCAGGGATATTCTATTCGATCAGAATTATAAATACAACCTTTTGATTAGAAATGTACTTGAAACTATATATGCTGATTATAAAGGAGATCGTACTTCTGAAGATTATAAAAAGTTCGAGGTATATCTTAAAAGAGTTTGGTTTTCAAACGGAATTCACCATCATTATTCTGCTGATAAATTTGAAACGGGTTTTTCAGTTGAATATTTCAACACTTTGATAAATGATGTAAATGAGGAAAAGTTACCTTTAAAAGCAGGTGAAACAAAAGCTGAATTGGTTGCTCTACTGGATAGTGTATTGTTTAATCCGGAAGTTGACAATAAAAGAGTAAATCAGGCTGATGGTGAAGACCTTATACTTACTTCTGCCAACAATTACTATTCAGGGGGAATTACACAAAAAGAGGTTGAGGAATTCTACGCTTCAAAGAAAATTTCAGGCGATAGCCAGCCGGTTTCATACGGACTTAACAGTACTCTGGTAAAAAAGGACGGGAAGATTTATGAAGAAGTTTGGAAAGTGGGAGGTAAATATTCAGTAGCAATAGAAAAGATTGTTTATTGGCTTGAAAAGGCATTAACTGTTGCAGAAAATGACAATCAGAAAAATATCATAAGTCTTCTTATTTCATATTATAAGACCGGAGATTTAAAAACTTTTGATGAGTTCAACATTGCATGGCTTAAAGACGATAAATCGAGAATTGACTTTGTAAATGGCTTTACTGAAACATACGGAGACCCGTTAGGATTTAAAGGAGCCTGGGAAAGTTTAGTAAACTTTGTTAATCTTGATGCTACAAACCGTACAAAAACGATAAGTGAAAATGCACAATGGTTTGAGAGTAATTCACCTGTAGATCCCCGGTTCAGGAAAGTGGTTGTTAAAGGAGTATCCGCAAAAGTTATTACAGCAGCTATGCTGGCGGGCGACTGCTATCCTGCAACTCCAATAGGAATTAATCTTCCTAATGCCGACTGGATCAGAAAAGAACATGGTTCTAAGTCAGTTACTATTGAAAATATAGTATATTCATACGATCAGGCTGCTTTAGGAAATGGTTTTCTGGAAGAATTTTGTTTTTCAAACGAAGAAATAGAAGCACAAAGAAAATATGGTTTTATAGGTGATGTTCTGCATACTGATATGCATGAATGTCTTGGACATGGTTCAGGGCAGTTATTACCCGGAGTGTCAGGTGATGAGCTCAAAGCCTACGGAGCAGTGATTGAGGAAGCCAGAGCTGACCTTTTTGCACTATATTATATGGGTGATGATAAGATGATTGAACTTGGGCTTTTCCCTGACAAAGACGCTTACAAAGCTGCTTATGATGATTATATTAGGAATGGTATAATGACTCAGCTTACAAGGATTGAACCGGGTAAAAGCATCGAGCAATCTCATATGAGGAACAGGCAATTGATTTCTAAGTGGACATTTGAAAAGGGAGCTGCTGAGAAAGTAATTGAAAAGAAAGTAAAAGACGGAAAGACATATTTTGTAATTAATGACTATGCCAAACTTCGTGGTTTATTTGGCCAGTTGCTTGCTGAAATTCAAAGGATAAAATCAGAAGGTGATTTTAATGGAGCTAAGAATCTCGTTGAAAATTATGCTGTTAAAGTTGATACGGAATTACATGTAGAAGTTCTTGCCAGATATAAAAAGCTTAATATTGCACCTTACAGTGGATTTTTAAATCCGGTATATAAACCAGTAACAAATGAATCCGGAGAAATTATTGATGTGAATCTTGATTTTTCAGAAAAATATATTGATCAGATGCTTAGATACTCAAAAGAAAATTCATTTTTACCTGCATATAATTAGGAAATTTTGGATTGCCTTAAGTATGATCATTGTTAATGTAATTATTCTGTACAGGCAAGTAATAGCATAGAAACAGGAGGAACATTTACTTTCGGTGAGTGGTTATCGCTTATGCCATTTTCATCAATAACATAACCCTGGGCAATTATTTTCCATTTACGATCTTCAATTACAAAAGGTATTGGATGGTTGTTATTGTTGAAAATAACCTGAATGTATTTCCAAGGGTCATTGTTGGCATTAGGTCCGATTTCATAAGAAACAACACCGGGCAGATAATATTTTGAAAAGACAAGATATTTTCTTATTTGATCTGCATTGGTCATTCGGAAGGCCGGATGTTTTTTCCTTAATTTAATCAGATCGCGGTAATAGTTGTTGACGTATGAGAATAAAGCTTTTCTGCTCCAGTCGATCATGTTGATGTCATCGCCCGATTTATAGCTATTGTGATCGCCTCTTTTTGTGCGGCACATTTCAACTCCTGAATGGAGGAATGGTATTCCCTGTGAAGTCAGTAATATAGCACCTGCAAGACACGCCATTTTGGCAAGGTCAATAAGTCCGGCCTTTGGGCATGACAATTTAAGCTTGTCATATAAAGTGTAATTGTCATGACAGGAAACATAGTTTACACTTTGCTGAGGTGAAAACGACCACGCCCATTTAGTAGAGGCAACCCAGTTGTAAACAATCTGAGGGTGATATGTTGCTGCAATTATTCCGTATTTAACCGATTCTTCATTTAAAGTCTGACCGCTTGCAAAGCCTAAGCTGCCAGGATCACTCCAGTGACCTTTCACAGCATCTCTGAAATCATCATTGAAAACAGCAATTCTATCGAGTTGTGAAGTGTTTCTTTTAACAGCACGCAGCTTTTCATTCATTGGGCTTTCACCCCCTGTCCATCCTTCTCCGTATAATATAATCTTTGGATTTATAAGGTCAAATTCACTTCGGATAGAATTCATAGTTTCTATATCGAAGATTCCCATAAGATCGAAACGAAAGCCGTCAATATGATATTCTTTGGTCCAGAATTTCAAAGAATCGATAATATACTTGCGAACCATTGTTCTTTCAGAAGCTATTTCATTACCGCAGCCACTTGCATCAGAAAAAGTACCGTTTCCTTTTTGTCTGTAATAATAACCCGGAACAATCTGATTGAAATACGAATGGTTTATCAGTCCGGTATGATTATAAACGACATCCATGATAACACCTATTCCATTTTCATGTAGAGATTTAACCATTTTCTTGAATTCAAGGATTCTGGTTTCACCATGATATGGATCAGAAGAATATGATCCTTCAGGGGCGTTAAAATTCAAAGGGTCATAACCCCAGTTATATTGTTTGCTGTCGGGCTTTGATTCATCAACAGTAAGAAAGTCGAATACAGGAAGAAGATGGACATGAGTAATGCCCAATTCTTTCAGGTGATCAATACCTGTTTTTATGCTTTCAGGTGATCGGGTATTACTTTCCGTAAAAGATAAGTATTTGCCTTTATTTGTAATTCCGGAAAAGGGATCTATACTAAAGTCGCGGACATGCAATTCATATATAATCATGTCGGTGTAATTCTCCGGCAATATATAGTTATCCTTTTCCCAGTTGATTGGATTTATTTTTTCAAAGTTGCATATCATTGCTCTTCTGCCATTTACTCCAACAGCGTATGCATAGGGATCAGGGACTTCATCCATCCATCGGTCGCCTATCAGGCATTGAACTGAATAATACAAACCATGAAAATTGCCTTCAAGTTCAATGAACCATACTCCATTTTTGCCTTTCGACATGTGATATACATCAATGAGATCTCCTGAATGACCTTTGTTATACAACCTGAATAGTACCAGCGAAGCTGTTGGCGACCATAATCTGAATATTGTCTTTTCATCATCGCAAAATGCTCCGAGAGTATTTTCATCATACGCAGGATATGTTGAAAAATCTATATGTCCAAAGGTCCAATTCATTTATTTTTTTAAGACAGAGTTTCAGAAAATAATACTAGTAGGGTAAAATTCTGAATTAAACAAATGTAAATAAATAAAAAAAATATATTCCAGGTATTGACATTAATTAGTAAATGTTTATATATTTGAATAATATTAATAGGCCTATTAAATAGTGCAGTTAATAAAAAAGCAAATGGGAGAAGAAAAAAATACAGAACAAACGATACTTGAAGCAGCAGAAAAACTATTTCTTGATAAAGGGTTTGCATTAACCTCAACGGTTGAAATAGCTAAAGAGGCCGGGTGTAATCAGGCAATGGTTCATTATTATTTCAGGACAAAGGAGAAGCTATTCAATATTATCTTTGAAAACAAAATTCAGGAGTTAATGCAGGCTGTATATGGAAACGATGATCTCTCATTGCCTTTTACAGAAAGATTAAAGAGGATGATTGAAGCTCATTATGAAGTTCTGGCAAGAAATCCGAAGTTTCCGATTATTTTCTTTAATGAACTGTCAACCAATCCTGAACGTTTTAGAGAAATGGTCCAGAAGATGAGCCAGCTACCAAAAACTTTGATAGAAAGGTTCTCAGATGATCTAAACAAAGAAATTAGCGAAGGAAGAATAAGAAAAATCACACCCTTAGATCTACTGCAAACAGTTGTTTCATTAAATATTACTCCATTTCTTATAAATCCTCTTTTCAGAGAAATAACGGGATTGAATAATGTGGAGTTTCAAAAGCTTATGAGTAAACGTAAACAAGAGAATGTTCTAATAATAATGAGAAGTCTAATGCCTTAATTTTTTTAGCCGGTAATTAATAGGTATATTAAATAGATTACTTAAAAAACAAATAAAATGAAAGCAGTACCATTAATTTTCTTTATTCTGTTTGTGATGAGTTATAAAGCAAACTCACAGATAAGCATTGAAGATTGTCAGGAAAAAGCACGTTTAAACTATCCGTTGATCAGGCAATACGGATTGATAGATGAGAATGAAAAATTAGCTATTTCAAACGCCAATAAAGGTTATCTGCCTCAGGTAACTGTTTCAGCAAAGGCAACATATCAATCTGATGTAACTGTTATACCCTCCAGCCTTGGACAGATTCTAAGTCAGATGACCGGAAGGGAAGTAACATTTCCTGAATTAAGTAAAGACCAATATCAAGCTGTGTTGGAGATAAATCAGCTTATCTGGGATGGGGGCATAATTTCAGCCAATAAGAAAATTTCTAATGTTGATGCAGAAGTGTCAGGGAGAAAGCTTGAAGTTGACTTGTATGCTTTAAAGGAAAGAATTAGTCAGTTGTTTTTTGGGATATTAATAATTGATAGTCAGTTGAAACAAAACGATTTGTTTAAGGAAGAGCTTGAAAAAAACTCAGAAAAGGTAAATGCCCTGATAAGGAATGGTATTGCAAGTCAGGCAGAACTGGATATTATTAAGGTAGAGCAAATAAACTCTTTACAGCGGGAAATTGAATTGAAAAGTACCGGTAAAGCCTTTATGAATATGCTGGCTGCATTTACAGGTATGAAGATTGACGAAAGTACAATTTTTGTTACACCTGATTTAAGTGATCCGGATTTTGGAAATTTGATAATTAAAAGGCCGGAGTTATATTTATTTGAATCACAGAATAAACTAATAGATATTCAAAAATCTTTGCTTTATGCAAGTAATTATCCAAAGGTGGGATTATTTCTTCAGGGTGGATATGGCCAACCAGGATTGAACATGTTCTCTGAAGGTTTTCATCCTTATTATATCGGTGGTGTAAGGTTTTCATGGAATCTTAATGGATTTTACAATCAGAAAAACAATTTAGGCAAGCTGGAAAACAGTAAAAGGAATCTGGATATACAAAAAGAAATATTTCTGTTTAATGTAAAACAAAAAATCACTCAACAGGAAGAAGAAATTAAAAAACTAAAATCTGTTGTTGTGAATGATTATGAGATTGTAAAGCTGCGGGAAAATATTAAAAATATTTCTTCAGCCAAATTAGAAAACGGCACTTTAACTGTAACTGATCTGGTCAGAGAAATAAATGCTGAAAATCAGGCAAGGTTATTAAAATCTATTCATGAGATTCAGCTTGTTATGTCAATATATAATCTTAAAAACAACATCAATAATTAATACAGTATTATGAAAAGAATTAAATCAATACTACTACTAACAAGTGTTATCATCTTTTCTGCTTGTAGTAATAAGGAAAATTCATTTGATGCAAACGGAACTTTTGAAGCCACAGAAATCCTTGTATCTTCAGAAGTTAGTGGTAAGATAATGCAATTTGATGTACAGGAAGGACAACTTCTTGATTCAGGGCAATGCGTTGGTTATATTGATACAATTCAACTTTATTTAAAGAAAAAGCAGCTTGAAGCAGGGATTAATTCAATCAGAACAAGGAGACCAGAAATTAAGCGACAAATAGCTGCTCTTGAACATCAGTTAAGTGTTGCAAAGGTTGAAAAGAAAAGAATAGAAAACCTTGTTATGGCTGATGCCGTTGGAAAAAAGCAGTTAGATGATATAAATGCACAGATAGGCTTAATTGAAAGGCAATTAGATGCTCAAAAATCTACTTTGGAAATTTCAAACAGAGGAATAACAGAAGATATATCAACAATGCAAATTCAGGTTGAGCAAGTTGCTGATCAATTGAAGAAAAGTATGATAACAAGTCCTATTAAAGGCACTTTGCTTGTTAAATATGCTGAGAGGGGAGAGCTGGCTGTAATGGGCAAATCATTATTTAAAATTGCAGATATTGACAATATGGTGTTGAGAGCATATATAACTTCAGATCAATTGACTCAGTTAAAGATAGGCAACAGTGTTAAAGTATACTCCGATTTCGGGAAGGATACAAAGGAGTATAACGGAAATGTAATCTGGATTTCGGGAAAATCTGAGTTTACCCCAAAGACTATCCAGACAAGAGAGGAAAGGGACAATCTGGTTTATGCAATCAAGATTGCAGTCAAGAACGATGGCTATTTGAAAATAGGAATGTACGGCAGTATTAAGTTTTAATATAAATCAAATGGATAATAGGCAAAATGCTTCAATCTGTTGTTCTTCAGTATCAAAAAGCTTTGGGAAAACTAAGGTTTTAGATGATATAAATTTTGAAGTTAAGCATGGAGAAATATTCGGTGTCATTGGACCTGATGGTGCTGGTAAAACGACACTGTATCGTATCCTGACAACTTTATTGAATGCTGATGAGGGAACGGCTTATGTCAATGGATTTGATATTGTCAGCCAGTATAAAGAAATCAGAAGGAGAGTTGGCTATATGCCCGGGAGGTTCTCATTATATCATGACCTTACAGTTGAAGAAAATCTGACCTTTTTTGCTACGGTATTCAATTCTTCTATTGAAGAAAACTATTATCTGATTGAGGATATATATAAGCAGATTGAACCTTTTAAAGACAGGAGGGCAGGTAAGTTATCAGGGGGGATGAAGCAAAAACTTGCTTTGTGCTGTGCGTTGATACACAAACCAGAAGTATTATTCCTTGATGAGCCTACTACAGGGGTAGATCCGGTATCGAGAAAAGAATTCTGGGGGATGTTGATGAAGCTCAAGTCTCAGGGAATAACGATATTAGTATCGACACCATATATGGATGAGGCGAAGTTGTGTGACAGAATTGCTTTTATTCTTAATGGAAAAGTATTAAAAATTGATGTTCCTCAGAAAATAATAAGTAGTTACAAGAATGAAATATGGGCAGTAAAAAGCAGGAAAATGTCAAAGTTGTTATCAGATATCAGATCATTCGGGAAGATTGAATCATGTTATTCTTTTGGAGACAGCCATCATGTTGAAATAAATACTGACCATCTGACTGATGCCTCAAAAAGTGAATTTAGAAGAGAGATGGAAATATTTTTGAAATCAAAAGGTCATGAAGAGCTGACAATAGTAAATATTGATCCTTCTATTGAAGATGTTTTTATGTCATTATCACGCAACGACTATAGAAATGAAAATAATAAAAGTTGAAAATCTGACAAAGAAGTTCGGCTCTTTTACTGCTGTTGATAATATAACATTTGATGTTGAACAGGGTGAGATATTTGGATTTCTTGGAGCAAACGGTGCCGGAAAGACAACAGCAATGAAAATGTTGACAGGCTTGTTAAAACCGACTTCAGGTTATGGGAATGTTGCAGGTTTTGATATTTATCATCAATCTGACAAGATAAAAGAAAACATAGGTTATATGAGTCAGAAATTTGCATTATATGACGATTTGAAAGTGTGGGAAAATATAAGGTTATATGCAGGAATATATGGTGTGCCCGGTAAGGAAATAAATAAAAGGACGAACATTCTTCTCGAGCAACTTGGTTTTCAAGATGAAAAGAACACTTTAGTAAAATTATTACCATTAGGATGGAAGCAAAAACTTGCTTTTTCAGTTTCTATTCTTCATGATCCAAAGATTGTCTTTTTGGATGAGCCTACCGGAGGAGTTGACCCAATTACCAGAAGAAATTTTTGGGAAATGATTTATAATGCTTCAGATAGAGGTATAACAGTATTTGTAACAACTCATTACATGGATGAAGCAGAATATTGTAACAGGGTTTCTATTATGGTTGATGGAAGAATCGATGCATTGGATACTCCAGAAAACTTAAAAACCATATATGGTTCAGACAGTATGAATGGAGTTTTTACTCAATTAGCAAGAAAATCTACTCGAAAAGGCGAATGAAATGAAACAGTTTAAGGCTTTTGTAATAAAAGAATTCTATCACATATTACGTGACCACTGGACAATGATTATTCTATTATTAATGCCGGTGGTGATGACTGTTCTCTTTGGATATTGTATTTCTACTGAAATCAAAAATACGAAGTTTGTTGTTTTTGATCCTTCAAGAGATCATATTACTCAGGGGATTGTTAATAAGATGCAAAGCAGTGAGTATTTTATTTTCAAAGGATATATAGATGAATATGAAAATATTCAAAAAATCTTCACTGAATCTGATTGCGGAATGGTACTTGTTTTTGGTAACCGGTTTGGAGAAAAATTCATGGAAAGTGATGATGCACAAATCCAGATTATTACTGATGGTTCAGACCCAAATACTGCTGTAATTTTAAACGGCTATGCATCCAACCTTATTCTTTCATATCAGCAGGACAAATCTAAATCAATAAGCAGAGCAGGATTAATAAGCCCTGAAATAAAGCTTCTTTTCAATCCTGCATTAAAAAATGAGTATAATACTGTTCCAGGTATTATCGGAGTTATTATCATGCTTATTTGTGCTCTAATGACGTCAGTTTCTATAGCAAGAGAAAAAGAGAAAGGGACAATGGAAGTTTTATTGGTTTCGCCGGTGAAACCATTTTTGATTATTGTTTCAAAAGTGGTTCCTTACTTTTGTATTTCTTTAGTAAATCTTGCAACAATATTAATTCTGGCTCATTTTTTACTGCATGTACCCATTGTTGGAAGTTTGTTCCTTGTTATTTTTATTTCGCTATTATACATTTTTGTTTCCCTTTCACTTGGAATTCTTATTTCAACCCTTGTTGATAAACAAATTGTTGCGCTTCTTATTTCAGGTATGGTGCTTCTTTTACCTGTTGTATATCTGTCAGGTATGATGTTCCCTGTTGAGAGTATGCCCACTGTATTAAGGTGGCTGGCAAATATAATTCCGGCAAAATGGTTTATCATTGCTATTAAAGATGTTATGATAAAAGGAATGACCTTTTCTTCAATATTAAAGGAGATAATTGTATTGACAAGTATGGCAATTTTGATAATTATCGTCAGCCTGAAGAAATTTAAAATCAGATTAGAATAAAACTTTTAAAATAGAATAAGATGTTAAAGTATCTTTTGGAGAAAGAGTTTAAACAGTTTTTCAGAAATAAATTTCTGCCTAAGATTTCTGTTGTTTTACCATTTATGGCAATGTTGATTTTTCCTCTAGTTGCGAATTTCGAAATTAAAAATCTTAATCTTCATATTATTGACCACGATAAGAGTTCATATTCAAACAGGCTGATAAATAAAATTACTTCATCAGGATATTTCCGGCTTACAGGTCTTTCTGATAATTATAATTTGGCATTTGAGAATATTGAAGATAATAATGCTGATTTGATTCTTGAAATTCAACCAAATTTTGAAAGAAACATTGAAAAAGAAAATCAATCAAAGGTTTTGATTTCATCAAATGCAGTCAGCGGAGTTAAAGGAGGTTTGGGTAGCTCATATCTTATGTCTATTGTAAATGATTTCAGCTATGAAATAATTAATGAAAAAGGTCTTAACAATAAACAATTATCAGGTCTTGGAGTATCTGTAATTCCCCGCTTTTGGTTTAACCCTTCACTTGAGTATTTTGTTTTTATGATTCCTGCCTTGCTCGTAATGATTCTTGCTATAGTAGGTGGTTTTATTCCTGCTTTAAATATTGTTGGTGAAAAAGAAAACGGGACTATTGATCAAATCAATGTTACTCCCATTCGAAAGTTTGACTTTATTCTTGCAAAGTTAATACCATTCTGGGTGGTTTGTTTTGTCGTTCTTAATGTCAGTATGCTTGTAGCATGGCTGTTCTATGGATTCAGTCCGGAGGGAAGTCTGATAAATATATATCTTTTTGTATCAGTATTTGTTTTAGCAATTTCAGGTTTTGGTCTTGTTATTTCCAATTATGCCCGAAACATGCAGCAAGCAATGTTTATGATGTTTTTCTTTGTGCTCACTTTTATATTTATCAGTGGACTGTACACTTCAGTTAATAACATGCCAAAATGGGCACAGGTTTTAAGCTATTTAAGTCCTTTGAAATATATTATTCAAGCTATACGAATGATATATCTTAAAGGAAGTTTATTGACAGAATTATTTACTGAGTTATTTGCTTTAATTGGATTTGCAGTTTTCTTTAACGGTTGGGCAGTTTTAAGCTATAGGAAGAAATCAAATTAAACTGAAAGTTTTTTTATGGACTTATTGTCTGAATTCCATTTTTGTAAGCACCTTATGATTCTTCAAATGCATAGGAATATCATTCCTTTTCATTGATCTGACAGGATTAATGTCTATTCCGCCTCTTCGGGTATAAAGGCATGAAACTGTTAATTCTGAGGGATTGTAGATATTAATTAATCTTGTAAATATCATTTCGCATATTTCTTCATGAAAATGATTTTCATTTCTTAATGATATAATATATTTAAGTAATCCATTCTTTGTAGGTAATTTTTCACCTTGCATTTGTATAAAAACTGAACCCCAGTCTGGTTGAAGTGTTATCTTGCAATTGCTTCTTAAAAGATGAGAACCCCATTTTATTTTTCCTGAAGATGTTGATTCATCTAGGTAGTTAGTATTTTCAAAATAATCATTAAAAGTTACGGATTTTAAATCATCACTATTTTCTAAAATTAAGTATCCTGAAAAATCATCTTGTTTTTTACGTTTAGTAAAATCAAAATAGTGTGCTTTTACTTCCGTTTTAAGTATAGTCGACAGATCTTTGATAATAACAGTTAAAACTTCATGTATTCCTTCTTCAGCAGATAATCCGTATTTATCCATGTTAAATGAATTAAGATACAGCTTGAGGGATTTGCTTTCAATTAAGAACTCACTTTCTGCAGAATATACTATTTTCAATAATCCTGCAATTGGTAATCCTGATTTCAATAAAAAACTGAATTCATAAGCATGCCAGACATCAACTCCAGTGAAATTAAGATTGTCATTGTCAATACTATATAATTGGCGGTTCAGAATTCTTGGAACAGCAACAAGAACAGAAGGGTCATAATGCTTTGGATAACTGCTTTGCTTTCCCAAATGTGTTGATTCAATTTGCATATTCCTTTTGAATTTAAAATTTTTATACACCGGCAATTCCCCCAAAATAATTTATTTGTAAGCGAGGGCTAAATCTCCATCCTCTTTCTATTGCCAATTCAACTGTAAGCATTCTTGTTTGTTTTAATTCTTCGGGAGTACTTCCCAAAGGCATTAAAACAATGTCGTCTGGTTTCCATCCGCTAAGACGGGATAGAAAAGAATCTTCTATTTCTTTTATTTCATCGTGGTTTTGTACTACAAATTTAAGTTGAAAATCTTTATCCTTGTTTTCTCTGCAATGATCAATAATTGATTGAATTACATCAGTATTTAATCTTATCTTTTCAAGATAATCAATATCTGAATTTACAGTGATATTCTGTTTCTTTATTTTTTCAATTGTGGGTACTGAATTTTTAAGCTTTGGTGAAATACTGAAGAAATCAATTTTTTCAATCAACTTTTCATTATAAATAGTACCGTTGGTCTCAACAGAATAATGGATCTTTCGTTCTTTATCCAGCTCAGAAATTAAAAAGCTTATATTTTCAGATTGCAAAAGTGGCTCTCCTCCTGAAATTACAAGATGGTTAATATTCCCAAGATTATTGAGAATTATTTTCTTCAGCTTTTCAACTGATAATTTCAATTCATTGGCAATATCAAAAGAAGTATATGGAGTGTCACACATACTAACCTGACCATCAGGAAGATTCCATATACATCTTAAATTGCATCTTGAAGTACGAATGAATAGAACAGGTATCCCCGCCATTTTCCCTTCTCCTTGTATTGTGCCGGAAATCTTAAATCCGGTAGAAGGAGTATTATTAATTGTTATTCCTTTATCGTTCTTTGTGATTGGAAAAATAGCTTCAGGAGCAAGTAATATATATTTCTTATCCATTATTGTATTGAGTGTTCTATAATGAGAAATTATATGAGCGATGTATCCGTAACTCCTGCTTCTTCAAATGCATTCTTTCTAAGCAGACAACTGTCACATTTTCCACATGGTTTTTCGCCACCCCTATAACAACTCCAGGTATTGCTCCAGTCAACCCCCAGCTCTTCACCTATAAGTATTTCCTCTGACTTAGTCTTGAAAAGGAATGGAGCATGAATAGTAATTTTCTTGTTCATTTCTGCTCCCATAACTGTTCCAAGGTTTATAGTGTTTTCCATCGATTTGATGAACTCTTCACGGCAGTCAACGTATCCGGAATAATCAACCTGGCTGACTCCAATGAATATATCCTGCGATCCTATTGCTTCTGCATAAGATGCTGCAATTGAAAGAAAAACCATATTACGTGCCGGAACATAAGTAAGTGGTATTTCATTAGCAGAAATATTTCCATCTTCAATGTTCATTGAATTATCAGTCAACGAGCTACCTCCCCAAAGATTTAGTTTTAAATCTATGATTTTGTGATCTTTTACCCCGGTATCTTTAGCAGTTTTAATAGCACATTCAAGCTCTTTATTATGTTTTTGTCCATAATTAAATGAAAGAGCATAAACTTCAAATCCTTTGCTTTTTGCCAGATGTATAACGACTGTAGAATCCAGCCCCCCGGAGAGTAAAACAATTGCTTTCTTCATTTCCTTAGTTTTGTTTATAGACAGGATGGTTACGAACTGTCTTTTTATTTTTGCAAAGATATAAAATTAAATAGACTTTGGTCTTCTTGCTTTTTCTTCCAAAGGTTTTATACAATAATAAACAAACCTGTTAACCGGGGTTGCTACCCCATACTTAATTCCAAGTTTAACAACTGTTCCGTTTTGATATTCTATTTCTGAAGGTCTGCCTTCCCTTACATCCCTCGTAAGTGATGATGTTGAATCAGGTGGATAAGTATCGAGGTTCTGCATTGTCTTTTCAACAATTTCAGGAGAAAGATTTACACCTGCTGCTATAGCAACATTATAAATTTCTTCGTACAATTCATTTACCAGAGTACGCGTTTCGGAGGAAGTCCTTAG
This sequence comes from Prolixibacteraceae bacterium, assembly GCA_017998095.1. Next base: position 5,832 of record JAGODU010000032.1, on the reverse strand, counting down.
TTCACCGTAATTGGTATTAGTTACAACAAGAAGGGCACTGGAGCATATCATTATGAATTTCTTCCAAAGCTCTGCCTTAATGTCTTTTGCAACAATGTTTGTTATTCCGGCTTCGTTGAATAGCTTATTGAGTCTTGAAATCCTTTCAGTAATCCTATTGTCGATCTCTCCAAAAACGATAGTAGGGTCAAGCCCCATGTGCGATATTACGCCAGGACTTTCTATTTTACAGAAAGTCCTGCATAATCCCCCGAGAACATTTTTCTTTGGTATATATTCAATAAGTTCATCATATGCCAGCACTCCATTTTGAGTAGGCAGAATAATTGTTTCTTCATTAATAAGAGGGGCGATCTTTTCTGCTATTTCTTTTACCTGCCATGCTTTAGTACATACAATAATCAAATCTGAATCTTTAACACAGTTGAAATCATTAGTTGCTTTTACAGGATTGATTTCGAAATCTCCTTTTATGCTTTTTACGATAAGTCCATTCTTTTGTATTGCGTCAAGATGATTGCCCCTGGCAATGAAAGTTACATCATTGCCGGCAAGAGCAAGTCTTCCGCCAAAATATCCTCCAACGCCTCCAGTCCCTATTACTGAAATCTTCATAATGTTTATACAATAGTTATCCCTTGCTTTTTCAAAAGTTCAACGCCCATTTCTCTGAGCTTATATTTTTGAATCTTTCCGCTTGCTGTCATTGGAAATTCTTTAAGGAAGAAAATATATTTTGGAATCTTGAATCTGGATATTTTACCTCTGCAATAATCTTTAATATCTTCTTCAGAAAGATTTTTTCCTTCATGAAAGATTATAAATGCACCTACTTCTTCTCCATATTTCGGACTGGTAATCCCGGCTACCTGTACATCCCTTATTTCAGGCATTAAATACAAAAACTCCTCAATTTCTCGGGGGTAAATGTTTTCACCACCCCTGATAATCATGTCTTTTATACGTCCCGTTATCTTGAAATTGCCCTCAAGTGTTTTTACACCTAAATCTCCTGAATGCAAGAATCCGTTTTTATCTATTATAGCTGCTGTTGCTTCAGGATTTTTGTAATATCCCTTCATTATATTGTAGCCCCTGCAGCACATTTCACCTTGTACACCAACAGGCACCTCTTCATCTGTTTCAGGATCAAGAACTTTTACATCTATTCCCGGTAATTCCCGGCCTACAGTTGTAACTTTTACTTCAAGTGAATCGTCAGCATGCGATTGAGTCATTCCCGGTGATGTTTCTGTCAGACCATATACTATTGTAATGTCTTTCATATTCATCTTTTCGATTACCGCCCTCATTGTTTCAATAGGACAAAGCGAACCGGCCATTATACCAGTACGCAAACTCGAAAGATCAAACATATCGAACATAGAGTGATTCAATTCTGCTATAAACATAGTTGGCACACCATACAAAGCAGTACACTTTTCTTTTTCTACAGATGCCAGAACAAGCAGTGGATCAAATGATTCAATCATGACTACTGTACAACCGTGAGTAATTACTGCCATCATGCCAAGTACAATTCCAAAACAATGGAATAACGGTGGTGGTAGGCATAATACATCTTTAGCAGTAAATTTCTGACATTCTCCAATCCAATAGCCGTTGTTTAATATATTAACATGAGTAAGCATAACACCCTTTGGAAAACCTGTTGTTCCTGATGTATACTGCATATTTACTACATCATAAGGACTTACGTTCAGCTTAGCAAATTCAAGTTCCGAATCATCGATGTGTTCTCCCAGAAGAATTAATTCCTGAGTATTATACATTCCCCTGTGTTTCTCGGGTCCTATAAATACTACATTCTTAAGATAAGGAAATTTCTCACTCTTAAGAAAACCTCTTTCGGAAGTTGCAAGCTCAGGTACTAAGTTCTTAAGTATTTGAATATAATCACTGTCTCTCCAACCATCAATTATACATATTGTATGCAGATCAGAATTCTCCATAAGATATTCCAACTCATGCGACTTGTAACTTGTATTAACCGTGACAAGAACAGCACCAATTTTTGCAGTGGCAAATGTAAAAGTAAGCCAATCAGGCACGTTAGTAGCCCAAATACCTACATGATCTCCTTTGCCTATTCCAAGATAAAGTAAGCCCTTTGCAAGAGAGTCAACTCTTTTGTTAAATTCGTTATATGTAAATCTCAGTCCTCTGTCGGCATATACCATGAAATCTTTATCAGGAGTTTCAAATGCCCATTTTTCCAGGAATCCTCCCAGGGTATTTTCAATAAGTTCCATAGCTTTACTTTTAAAATGGGGCATATACTACTGCTAATATTTTAGCAGGTTTCTCAGCATAAACATGTACATTATGGTTGATGACAGAGTCATAATAAATACTGTCACCCACCTGTAAAACATATATGTCTTTTCCATAGTTTATTTCAATAGCTCCCTCAAGTACATAGATGAATTCTTCACCCTCATGAGATGAAAGCATATAATCATTTACATTTCCCGGTTGGATATCAATTATAAATGGTTCCATATGCCGGCCTGATTTATTGCTGGCAAGTGGAAAGAAGTCCATATGAGAACGGGCTTTAATATTTTTATTTGAGAAACTGGCACCTTTGTTTTTTTCACCAGCAAGAGTTACTACCGGGCCAAGTTGCTCTGTGTCATCAAGAAACGTTCCCAATCTTACACCTAATGATCTGGCTATTTTGATTAGTGGTGCAAGAGAAGGTATTATTTTATTCTCTTCTATCTGAATGATTTGTTCCTGGTCAAGATTACTTCTGACAGCCAGTTCTTCAATATTAATTCTTTTTAATTCCCTGATCTGTCGTATCTTTTCTCCTACATTTTTTACTGTCGGCATTGTATTTAATTATTAGATGTTAGTTAACAAAAATAGTAATTTTATTTTCTGTTAATATAATCAACAAAATCAAATACGATATATCAGAGATGCAAATATTTACAGACTATTTTTGTCTCCCTTTTAAATCCAATGCAGATACCTGAAATCAAATCGGTTTGGAAGAAGTTTGTTCTTTGGGAACACCCTTAGTCCATACCCATAATTTCCTGGATTCATTATTGTCAGGTCGAGTTTATATGTACAGATATTTTCTTCAACTTGCGAAACGCTGAACTCATGCTTTTCTATGAAAATAATTTTTTCTTCTGTCTTTTCAGAAATTACAATTTCAACCCCTACTTCATCACTCGACAATCCGTTTAAGTCAAGCACAACCTGTGCAGGATGACTTTCACCTATCTTATATGTATGGTTAATTCCGTGTTCTATTGTTGCTTCAATTAATTTAATACCATCCCATTTTTCGGCAATTTTTCCTTTCCAGTCTGATATTTCCCTGGCTACAGCAAAATCATCTTTAATAAGCATTCTATACCGATCTGTCTGTGGGTTATAAAACTTTTCTATGTAATCATTGAGCTGACGGCGCATAGTGAAGTTAGGAGCTACCTCAGATATAGTATTCTTAACAAATGAAACCCAGGCTTCAGATACTCCTTTCTTGTTCTTTTTATAATAAGCAGGCACTATTTCCTGTTCAAGAATATTATAAATCGTTTCAGCATCAAGTTCATCCTGGAATTCAGGAACATCAAACGATTGCTCCATTGGTAATGCCCATCCTGCTTCCGGTTTGTATCCTTCTACCCACCAGCCATCAAGAACTGAAAAATGTACTGTGCCGTTCATTACTCCTTTTTCCCCGCTGGTTCCGGATGCTTCTAATGGTCGGGTAGGAGTGTTCATCCATATATCAACTCCCTGAAGCATCATCTTGGCAAGGTTCATATCATAATTCTGAATAAACATAATTTTACCAATGAACTCAGGCCTTTTTGAAATCTCAACTATATACTTGATTAAATCCTGACCTCCTTTGTCAGCAGGGTGTGCCTTCCCTGCAAATATAAACTGTACAGGATGTTCGGGATGATTTACTATCTCGTTAAGCCTCTCAAGGTTTTTGAATAACAGGTATGCTCTTTTGTATGTTGCAAATCGTCTTGCAAAACCTATTGTCAAAGCATTAGGATTGAACTGGCTTAATGCCTCGTTAATCAACTTAGGATTTTCATTTCTGGTTATCCAGTTGTCTGCGAAACGTTGCTTTATATATTCTATAAGCTTGATTTTAAGCTTTTGTTTTGTATTGGCAATTTCTTCATCAGGTACATCCTGTATCTTTTGCCAGACCTTCATGTCACTCTGACATTCAGGGAAATTGCGACCAAAATATTTCTTGTGTAGATCTTTCCACTCCTTTGCTGCCCATGTTGAATAATGTACTCCGTTGGTTACATATCCAATATGCAGTTCCTCTGCCAAATAACCCGGATATAGCTCTTTTAATATTTCCTTGCTTACATCACCATGAAGCTTGCTAACTCCGTTGATATTCTGTGACATGTTGGCTGCGAGGTAACTCATATTAAAATGATCTTCTGTTGGAAGTGCTTTCCCAAACTGAATAAATTCATCCCATGATAGCTGAATCATCTCAGGTAGTTGACCTAAATATGATTTCAGCAAGTCAACATGAAAAGCATCATGCCCGGCTGGTACAGGTGTGTGTGTTGTAAATAGTGTTGAGGTCTTTACTACTTCCTTTGCTTCGTTAAAAGTAAGATTGTTGTTTTGGATCAACATCTTTATTCTTTCCAATCCAATGAAAGCAGCATGGCCTTCATTACAATGATAAACATCAGCATTAAAACCAAGAGCATTTAATACCCTGATTCCTCCAAACCCAAGCAAAATTTCTTGTTTAAGCCTGTTTTCATTATTGCCTCCGTAAAGATGATGTGTTACAAAACGGTCTTCTTCACGATTGTTATCCAAATCAGCATCCAGAAGGTAAAGTTTTATACTTCCTACATCTACCTGCCATACCTTAGCAGATAAATTTCTTCCCGGATATTCAACACTTATTGTTAACCATTTATCATCAATCATTACCGGCTGAACAGGTATCTTTGAAAATTCCTCTGCTTCGTAGTTCGCTATCTGTTCACCCCTGTTATTTAATGTCTGCTTAAAATATCCAAATCTGTATAATAATCCGATTCCAACCATGTTCATCTTTGAATCGGAAGCTTCTTTTAAATAATCTCCTGCAAGAACTCCAAGTCCTCCCGAAAAAATCTTCAAACTGTCATGCAATCCATATTCCATGCTGAAATATGCAATTTTATTGCTCTGGGGAACACTTCTTTCTGTCAGATAATTCTTTAACTCATTATAAACCCAGTCAAGCCGGTACTTGAACTCTTCATCATTTTCCAATTCCAGATATCTGCTATAGCTGACTTCTCCAAGAAGAACAATCGGATTATGTGCAGATTCTTCCCATAGCTCTGCATCTATGTATTCAAAAAGCTCCCTTGCTTTTGAATTCCATGTCCACCAAAGATTCTTTGATATTTCTTTCAGAGGATCTAAACTCTGAGGTAAATTCGATTCTACAATTAACTTCTGCCAACTGGGATTAGCAGTGAAATGTCTCTCTATAAATCTGATTCCTTCTTTCATCTATCAACTATTAATTACCTGAAATTTCTAATTTTTCTGAATCTTTATATCAGAATGTATTTTATTCTCTTACTTTTTTATTGAGAATAAAACTTAATTTTTTTCCCTCGACAAAATGAATATTTTTTTTTAAAAAACTATAGTAAATAACTGATTGAGATATAAAATTCAAAAAGATTTTACTTTTCAGTTTTATTTGATTTTCCGGAAACCGAATTCTTTGTTTTATTTTTTGTTCGTTTTACAGAATTTGGAGATTTCTTCTTTATTGTAAGTTTTTTT
>JAGODU010000204.1 GCA_017998095.1 Prolixibacteraceae bacterium | reverse complement strand
CTTTGAACTTGTCCTGCCCGACAAATTAAATCTGTACCCTTCAACTTTATTATGCTTTATCAGCTCAAGATATGGTCCCATTTCTATATATTCACCCGGTATATATCCTGTCAGAAACATTCGGGTCAGATTGTCAACTGTTTTTATCCTCCAGTCATTGTTCATCGAATCTATTACTGTTATCGCCTGAAGCTCTCTGTCTGATAATTCTTCCGGGCGGATTTCACTTATGACTCCTTCTTTTATAGTTTCTTTCTTCAGAGGATTTATCGTTGACCATATTATCTCTTCTTCTCCGGGCTTTATTGGCGGGAAATTTAATATGACATCACTGTAAACGCTTCTTTTATTCATCACTCCGGTGAAGTTGATGTCAATGAGCGAATTGTCTTTAGTGATTTTTAACTCTGCATTTATTTCATTGACATTCAGATATACCATAGAATCGTTTATTGGAGTGAATGTCTGATGTAAATCAATCTTGTTTACATAGTTGAGGTTGGCACTTACCGGTATCTTTGTTGTAATTTCTGTCAAAAACCAATCTTCATCCAATACACTCATCACCCCCTTGAATGCCGGATCTTTTGTATTTCTGGGAGCAAATTCTATTATGTATTCTTTTCCTAAATCACTTTGGATACTGTCGGCCAAGTGAAAGTTGTAATAAATGAAAGCATTAGTATGTAAAGGACTTATAAACGGTTTGTCGAAAAAGTCAATGACATTTTTAAAAAAATTGAATTCTATACCAAGGTTATTTGCATAACCTGCTACGTTTATTTCCCTGAACAATCCAAGTCCCTCCTGATGCTCAGCAATTATTTTCCCTTTTTCATAATATGGCTTGCGCTGAATTATATTCTGCGATACTTTTTCAGAAAAGTAAACCGGAAGGCCCTTTTCTAAAGTTGTATCTCCTTCTACATTTCCTTTGGTTTTAAATAAAAGCTTTGTATATGTGTTACATGCTAAAGTGTTTGCTTTTTCAGGATCATTTCTGTCTTTTCTTTTGATAACGTTTCTCATTATCCTTAGTGCAGGATTCTCTGAAGGATGTATAACAATTTCACCTAACTCGAAATCTGAAGATATAAGACCTATATTAAGGGTCTTACTGTTTTTTAATGTTAATTGTATCTTCCTCGTCTCGTAACCTATTGCTGAAATTATTAATGTGTCAGGCAATTTTGGTATGCTGAGGGTAAACGTACCATCATTTTGTGAAGTAGTGCCTGATTTTGAATCTTTTAAATATATGTTGGAATAAGGAATTGCTGAATTGTTCGACTTGTCATATACAGTCCCTGTAAGTAAAGGGCTTTTTTGAGCCAAAGCAAAAGAAATACTAAAATAAAATATGAAATAAAGAAACAAACATTTCAGGTGTTTTTTCATCTTAGGTTTATAGATTAGCTGGGATAAAGTTAACTTAAAAAATGTAAATTTTATAAATTTAAGAAGCCGCATTAGCGGCTTCCGTTATTAAATAGTGATATTTAATTCTCAAGTAAAAGTTCTTCAATGGAAAAAAACTGACTGATTTCAATCATTGCATTTTCATCACTGTCAGATCCATGTACAGCGTTTGCTTCTTTCGATTCAGCATACATCTTTCTTATTGTCCCGTATTTTGCCTTCAATGGGTCTGTTTCTCCAATCAGCTCACGATAATCTGCTATTGCATTTTCCTTTTGCAGTACTGCAACTACTATTGGACCGGATGTCATATATTTAACTACGCTTTCAAAAAAAGGTTTTTCTCTATGCACTCCGTAAAAGCTTTCAGCCTTTTCTTTATCCATCTTCGTCATTTTCATCCCTACGATCTTAAATCCATTTTTCAATATAAGATCAACTATTTGCCCGAGCTGACCTTTGTTGAACGCTGTAGGCTTGACAATTGTGAAAGTTAAATCAGTTCTCATAATATCATTATTTTACAGGTCTGTTTATTATTCGTAAAATGAAATTTTATCTTTGTATTTCTTGCAAGTTTACAAAATGAAAAGCGAAATCGGGCAAATTAAGATAAAGAGTTTTAAAGAAATTGTTGAAAAGTCAGATACTTCAGTTATCGTTTCCCATGTTAATCCGGATGGTGATGCAATTGGCTCTGCTGTTGCTCTCCTTAAGATTTTGAGAAACAAAGGTAAAAACCCTTTTATTGTTATTCCTAACGATATTCCTGATTTCCTGCAATGGATGGGAGGAGTTGAACTTATTACTGATAACGAAAAGGAAAGTGAAAAGGCAAAATCAGTTTTCCAAAACGCCGATACTCTCTTTTGTCTCGATTTTAATGATTTTGAAAGGGGAGATGGTATCAAAGATTTTCTGAAAGATTTTAAAGGCTACAAGGTGATGATTGATCATCATCCTGATCCAAAAGCTGAATGTGATCTTGTTATTTCTTGTACTTCTGCAAGTTCAACCTGCGAATTGCTGTTTAAAGTTATTGAAGAAGCCGGCTATTACGATTTCCTCGATAAGGAAGCTGCTGATGCTATTTATGCAGGCATGATGACCGACACCGGGAATTTTAGTTATAATGCCTCAGAACCTGAAACATACCATATAATTGCTAAGCTTTTGGAAAAAGGTATCGATAAAGACCTTATTCATTCAAATGTTTATCATACTTTTTCTGAAGATCGCTGGAGACTTATTGGACACAGCCTTAAAGAAAAAATGGTTATTCTTCCTGAATTCAGAAGCGGATATATTAGTTTAAGTAAAGAAGAATTAACCAGGTTTAACTTTCAGCCCGGCGATACTGAAGGATTAGTTAATTATCCTCTTATGGTTAAGGGAATTGTTTTTTGTGTGCTTTTTCTTGAAAAAGAAGATCAGGTTAAAGTGTCTCTTCGTTCAAAAGGTACATTCTCGACTAACGATTTTGCCAGAAAATATTATAAAGGGGGAGGCCATATTAATGCTTCCGGTGGTTCTTCAAGCTTATCGCTGGATGATGCCGTATGCCAGTTTGAATCTCTTCTTGTTGAATATAAAAACGATTTATTAAACAGTTTTTAACTTATTTGTTGTGAACCGTTCCGATCTTATTAAAAAACTTCTGCCAGGATTTATTCCTTTATTCGTTTTTATTGCTGCTGATGAATTGTGGGGAACTAAAGTCGGTCTTGCTGTTGCCCTCATAATTGGAATTCTGGAATTGGTATATACTTATTTCAAGGAAAAACGACTCGATAAATTTATTATCCTCGATACTGCTCTACTTATTGCTCTCGGGGGAGTGTCGATTCTCCTTAATAACGATATCTTCTTCAAAATAAAACCTGCCGTTATTGAAGCTATTCTTTGCGCTATTCTTGCTTTCTCGGCGTTTACGAAATTCAATATTGTTGGAGGTATGTCTCAGCGGTATATGAAGGGAATGGAAATCACGGATGAGGTTCAAAAGAAATTTAAAGAAACTCTGAGAGTGATGTTTTTTATTTTTACTGCCCATACTCTACTTGTCGTTTATTCTGCTTTCTTCATGTCAAAAGAAGCCTGGGCTTTTATAAGCGGGGGACTATTCTATATAATTTTTGGGATATATTTCATTTATGAACTTGTTCATCAAAAAATGAAAGTTAAAAATCAAGTCGTCCAATTTGAAGATGAAGAATGGTTACCAATTGTTGATGAAGAGGGGAGAGTAACAGGAAAAGCTTTAAGATCGGTTTGCCATGGAGGACAGAAATATCTTCATCCTGTTGTTCATCTTCATGTTATGAATCCACATAAACATCTGTTCCTGCAAAAAAGACCGGAAACTAAGATTATCCAGCCCGGAAAGTGGGATACTGCCGTCGGAGGACATATTGCTTTTGGTGAAGATGTTAAAACCGCCCTCCAGCGGGAAGCCTGGGAAGAGATTGGGCTTAAAGATTTTTCAGCAAAATCTATCGGACATTATATATTTGAAAGCGAAGTAGAAAAGGAAATGGTTTATTCTTTCATTTCTTACGATTATAAAAAGATTAACCTTCATTCCGAAGAAGTTACTGAAGGTAAATTCTGGAGTCGCAAACAAATTGAAGATAATCTGGGCAAAGGTGTTTTTACTCCTAACTTTGAAATGGAGTATAACAACCAATTGAAAAATAAAATCTTCTGATTTATTACTTCCCTATAAGAAATATTGCAGGGCGCTTATTGATATCAGGAATATTCTTCTTCCATTCCCGAACCGGCAGTGTTTTAATGAATTCATTTTCATTTGTCAGATCACAGGCAATGCATAATAATGTTTTTTCATCAAGGGTTCTTACCAAATCATTTATTAATGAATTGTTTCTATATGGTGTCTCAATAAAAATTTGTGTCTGATCTTCATAATAAACCCTGTGTTCCAGATGTCTGATTACTTTACCTCTTGCAGGATGCTTGATTGGTATGTATCCTGCAAATGCAAAACTCTGACCATTTAATCCAGAAGCCATTAATGATAGCAAAATTGATGAAGGTCCGACAAGTGGCCTTACTTCTATCCCTTTCTGGTGTGCAACCCTTACAGCATCTGATCCCGGATCAGCAATGCCCGGACAACCTGCTTCAGATATTATTCCAACATCCTCACCCGCTTGTGTTACTGAAAGAAATTCAACCATGTCATCATGACGCGTGCGCTTGTTTATTTCATTAAACTTTAACTCATCAATTACGATGTCCTTGTCAACTTTTTTTAAAAAGCGCCTTGCTGTCCTTTCGTCTTCTACAAGATAATTCTTGATTGAACCTATTACTGCTTTAATGTCAGAAGGTAAAACCTTGAATGGATTATCATCACCTAATGTCGTTGGTATTAAATATAGTCTTCCTGCCATGTTGAAATATTTGGCTCAAAAATACATCAATTATGATTGAAACATTGAATCAGTAAGTTATTTTTGTATTATATAAAATAATAAGCCTTGAAAGTTAGATTTTTAGGAACCGGTACTTCTCAGGGAGTACCTGTTGTAGCATGTAATTGTGAAGTTTGCCGCTCTTCTGATGAGAAGGACAAAAGATTAAGGGCTTCAATGCTTGTTGAAGTTGATGGATTAACACTTGTAATTGATGCAGGTCCCGATTTTCGGCAACAAATGCTTAATGCTAAAGTCAAACGACTTTCTGCTATCCTGCTTACTCACGAACACTACGACCATATTGCAGGTCTTGATGAAATAAGATCTTTTAACTGGGTCCAGAAACATGCTACTGATATATATGCTGAAAGAAGAGTGCAGGAATCTGTTAAAAAAGTTTTTTCCTATGTCTTTGATAATAATAAATATCCAGGAATCCCTCAAATGAATCTTATTGAACTAAAGGATAAACCATTTTTCATTGCTAATACTGAAATAATTCCTGTCAGAGGATATCACCATAAGCTTCCTGTGTATGGTTTCAGAATCGGTAATTTTGCTTATATGACGGATATTAAGGAAATTAAGGATGCTGAAATAGAAAAATTAAAAGGATTAAAAGTATTGGTTGTAAATGCTCTCCGGAAACAGGATCATTTAACTCACATGACCCTTAGCGAAGCTCTGAAGCTTGTTGAAAAGGTTAAACCAGAAATGACTTATTTAACTCATGTCAGTCACCAGATGGGCTTGTATAGTGAAATTTCTAAAGAACTTAGCGATGGGGTTCAATTTGCTTATGATGACCTGGAACTAGTTTTTGAATAGTAAGTTATCAGGTATAGAACAGCTCCTGAAATTAAAAATATTAACCCTGCTGATATGAAGCCCGTCTTTAACGAATAATTATCTATTGTCCACCCCAACAACGGACCAAGAATTGCAAAGAAAATTCTGATAAACATATCCCTCAATGAAAGTACTGTTGCCCTGATGTCTGAATCTATCATGCTGTGTACATAATCTTTTAGCACAGGGGTTGCCATCCCTCTTATGAGGTATATTATGAAGATAATCGGCAAAGCAATGTAGCTTATTGTAAATCCTGTAATTATAAATCCTGCCGAAAGCGAAACCATTATGAAACCTGTTGTTTGCTTCTCCGTAAACATACTTTCAATTTTGTGTGCAAAAAAGGACGAGGTCCCTGCAGTGAGATTGAGTACTGTCCACACTACTCCAAACATTGCTAGCGGCAGACTAATTTCAATTAGCAAAGGTTGTATAAACCAGGCAAAGATTAATGTTGCTGATCCAACAAGCGATGAGAAAAGTATAAAATTACGAAGCCTGTGGTTTTCTATTAGTGAAAACTTCAAAACTTTAAAAATATCGGTAAATCCTTTTTTCCTGTTTTTTATACTGTATTCAGGTTCATAAAGAGTGAGTGCTGCAGGTATAGATATCAATGAAACAACTACTTGTGCAATAAATGGTGTCCTAAGACTGATCATTGCAATCAAACCTCCAATTATTCCGGCAGCAGCTTCAGAAAAATTTCCTACCGAAATAACCCTTCCTTCGTATTTAATATATTCACTTTCCCGATTTTCATTTTTAAGTGAATCATAAAGCATGGCAGAATCAGCTCCCGATATAAAGCTTTGTCCTATCCCCAAAACAAGCTCAGCAATCAAAAACTGCCAGAACCCAAATGAAACGCTATATATTGAAAAACCAAATGCAGTAAGTAAAGTTCCTATTATCAGAGTTCTCTTTCTTCCAATCACATCAGCAAAGTATCCTGAAGGAATTTCAACAGTCACTATTGCAATTGAATAAACTGATTTAAGCCAGAATATCTCAGTCATCGACAATCCGTTATCCTGAAAAAAAAGAACAATGATCGGCATGATGAGGGAAAACCACTTAGAGGTTTTTATTATATAT
>JAGODU010000203.1 GCA_017998095.1 Prolixibacteraceae bacterium | reverse complement strand
GTAATAAAAAATATTTTAGAACAATTTAAGAAACATTATAAAGAAGAATTTTTCAACCCTGAGAAATATTTTACTTCTCATGCTGACAGGGAAATTAATAGTTTAGTCAGCGGATTGCCTTTTGACAAATATATTGAAAGCGTTATCTGGAAGAGGAAAGGTGCTTATGTAGAAGATGAGCATGAAATATTACATATTATTGTACCCCGATTAGTTGAAGAATACAAATTAAGACATGTAAAACTCATGATAAATGAATTGCTTCATGAGATGGGAAAATTAAATTCAAGCGATGATATTGAAAGAATTATTGAAATTCAGACTACCATTACAAATCTTAATAAAGTAGAAAAAGAGTTATCAAAGAAATTAGGTAAAAGAGCAATAACATCATAATTTAAGAAATGAGGACATTATTGATTACTGACAGAGAAAAGATTGAAAAAATTATCAGGTCTTGCCGGACTTGCTTTCTGGGATTATGCGATGGTGATTTGAAACCATACGTAGTTCCTATGAATTTTAGTTTAGATGGGGATTACATATATATGCATTCAGCACAGGAAGGCAGAAAGTGGGAGATGATGAATAAAAATCCTAATGCATGTGTTACCTTTTTATCGGGCGATACTATTGTTCATCAGAATGAAGAAGTAGCCTGCAGTTGGAGAGTAAGATCCAAAACTGTAATTGCTGAAGGAGAGTTAGAATTTATTGATGACTATTTTGAAAAGGAGAAAGCCTTAAAAATTTTCATGAGTCAGTATAGCGACAGAGATTTTTCCTTTAATGCTCCTGCTGTTAAGAATGTAGGAATTTTTAGATTGAAGATTAAAAATATAAGTGGAAAAGAATTTGGGGCAAAGGCTGTTACCCCATGGAACAGTTAAAAGAAAATTTTGAAAGAAAAATTAAAAAAAGTTTTAATTACAGGAGTCTCCGGAGCATTAGGGTCCCGAGTAGTAATTGATTTATTGCAGAATGGATTTAAGGTAAGGGCATTATATCGAAATAAAAAGAGTCTGGATAATTTCAGAAGGAACATTGCATATTACACTTTTTCTTCTGAAGAAATATATTCTCAGATAGAATGGGTTGAAGGTGATGTTACTGATTATATATCAATATTAAATGCCGTTGAGGGTATTGATATTGTATGCCATTGTGCAGCATTGGTTTCTTTCCGTGCAGAAGATTTTCAATTATTAAAAGGAATAAATGTTGGTGGGACTGCAAATATTGTTGATGCCTGTCTTGAAAAGGGTGTAAAAAAGATATGCCATATCAGTTCAATAGCAGCTCTGGGTCGAGATATGGAAGGATATATAACTGATGAGAAAAGCCTTTTTATACCAGGGAAAAAACATTCAGGTTACAGCAACAGTAAATATCTTTCTGAGATGGAGGTATGGAGGGGAATTCATGAAGGTCTTGAGTGTGTAATCTTAAATCCATCAGTTATTTTATCTCCCGGTGATTGGTCTTCAGGAAATTCCGGCTTCTATAATAGCATATACAAAGGATTAAGGTTTTATACTCATGGAAGTACAGGTTTTGTAGATGGTAACGATATTTCCTGGATTATCATTAAATTGTTGGATAACGATATTTGGGACAAATGTGTAAATGAAAGATTTGTACTTAATAGTTCCAATTTAACTTACAAGGAATTTTTCAGCAAAGTAGCTGCTTCTCTCAATTTAAAAGCGCCTGATATTAAAGTAAGTAAGTTAGTACTGGGAATCTTCTGGAGAGTATCATACTTATTTGGGAAAATTTCAGGAAAACCACCTGTAATTACAAGAGAGACAGCGAAAACATCTTTACGTTTAACTGCATATGATGGTTCAAAAATAACTAGAAGAATTGGTTTTAATTATAAGGATATAGAAGATACAATAACTGCACTAGGTAAAATGTATTTGAATTCAATTGCAATAAAAAGTAAAAAACAATAAAACAAATGCCATTTCAATCATGGTTGAAATGGCATTTGTTAATAATATTAAGTAACTTATTCAAATATAATTATAATCCGAAGGCCTCCTTAACTTTTTCAGCATAGTCAAGTTTCTCCCAAGTGAAAAGTTCAACTTCTTTTTCGAAGTTTTTATGATAAGGTGATTTGAAATTTTTTACAATAGTTTTTGGTTCACGTCCCATGTGACCATACGCTGCAGTTTCCTCATAAATAGGATTTCTCAATTTCAATCTTTCTTCAATAGCCTTAGGGCGCATGTCAAATATTTGTGATACTTTATCAGCAATTTGACTATCAGTTAAATTAACATTTGATTTTCCATATGTATTGATGAAAATATTCATTGGTTTAGCAACTCCGATTGCATAAGCGACCTGAACTAATATTTCATCAGCGACGCCTGCAGCAACAAGATTCTTTGCTATATGGCGACATGCATAGGCAGCTGAACGGTCAACTTTAGAAGGATCTTTTCCTGAGAATGCACCTCCGCCATGAGCACCTTTGCCTCCATAAGTGTCGACAATTATCTTTCTGCCTGTAAGTCCGGTGTCTCCGTGAGGACCACCAATAACAAATTTACCTGTAGGATTAACGTGATAGATAATGTTGTCGTCGAACAGGTTCTTTACCCTTTCCGGGAGAGTATTTACAACTCTGGGGATAAGTATATTTATCACATCCTCCCTGATTTTTTCAATCATTAATTCGTCAGCCTTAAGCTGTGATTTAGAAGAAGTATCTGAAGGATTAATAAATTCATCATGCTGTGTTGAAATAACGATAGTGTTAACCCTTTCAGGTTCGCCATTATCGTTGTATTCAATTGTAACTTGAGATTTAGAGTCGGGGCGAAGATAAGTCATTACTTTACCTTCACGTCTGATTGCTGCTAACTCAATCAGGAGTTTGTGTGATAACTCAAGAGAAAGTGGCATATAGTTATCCGTTTCTTTACAAGCATAACCAAACATCATGCCCTGATCGCCTGCACCCTGATCCATTGGGTCGTGGCGAACAACACCTCTGTTTATATCAGGACTTTGTTCATGTATTGAAGAAAACACTCCGCATGAATCACCATCAAACCTGTATTCGGCTTTTGTATATCCAATACGATTGATTACTTCACGCGCAATTTCCTGTACATCGATGTAAGTTTTAGTTTTTACTTCACCGGCTAAAACTACTTGTCCTGTAGTTACTAATGTTTCACATGCTACTTTTGATTCAGGATCGAAAGCAAGAAATTTATCAAGAATAGCATCAGAAATCTGATCTGCCACCTTGTCGGGATGTCCTTCTGAAACGGATTCAGATGTAAATAAATAACTCATAATACAATCTTTTTTGACGTTGTCAATTATTAATATTTATATATGAGTGGAAGAATTGAAAAAGATGTGCAATCGTGATTTACCACGAATGCTTTAGCATTTTTTTCTGTGGTTGCAATCATTCACAAATCTATCCACAATGAGTGAGCAAATATAAAAATTTTATTTCTGATTCTATAAGTAAATTTAAAAAAAGACAAAATTGTATTTATAGATTTTCTGATAATGAGATTGTTTCAATTATTTAGCAACTGATAAAGAAAGACCTTCAGGTTTCATTATCCAGTATGAATTGATCATATCTCCGGCCCAGGTGTCCGTAGTATTTTCAATGTCTTTTATTAATGGAAGTATGCTTTCATCCAGGTATATTACTTTACCGTCAGGTACTTTTAATGTGAGTATGCATTTTTGGGATCTCCATTTTTCATGTTTTTTTAAAAGGAAGTAGGGATCCAGTATGAGTTTAGAGCCATTCAGGCTGAAATTATATTCTATGTTTTTGGCATTTTTTTCAGCAGCTTTAACGTTGTTTCCTTTTGAAGCCTTTTTTATGACAAGCTCGGTATAACTGTTACCGCTTTTTTCGATTCTTAATACAGGATTGGCAGCTATTACTTCATTCCCGTTATGATCGATTACCTTTATATTATTGATTTCAAATTTAGGTTCAGAAATCACTCCTGTGGCAAAATCTTTTGAAGAAATATAAATAGTATCTGAATCTAAATTCAATAGTGATCTGTCTTCAACATTATTACTGGTGCTAAAAACATTAACAGCACCAACAATAGAAGCAACTGCAATTATTACACCTATGAACCAAACTCCGAGAGATGAATATACCACTGATTTGTTGTTTGAATTATAGTTGAATATAAGTTTTGTTCCGGCATAAATGAACAGTAAAATTGGTATGCCAACGATTATCAATAAAGCAAGCATCAGAGTAGATAAAGTGCTGTTAGTGAAAAAGTGATTTAAGAATGAATAAGAATCATATTCATGAAAGAATCCGGGAAGCATTCCAATCATTTTTGTTGATACGAATACGCTTACAATAAGTCCGGCAAATGCAAGGAACCCAAAGAAAACCAATATTATGCCTATGATTTTCCCAATTATACCGGGAGAATTATTTTCTGAATTTCTTATTGGAGCAGCATATCTGATATTTCTCTTAGAATCTTTTACTGTATTTGCTTTTCCATTATCCTGGTCATTCATTTCCTCTTTTACCGAGCGACCAATATTTTCAATATTAATTGGCTCTCCTTTCATCTCAAGCCTTTGAGTTGTAGTTCTCGCTTTGGGAACAGCAATCCATAAAATTAAATATGCAGGTATTAATACTCCTGAAGTTACGAATAACAGGATTACAAAAATTATCCTCATTAATATCTTGTCCATATTGAAGTAATATGCCAATCCACTACAAACTCCACCTATCACCCTGGAGTCAGTATCACGAAATAGTTTTTTAGCTCTTGTATATGAACTACGTGGGTAGACCTGATTTTCATTATTGCTTTTTTCCTGAGAAGCATTTCCATCATTACTTGAAAATTCTTCAGGTGATCCCATGACAGATATTACATCATCGACCATAGTTAAGCTAATAACATTCTGGCTTTCTGTTATTCTTTCGCTGAAAAGTTCAGCTATTCTTGATTCAATATCAAAAATAATTTCATGTCCTCCGCTTTCATTGTTAAAAAAATCACTTACCCTGGTGAGATAATTTTTCAATTTATCATAAGCGTCTTCATCTATGTTGAAGACAGTGCCACTGATATTTATTGTAATTGTTTTTTTCATATTATTTAGATTTTTTAATTGTTTCTACTGCATTTAATATTTCACTCCATGATATTTCCAATTCCGATAAAGCCTTGTGACCTGTTTCAGTAAGTTCATAATATTTTCTGAGAGGTCCTTGTAACGATTCTTCCCAACGGTAATTAAGTACTCCAATATTTTTTAATCTTGTTAAAAGAGGGTATAAAGTCCCTTCTACAACAATCAGATTGGCTTTTTTTAATTCATTAATAATATCAGGAGCGTAGGAATGTTTTTTTGAAAGAATTTCCAAAATACAGTAATCCAGAATTCCTTTCCTCATTTGCGCTTTTGTGTTTTCAATGTTCATATCAGAGATTTAAATAAATATAGATCAAATATACGAATGATGGAAAGTACTATGCAAAGCAAAGTAGTATGTTAGTAATAAAATTATCGGTAAAAAGCATTAATAAGAAGGTAAATTGATTTTTAATGCATAAGTTAGTGTTTCATACATGTTTAAAATAGTATAAAAGATTTTTGAGATAGAAAAATCTTGAAAAGATTTAATGTTACTTTACAATATTTATGCTTTGGCTATTGAAAAAATTGCTAAATTAGATTGATGGTTGAAATTTTTAATGTAATTTCGGAGTAAATAAATAAAAGTATTTTTCTAATCCGATCTTAACGGAATATTATGCAAGACACAAATGATTCATTAATTTTTGTTGTTGAAGATAACAGGGTTTATAACAAGCTGATAGTAAGCTATTTGAAAACAAATAAATTTAGCAATGTTATGCCTTTTTATTCCGGGGAAGATGCTATCAACAATTTATACCGCAATCCGGATATAATAATTCAGGACTTTCTGCTGGATGGAATGAATGGTATTGATGTATTGAAAAAAGCAAAAGAGCAAAACCCAAATATTGAATTTATATTTTTATCAGGCCAGGACAATATCGATGTTGCCATAAACACGATGAAGTATGGTGCTTATGATTATATTGTGAAAGATCAGATGGCACTGAAAAAAATGGTAAATAAGATCAACAAAATTCAATCTGTAAATAAGCTTGTAAAATCTAATAAGAGATACAAATCAGGTGTTATAATTTTCTTTGTTGTTATTGTAATTATTATCCTGATTGTGCTGGCATTTACATTCCTGTTTACCGGGAATTCTTAGGGAGAGACTATTTAAAAATAATTAAGGGTTATGAATATTCATAGCCCTTTTCTTTTATAAAATATTTTAAGTTAAAACTTTTTAAGACGCTTAATGAATCTTTTAAGGAATAATTCTTCATCGATGGCATTTGCATATCTTAACGGTTTCCCCTTTGAAGTTTTAAATATACTTCCCATTGACGTTCCCCTGATTTCAATATCTGCTGAAGTATCTATAAGGTGTGCAATTTCAGGACGGTCAAGATATAATGCCGGAAGTACATCCCACATATAATATTTCTTGTGGCTGTCGAGTGATAATAAAAACATGTCATGAACAAGTGATGATAATATCTTCTTTGAATTTTTCTTCAAAGAATAAAGAAGATAATCATCAATAGGAATGAGGTTACAGGCATCAAGAGGGAATAATATGATTTTTATACCTGAATGAACAAGTTTTCTGGCAGATTCAGGATCGCTGAAAATATTCCATTCTGCGCTTCCATCATGATCAGGTGATATTACATTACCATCAGCAAGAAAGGCTCCGGCCATCCA
>JAGODU010000202.1 GCA_017998095.1 Prolixibacteraceae bacterium | reverse complement strand
AATGCCGGAATGTGCCTTCAGCGCAGTCACTTGTGCCGCACCCCACATCTTGTGCTAAAATATTCTTGACACACAAGAGTGCGTTTCTTATACTGCCGTCAACTAAAAGCAAGTTCTTATCAATAATCAATTCAATTCAATCAATTGTGATTTACGAGCTAAATTTTTTGAGCATTCTTTAAAACTGGTATGCCGTTCCCGTATTTTTGAATTCTTATGGAAGGAAATCGGTCAATTTTTTTATTTGTTCACGAAACCAGTTGATGCCTTCCTCTAAATTAATGCCACTATTTTTAGAAGACATTTCGATGTGTATATTGTAGAGAGTTTCATTAAGTGATTTATAGTCCTTAAATGGGAAACTTGCAGCTGTTACATTTGGATGATTTTTTATAAAATCTTTGATTGAATTTTCAAAGTCTCTCATTTTATCTCTGATATTATTCATTCTATTTTCCTTTTTTCGTATTTTATTGGTTGCAACAATTATTACAATTAAGTTTACTTTTTCATCATCTCTACTGCTTTTACCTGTGTGATGAGCAGAGTTAGCTTTTACTATTTTTTCTTTGCCACTTTTTTCTTCGGTATTGGCAAAGGCTCATCATTTTCTATATCTATACCTAACTCTAAAAGCTCATATTTAAGTTTTTCATTGGCGTTAAAATATTCTAGATGGGGAAAAGAGTTACTTTTTGCTTGATTTGTTTTTTTTACATTTTTTTGCTTTCTAGAAGAATATTTCTTATTATTTCTGTATCTCGTACGCTGTTCAAGTCTTTCGTACCAATCCCAACCCCTGTTGCCACACCTATCTCTAATGGCTTCTTTAAGATTTCTCGTTTGCTCATTTAGCCTTTTTAGCTCTGAAAAGAAATCGTTTCGTTGCGTTGTAACAGTTTTCAAATCCTCTATTACGTTCTCCTTAAACTCATGCAGTGACCGTATTTCGGCAAGACAGTGTTTTCTCGTTTCAGTGCTCGCTCCATCCAATTGGGACTTGAAATTGTCTTTACTTGTATTGATTTTTTCAATGCATCTTTCTAAAGAATCTATAGATGCCCTAGCATCGTTTAGACATTTGTATGCTTCATCAGCAACCCTATGCGAAGAGTAGTGAAGATCGACCAAAAATACAAAGTCATACGATTCCTGTGCCTCGTAAATATGCCTTTCAATGTTCTTGCGATGTTCTTCTATGGTTCTTTTTAACTCTACACGTTTGGAATGCCACCTTCTTCTCGCTGTCTTTTCATTTTCAGAAAGAGAGCCAATGATTGCCCCTACCGCAAAGCTTACTACATCACCAAGACCCAAATAAAACACGGTTAATCACCTCCTGAAGGCAGCAAACGATCTGGCATATGTACACGAGGGAGAGACTTAACAAGAACTTCAAGGCTAGCATTTGCCTTATCTCCGAAGTTTGGGATGTCAGCAATAATTGTGGTTGCTAATTCCTTGAACAAAATTCTATCGCTTGATGAAGTATCTTTTGCCAATACCATATCGGTTGCTTTCTCTGCCATCTTAAGAACAGTCATTCTTTCAATATGCAACAACTTTAGCTGCCCTTGAACGGTATCGTAAAATCTATCAAGCTCCAATCGGCGCTGTTTTAATTCTTCCATTTTCAATTTGAAAGTTTTATCTAATGCATCGTGGATAACACCAGCTTGTACCTTTACTCGTTGTATTTCTCCGTCTAGGCGCTTGCATTCGATTCTATATGCAAGAGTCTTAGCATATGACTCAGCCATTGCGCCAAATGGATTAAAGGCCTTTACAATATTTATCCACCCCTTCTCATTTGGAACAGGAGCCGCCTGTATGGGATCAACTTTGTTTATACTACCTCCCTTTTTAGAAACAATCGGCTTACTCTCGTCGTTTTCGTTTGACATAGAAATACCTCCTGTTTATTTAACTTGATAATTCCGCCACGGCTTTCTGTGGTGGTGGTTCATTGCATAATAATTAGTTGCCTTTTACTTTATTTTTAAATTTCATACAATATTATTTTATCCTTATTCTAGTCAAACTCTGGCCCATTTAACTCAATCTTAATATTTTTAGGCAGCCATCTTTCCTCCACTATTTCAGCGAATGTTTTCTGTTTACAGGCATCTTTTTCACATTCAATAGCAATCCATTTATCATATTTCTCCCGCCATTTAAGCGCCTTTTTATGCAAGACAAAACACGTTGATTTAATCCAGTTTTTCAGCTCTGGTGAAAACGGCTCTTCAACGGTCATCGATGGAATTAACGCGACAAGACCTTCCACATCCCGTTGCTTTTTATCTGAATGAAGCAGAATAAACGGTGCCTTATAATGAGGTCCTGTGTCTATATCTTTTTCAGCATCGGATGATTCAAGACAATCATGGTATCTTCCGCACCGGCGGCATTTTCTCATTCTACCCGACCAATCGGTTAGAAAGCATTCCAAAAGGTCAATATCCAAGCTATCTTTTGTCAGAACATGTCCATCAAGGATCGTGATAAAGCAAGGGATCATTATGATATCGACAAAATCCTCACAACGGTAATGACCAAAAGGCATATCCTTTAGAGCAGATGAAATATTTTTTGCAGTTTTTGACTTTGCCAAAATATTAATGTTGCTTTCAACAGATTGGGTGACAAGCATTATTTATTCTCCATAATTTTCAGTTAAAATATCTGTTTTAGCTGAATAGATATGTTATTGAACCGTTACCAATAGTGATTTTATCATGCATTTTTTTCCTGCAATTTGATAATGCTTCTTCCACATTTCGTTCTTCTGATTCCGGCATTGAATAGGCCATCCTAATTTTCACATTTTGGAAAACTGATGCGGGCAAATCAAAATTAATGCCTATCTTACGCACATAGTCCGCTATCTGTCCGTTGATAATAATTTCGTGCCCGCCTATTTCCGGTGATAAAAGCCCTGCTTTTTCACGTTTTACGACATCCATCCGCACAGCAGCAAACTGTTCCGTATCGCTGTTTTGTATCTGTCGCCAACTGGATGATTTTGGCCCTTCCGCCGGTGACTTTATTTCTCCTATATAAACATTATTGCCCTTGACGGCTATATAATCAGGTTTATTGGCATGCTGCCTTCCTTTGCCAGGGATATCTCTGTCGCCATCGTAATATTCGTATCCCTTGGACTTCAAGGCTTCTTCTACTTTCTTGTAAAATTCTTTTTTACCTTCCATTATTGAAACTCCTTAGAAACATTATTCTATTGGATAGAACCAACCCTCCGGTGGTTCTTCCTTTTTAGACCTGACAAGCGCCCGCCAGAAAGATTCTTTCTGTGGCTGCACAATAACGTATGGGCCGAATCGCTTATAAACATCTGGGGGTATGAAAATGGCTCTTTGTTTGCCAATCATAGCAAGAAGTTTATCGGCAAGGGTCTTTTCCGGTATTCTAATTGTCATGGTTTAAATTTCTCCAATCAAGATTCCTCGCTTCGCTTCGGAATGACATCTTTTGACATTATGACAAAGTCTCCTCCACAGGGATAACTGGATTCCCGCCTTCGCGGGAATGACTTTTAATGTTTTCTGTTGCCAGGCGTAATATTATTCTAATCCCTCTTTATTATTTCTCTTTCGTGTTGCACTATTTCCTTGATGTTGTGCGCAACGACAAAAGTGTAAAAACCCAGCAATACTTTGCTTGTAATTTTAGGTTTATCCTCCGCATAAATTGCAGCCATGCCTGTCAGCGTCGATGCAAATTTAAAAACTCTAAAGCATTTTTTCCTGATAAGAAAATCGGCTATCGGATTTAACTCTTCGCCACCAGTGTTCAAAATTCTTTTGGTTGTCAGGTAATCAGCTAAATTCAAGACTCCAAAGGACAGAGCCATTATTTCATCCTTGTCGATTTGTGATTTTCTTTGCTTTGCATAATTCTTTTTCATGGTGCCCTCTATTCAAAATATTGTCTTTTATATATTTTGTCATTTATAATATCTTTTAATTCATTTGGAAGGCCTTGCTCAAAGATTTTAACCCATTTGCCGTGTCCGACTCTTGCAGTGGCTTCATCAGTGTATTTCTCAACGGTCACCAAATCGTCTTCGTTGAAGGCGTTATGACCAATTTCCGTTATGCATTTGGCGAGATCGTCATAAAAAGTCACGATCGTGGCTTCGTTTACATCGTCAATTAGTTCCAGCCACAACGATTTTTTAGCCAGAATCAGGTTATATATGTGAGTTATCCTTATTAAATATACGAATCCTGACTTCAGGATAAATACATATATCCTCCAAATAAGTATTCGTGCTGCGAGAGAAAGAAATTCTATTACCGAAATAAACATTTCCGGCGCAAGAACAAACATTATAAGAATCATAAACGAATACGTTATTTTTGAATCAATCAAATATTCGTGCATCATTTAATTTCTCCAAAATAAAAATTATATCATTGTAAGTTTTCACAACTCTTTTTCATCTTTTCTGTCCAATCTTTGCAACTTTAATGCTCATGTGTCACTCTGCCGGATGCTTGCGCTGTATTTATACCGGAGGACAATCAGTATTGCTGTTAATGTGAGTGAAATGCCATTTCCCAAAATGAACACTATATCCTTAACGTGCAAGGCATAAAGCAGAATGAGCGACATCCCGATCATCAGAATTGCCAGATAAGAACCGCTCAGGCCGTCAGCGCATTTCATCCTATACGTCTTCAGAATTTGAGGAACAGAACTGGCACACATAATCAGTGAACCAGTCGTCCCAATGATTTCAAAAATATTTCTAATATCCATAATTCACTAAGCCTCGACAAGAGACTGCTCCTTTGATTCTTTCCACTGCCGATATTTTTGAATATCTTTTTCCGTCATAGCCAGACATAGCGCTAAAACCGCTGCATCATCCGTCAGTCCAAGGATGGGAATGAAATCAGGTATCAGGTCAATGGGATTGAGAACATACAGCAACGCAAAGACAACTGCCGCAATGACCCACCAGGGGATGTCCTGATAAACGTCATTCCAGTAATCTTTGATCATCGCAATAAGAAGCTTTACATCTTCGGAAAATCTTTTTAACAGATTGCTGCCGATGACCGTCTGCCTGATGTCGCTTGCTCTATCCATTACCTTTTGAACGTCATCATCTTCGACTTCAGCCGCTCCTCTTTTGATGAACCCTTCATTAATACCGCTTAATACTTTCTCTTTGTGCATGGTCTTTTCCTCCTTTGTTTAAATTTAAAAACCTCCTTGAGATGATGAGCATCATCTCAAGGAGGTTTAACTCCGCAATAAAAAAGGCCTCCATGAGTAATAACTCAGGAGACCAACTTTTTCAGATCCCTAGGGCCTGTTTATTCCCCTTTATTAAGTGGGGTCACAAGCAATGTTTGACTATAAAATAATGCCGGTGCAGAAGAATGTCAAGCAAAAATTATTTTTACGTATAAAGTCCAAAAGACTCTGCCGTTTTTTTAATATTCCGGTGTCAGTTTATCCAGTTCCGCGAGCGAAAATACCGGACCGTCCTTGCAGACATACTTGCTGCCGACATTGCAGCGTCCGCATTTGCCGATACCGCATTTCATCCTCATTTCCAGAGAGGTGATAATATTTTCCTTGGAAAAGCCCAGATCGAAAAATACCGGCAGTGTAAAGCGAATCATAATCGGAGGTCCGCAGATAACCGCTACGGCGTTTTCCTTGCTGGGAGCAACTTCCTTGCAGACTGTGGGAACGAAACCTTCACGACCTTTCCAGGTCGCATCACCTTTATCAACGGTCACATTCAGATTGATGTCTGTTCTCTTTCCCCACTCGATCAGTTCATCCTTATACAGCAACAGGCCGGGATTTCGTGCGCCGTAAATCACCGTGATATTGCCGAAACGTTTGCGGTTGTCTTCGAAAAGCATGTAATTAATCAGCGAACGCAGAGTGGTAAACGCGAAACCGCCGCCGACGATGACTATATTTTTGCCTGCCAGAAAGTCCAGCGGCCACGAATTGCCCAAGGGTCCGCGGATGCCCATCTCGGTTCCTTCTTCCATTTCGTGAAGCGCCGAGGTGACCACACCGGCTTTCTGTACCGTGAATTCCACGTAACCTTTCTGCGTCGGAGATGAAGCGATACCAATCGGTGATTCGCCTTTGCCGAAGATGGAAAGTTCGCCGAATTGTCCGGGGATATAGGCGTATTTCTGCTCATCTTCCGGATTCACGAATTTAAAACGGAATGTTTTGATGTCTTTGGTATCGACTTCGGTAATGATTTTATCCACCACAACGGGATACGGTATATACGGGTTCTGCATTACTAACTCCCTGATTATAATTTTGAAATATCTTCAACAATTTTACGAATATCAATATTTACGGGACAAGACATGACGCATCTGCCGCAACCGACACAGGCAATGCAATTGAACATATCTACATAATATTTGAACTTGTGCATCGCACGTTGACGCCATCTTTCCTTCTGGGACGAGCGCGGGTTGTGACCCGATGTTTCCTTGGTAAACAGTGGAAACATACAGGAATCCCACGACCGGATGCGAACGCCGTCCGCTCCCTTCACTTCATCACTGATATATTAACAAAGCCTATTTTCTGACTATCAGTCTTTATCTAAATCGACTGTAACTGTCAAACTGATATTTTTATTTGTTCATGAAATAGACATTATTTCTTTCTTGACAATAGGACGTTCGTCCTATTATAAATCATTCCTTCGCAGTTGATCTTCATATCCGTGAGGTAGAAATGTCATTGCCGGCAGCCTCATACCACCCCCGCCAACCGCAGGATACGGATTATTACCACTGCGTGGAGGATTATTTTGAA
>JAGODU010000201.1 GCA_017998095.1 Prolixibacteraceae bacterium | reverse complement strand
CTCCATAATGAGTCCCATCCTGGTTGTTCCTTTTCTTCCGGGTTCAACAGATAAATTCACCATGGATGCTGATTTTTGAATCGGGAAACCAATACCTGCAGTAAATCGCATATCGCTTATATTGTTTTTACGGTACATTATATACCCTGAATCATATCTGAAACCAAGGCGATATGAACATCTGTCGAGATAATTAAGGCTATTGCGAGGTAATCTTTCAATACCAAAAGAATAAATAGTCTGATCAATATAAGCCCTGTCAGAATTAACACTCCACCCTGCCCTTTCATAATCGGCAGCAAAAAGGTACTTACCTCTCCAGGTAAATCCGATACCTGCTCCATAGGTTAAAGGCAAAATAACCGGTGTTGTTCTTAACTCATCGTAATACATAGAATCGAGGTACACTTCACCATAATACTGGTCTATACGAATGTTAGTTTTGCCCCTCAGCTTTTGTTGAGGAGAAACAGTACCCCCAATAGTCAGGTTAGTTCCCTTATCTCCAAGATTCAATGAATATTGCAAGGCACCTTTAAAAACGAATCCGTAATAGTATGTGTCTGTATAATAATAAGTAGAATTATCGGGTTGAACCAAAGCCCATGTTTTCTTTGACTCATTGAAAGGTCCATAGAAAAAGGCAGCTTCAGCTCCAAGTGAAAAATTCTTTGTCATCTTATAGCCAAGGTTGTAAAAAAGTTTATTAATACCACCTGTTCCTATCCAGTCGGTATAAACCTTACTATCTTCACTTTCAAGTGATTCTTCAGTTCTGAAATTATAACCTATGTTACTATACGGCATTATACCATAAGCTCCCATAAGCCAATTAGTATATCTGTGACCGAAAACAAGATGGCTTAAGTTTCCATCGTTATAGTCGCGTTCAAAATCAGAAGTCTGAGTATTTGTATATTGATAAAACACTCCTGTTTCAAAAAGAAAGTTCAGTGAATCAATAGATGTAATAGACGCAGGGTTCTTAATATTTAAGAAATGGTGATCTCTGATTCCAAAGCCCGTACCACCTAAAGCAAGGTTTCTGCCGAAAGCAATATTGTTAAGATCACCTGTACCAAATTTTGAATAAGGTGATGAAGTATTGTTCTGTGCAAGCAAAATATTTCCTGAAATCAAAAATAAAATCAGGGATATTGTAAAAGATTTCTTAAAATTATTCATCGGCTTATTCCGTTATATTATAAGTAGAAATATAAACTTTCATTGTCAGGTCATTCGTCGGGTGATTTTGATCACCAAAGATTAACTGTGTAACATTTTCATTTATTGTTTTCTGAGGTAATGATAATAAAAGAGAGTATTTTGGATCACCTCTATCCATGTATTCGTCAACAAGATATTGAGAAATGTCAAATGAATAATAGGTATCATGTTTAAATATTTCATTATAATGGAGTTCTGAATATGTCTTTTCAGAAGTTCCTACTTTATATAATTGTCCAAAGCTCCTGTTAATATCATCAACAACATATATTTCAAGTGAGTCAGGCAAATCAGTACGGTTTTCAAAAGAACCGTTAACCGGTCTGAAACAAATTTCAGCTTTAATTATAGAGCCAATTCCAAGGTGATATAAATTGTTTATATAGGGAATTTCTATCCTCGTGCGAAGATTTGTTCCACCCTGAAGAAATGTAAGATTGTTAGTTTGTTCAGAGGACGTCATTTCTTCATCAGTTGGTATATCTTTAATTACAAATTCACTATAGTCATTTTTAATATAGTTTGAACTATAATAGTTATTTGTATTAGACGCTGACATTGTATTTTTCTCAAGAGAAAATTCGAAACTCATATCATCGTCCATGGAGTTATCATGATAATAAACCCTTAATCTTGGGCATAGTGATGAGTCGGGATCAGCATTAAAACCAACTACACAGGAAACATTATCTTTGAGTGGTTTAATAACAAAGCCCTTATAAATTTCTTTAAATGCTTCAGCATCATCGAGTATGATATTTCCATCCTGATCTTCATCTTCATTATATGCCATATCATAAAGAGTTTTCCCGAAAACATCAGACAACCTGATGCAAACAGAATCAACATCATCATCGCTCAGGTCGAGTGAAAAAGTAGCCAATGGTTGATTTTCATGCTTATACTGACGTGTATTGTAAATCATTTCAGTTTCTTCGTCAACATCAATTTCTTCTGTCAGACGATATATTTCAAACTGGCATAATTTTGTAGTATCTCCCATATTATATCCATCGACATTAAGAATAAAACAAGCTGAATCGAAAACAGAAGTTTCATCAAAGAACTGACTGCCTGAAGGGTCAAGTCTGAAATAAGATTCACAATAAGTAATCATGCCGTATTTGTTTTTAAAACGTCCGGCAAGAATTCTTTGTGTCTGTGAAGTTGCAATAGAATCAATAGCGGTAGTGTATGTTTTTACAGTAAGAGTATCAATCATTATAACCCTTACATTGTTTTCAATAAAGTCGTTTCCAACGTTATATTTGAATGGTGAATCAGTAAACTCACAGGAACTAAAGATCAATGCCGTAACGATTAAAATCAAATATTTAATTTTCATCATAAATCGTGGATATAATTTGAAATTTCTAATAGTCGACAAAAGTAAGAATAAAATAGATTCAGGAAGCACTAAATTTTATCTAATATTGCTTATTTAACATTCTTTAACATAACTTCTTAAAAAATGTTAAAGCGGGAATCATATTCCATTAAAATTTCTATATTTGTCGACCATTAAACAGTGTAATAAATCTTTCTGATTAGAAAGCAAAAACATTTTATAGTTTTAATAAAATATTGTAAAAAATGAAATTTAGAAATTTATTAATCCTCGTTGTTTTAACTTCTTTATTCATAGCATGTGACGAAGAAGATACAGAATTTACTGAGATAGGAAATTGGGTAAAAAAAGCATATTTTGAAGGATTCCCCCGTTCAGAAGGTACATCATTTTCAATAAATGGATATGGATATTGGGGTATGGGAATAAATGGTAAAACCTTTTTATCAGATTTTTGGAAATACGACCCACAGAAAGATTCATGGACACAAGTAAAAGATTTTCCCGGAACTCCAAGAGCGTATGGCGTTTCTGCTTCAACCAGTTCAAAAGGATATGCCGGTCTTGGATATGACGGAGATAATGATTTAGGCGATTTTTGGGAATATGATCCTGCAACAAACGAATGGAAACAGGTTGCCGATTTCCCCGGTGGCTTAAGACGCTGGGCTACAGCTTTTACTCTCGGAGAAGACGTATATGTTGGCACAGGATACAATCAGATAAGCAAAAAATATTACAACGACTTCTATAAACTCAATAACGGAGAATGGACAAAAATCTCTGCAATACAGGGAGAAAAAAGAAGAAGTGCCAATTCTGTAGGATATCAGAATAAAGGTTACGTTGTTAGTGGAAATCACAGCACAGTACTAAACGACTTCTGGGTATATGACCCTGTAACTGATACATGGGACGATGAATATGACGTAAATGATGAAGATTACGGCGGACTAAAAGGTGTTGAACGTTACAATGCAATACTTGAATTCTCTGAATCAAAAATGTATTTAATTGGTGGTACTACATCAGGAGCTGCTCTTGCTTCAGCTTATGAATGGGATCCTGTTTCAAAGGAATGGACACAAAAATCAAGTATCGAATCAAATGTTACAAGAGAAGGTGCCGGTCATTTCGTAATCAACGATGTTATTTATATCGTAGGTGGCCGTAACGGAACAAACTTCCTTGATGACTGTTATTTATTCCAGCCTTCATTAGAAAAAAATACTGATGACTAACAAATTAAAAGTTGTCATTTCAACAGGAATTATCCTGACCATAACTATTATTGCTACAATAATACATAATTCAAAAAGTCCCGGCTATACTCCAGCCGGGACTTCTAATATTATTAAATCTCATTCCGTTTCTTTTAAAGTATTTCAGGTAGATGACAAAGGCTGGGGCTATGAAGTTTATATTGATTCCAGTCGTTTCATTTATCAGGATGTAATCCCCGGTGTTTCCGGAATTGTACGTTTCAAATCAAAAGATGATGCTTTTAAATGTGGCAAGCTGGTCACTGACAAACTGATTAACAAGAAAAATCCGGCTATTTCCGTTGCAGAAATAGATAGCATGGGAATTGCTATTAATTGAAGATTCAACTGATTTTAATAATCTCCCCCGACATTCGTCCTTCATTAAATAAAAGATCGATAATGCTCAGGTTTTCAATAAATCCAAACTTTTCAATAAAAGTCTGATGATAATTTCTGGATTTAACAGGCAATATGTTTGAATTGATATTAGTCTTTGGAGAAATTATTTCTCTGTAATCATCTGCACCGGCAACTTCTTTCTCAAAACCTTCTGTCAATGTGAAGTTCTTTTTAATATTCAGGAGTTCACATAGCAGAACTAAAATTTCAATATTGAAATCAATCAGATAATCCCATTTCTTGTCATAAAAAGAAATAAAATCATCAGCATAATATTCAAAAAATGGTGATGAATTATAAGCAGAAATTATAGATTTCCAGTGATTAGCCTGCCATCGGGTTGAGTAATCAATCCTGACATCTTTAACCAGGGTCTTTTGACCGCTGTTTTTTACAACAGGTATTACCAGATCAAGTATTCCGTTAGCACCTGATATTCTGCATCTGTTTCTGTATGTTTGCTTGTGATAACTATCCCATTGTTCAATTTTAACTCCTGTTGGATATTTTTCCATTAAAGAGAAATATCCAACAGGAGGAAGATATGCCAGGGGTAGCAACGCTATTTTATTCCCTGAAGTCATTAAGAATTATTTCACTCCTCTGAATACCCTGTTGAATCTGATATTAGAAGGAAATTTCTTATCCTTGTCAAGCGACATCCATATAAATGCTGCACTTCCCACAACATGGTCTACAGGCACAAAACCCCAATATCTTGAATCGGCCGATTTATGTCTGTTATCACCCATCATCCAGTAATAATCAAGTTTGAATGTATATTGTGAAGCCTTTTCGCCATTAATATAAATATCTTCTCCTGAAACCTTAACATCATTGCCTTCATAAACATCTATTATCCTTTCATATATTGGCCAGTTAGTCTTATTGATGTTTACCGTTGTGCCTTTCTTAGGAATATCAAGTGGTCCAAAGTTATCAACATTCCACTGGTAATCAGGAGAATGTGGAAATATTGCAGAATCATAATTGCCTTTAGGAGCAACAAACCTTTCAACTGAAGTTACATTCTTTAATTGCTTAAATTCAGAAACCTGTTTATCAGTCAGCGGGAATATATATCTCCCTCCGGAATACATTTCTCTGTCTGCATTAGCAACTTTAAGCTTATCCAGAATTTTTGTATTAAGCAAAGAGCCGTCAGTGGTTACAATGTAATTATATTGTTTACCGTTCAGACTCTTCTGTATTTTCCCGTTAATATGTACATCGCCGTCAATTATTTCAAGCCTGTCGCCCGGAATAGCAATACATCTTTTTATATAGTTTTCCTTTTTGTCTACAGGTCGGGAAACTATTTTACCAAAATTTCTTTCATCAGAAATGACCCTGTCTCTGCCATACATCCGGCAAAGTTCATAATAATTCTGACTTGGGAAATTCAGGGCAACGGTATCTCCTTCAGGGAAGTTGAATACAACTACATCGTCGTTTTTAATTTTTCTTAATCCTGCCAAGCGTTTATAAGGCTTTTTAATCCATTCTACGTATGAGTTAACCTTATAGTTGGTCATTGGCATCGATTGGTGAACAAACGGTACAGAAAGCGGCGTATTGGGCATTTTTGGTCCGTATGAAACTTTACTTACAAAAAGATAATCGCCTACCATCATTGATTTTTCCATTGAAGATGTCGGAATAACATAAGCTTCAATAAAAAATAAACGTATGAATGAAGCTGCAATAACTGCAAATATTATGGCATCTATCCATTCAACAGTTTTAGTTTGCTTTCCGTTGGGCGGATTCTTTTTTTTCCAGAAAGCCCAGTGAACTTTTTTTGTGATGTAAATGTCAAATATGATTCCCAGGCCAATCAGGAACCAATAATTTCCTAACCATATAACCCATAAGAGGTATAATAAACCCCAAAAGGCAAATTT
This sequence comes from Prolixibacteraceae bacterium, assembly GCA_017998095.1. The sequence continues at coordinate 706 of JAGODU010000201.1, read as the reverse complement.
CACCCATTTGCTGATATGAACTTTCTTCATAATATCTTATTTATAATCTTTTATACTTCTAGTTTAAGCAAATCTCTCATTGAAAAGATTCCTTTTTTGCCTGCAACAAATTCTGCTGCAAGTACAGCTCCAAAAGCAAAACCTGATCTGTTTTTTGCATTGTGTGTAATTTCAATGCTATCTACATCAGAATCGTATTTTATTGTATGGATACCAGGAACATCTCCTTCCCTGACAGAAATAATTCCCAACTGGTGGGATCCGTGAGTTGATTCATTTACCCAACCAATGATGTCTTCTCTTTCCGAAATAAGATCTTCTGCTAATGATATTGCTGTTCCGCTGGGAGAATCAAGCTTTTTAGTATGATGAATTTCAACCATCTCTGCTTCATATTGGGTAAAGGGTTTCATTAACCTTGCCAATAATTTATTCAATTCAAAAAATATATTTACTCCAAGACTAAAATTTGAAGAATAAAAAAATGCAGTGTTTTTTTCTTTACAATATGAAACTACCTTATCCCATTTATCTATCCAGCCTGTTGTTCCGCTTACAACAGGAATACCACTGTCGAAACATTTTAAATAACATTCAATTGCTGTTTCAGGAATAGTAAAAGCAATGGCTACATCTGCTTTTATAAGGTTTTCATGAGTAAACTCGTTAGAATTGTCAATGTCGATTGTTAAAACTATCTCGTGCC
>JAGODU010000200.1 GCA_017998095.1 Prolixibacteraceae bacterium | reverse complement strand
TGTTAAAGAGAAGACACCTTGCACCATGCACCGTGCACCTTGCACCAAAAAGGGCCCATAGCTCAGATGGTTAGAGCACCTGACTCATAATCAGGGGGTCGCTGGTTCGATCCCAGCTGGGCCCACAATTAAAAATCAATATTGCCCTCTAATTCAATCTGTTAGAGGGTTTTTTATTTTAACGGGGGACAGTATGGGGGACACTTTATTGTTCAAATTTTTTCACACTCATCTTTTCCCTTAGAAACCAGGCCTTAATAAGGCTGTTAATTAGATTATTAAAGATACGCATTTCTGAAGTAAAAATTTTATTAATGCAACTCATTTTTGAGAATCCAACGAACAGGAACTCCCCCTGAATTTTTATTTTTTGTCATTATTAATGTCATTCCTGCCAGTGAAACACTTTTCTTTGTTGATTATTCCAAAAATTGCTCCATACCATAAAAATAAGCCGATATGTCATGTTGTCAGAACATTACAGCATTTTTTCAGCTCAAAAACACCTGTTTTTGTAACTAACTGACAACATGTTATTTAGAAAAACATGACAAATATCATGGTTTATAACATAAACTATATGATAATCAATATTATAACTTAAAAACCGGTAGCGTTTCTGCAACTCGGATAACTATGTTATATACTCGTTTTTCGTCCAAATTCCTGGCAAAGCCACCAGGATAAAAATCTTTTAAAAGTCTGGTTTCGCCCCAACCTTCAACGCCCTTTGTAATCGTTTCAGAGTTTTTAGAGAAAACCCTTATGATCGAACATCAACCACCCTCCTCGATCAAAGATGCGCCTTGCCTCCGCGCGCAAATTAAGATGAACTTTTTGATAAAAAATCGTTACCCCCAAAGGGGACCCCACCATTTTTTTTCAAAAAAATTTGCTTAAACCTGGCTTGGCGCGAAAAGATCGCGTAGGGTGGTCAATGTTCGACCACCAGGATTTGTATTAAGCACTAAAAACTAATTAAGAATGAAACGACTACAAAGAGCATTAAAGATCGGGGATGTAACCATCCTTTGGAAAAATGAAAAACCATTGTACCTGGTATCTTCAGGTTACAAGGGAAAAAACCTGTTAGGTCTTAAACATTTCTTCAGCGAAGAAATTTGTCAGTTTATATCTGAAATGAAATCTCTTGACAAACAACTTAAATCATCAAGAAATGCAAGCAAAATTGACAGGTAACGACAGGTTATCATTCGGAAAATTTAAAGGCTGGAGATTAGCTACGATACCGCCTTCATATTTGCTATTCATGTTAAAAAAAGGCACAGCATATGGTAAACTCAAAGAATACATCATTGAGAATGAATATAAATTCAGACAGCAAGTCGAACGTAACAGAATTAACTCTGAATTATTGAGAAATGCCGGCAAGCAAAAAGCTTCTGAATTCCATTTAAGGAATGATGTATATCTAAACACAGATGAAATAAAATCATTAAGAAGAAATTCGTTAAATCCTAACAGACGATAGTCATGACAGCCGAATTCAATACATTTCCAGAAATAACCTTACAGCTTCGTAAGGGCACTATTGAAAAAATTCAAATTCAGAGTAGTAAAGATGCTGATATATTGTTCCGCAAAATCTGGGATAACGATTCTCTGCCTATTTATGAAAGTTTCATAGCAATTTACCTGGATAGACAAAATAAATCTATTGCATGGTATAAAGTAAGTCAGGGCGGCATATCTGGTACAGTTACAGACTTAAGATTAATAATGAGTGTGGGTCTGAAATGCCTGGCATCTGGCCTGCTAATAGCCCATAACCATCCATCCGGGAACCTTAATCCTTCCGAGTCTGACAGTAAAATCACTTTAAAGATCAAAGAATCCGGAAATCTTTTGGATATTAAACTGCTTGATCATCTTATAATATGCGATTCAGGTTATTATTCTTTTGCTGATAATGGTCTATTATAGGCTGATCGAATAAACCTCCATAATATTTCTAAACAGTATTAAATCTGGGGAGTATGGGATTCACCCTCACCCATACCTTAGGCACCCAAGCGTACCTACCTTAAAAAAACTCAATCAATATTTTATTTCAATAAAACATTCTCATATCTCAAAAACCTGAAACTATTTATATTAACCCTAATAATAGTTTGATCAAACTATATTATTAATTGATTAAAACGGTTGACTTTGTCTTAATCAAAGCATAACTTTGATTTTTCATTCCTAAAAATCGTAGGAAAAGTTTGGATTTAGTTTTCTTAACTCCTAAATAATTAAGGCATTGAAAACCCTATTTTTTCTAATTAATTTAAGATTTGACTTATGTAAATTACTATGTCCCTTCTTTATCATTCTGATTGGATTAGATCCCATAGATGTAAAAAGTCAAACAGTCGTGACTCTCACCGTTAATGCTGCAGCAGTTAATGCATCGATAAATGCAACTGGCGAAGAAGATTGGTATAAATTCCAGTCCAGTACGGCAGGTAATTATACCATTAGAACATATGGCAGTTTGGATACTTACATGTATCTCTTCCAAAGTGATCAATCTACTCTTATTACTGAGAATGATGATGGAGTTGGAGTTGGATACAATTCAGTGATTACCCGGAGCCTTACAGCAAATACCTGGTATTACATTAAAATAAAAGGTTACAACGGCACCAGAATTGGAGATTATTCTGTCGATGTTAAGAAACAAACTGAAACTATTATTACGCTAATTGTTGATGCGCCAGCTGTGAATGCAGCTATTAGCGCAACTGGTGAAGAAGACTGGTATAAATTCCAGACCAGTACGGCAGGTAATTATACCATTAGAACATATGGTAGTTTGGACACTTATATGTATCTCTTCCAGACTGATCAATCAACCCTCATTACTGAGAATGATGATGGAGTTGGAGTAGGATATAATTCAGTGATTACCCGGAACCTAACAGCAAATACCTGGTACTATGTTAAAATAAAAGGTTACAATGGTATCAGAATTGGAGATTATTCCGTCGATGTTAAGAAACAAACTGAAACTATTATTACACTAATTGTTGATGCTGCAGCTTTAAATGCAGCGATTAGCTTAACTGGTGAAGAAGACTGGTATAAATTCCAGACCAGTACTGCAGGTAACTATACCATTAGAACATATGGCAGTTTGGATACTTACATGTATCTCTTCCAAAGTGATCAATCAACTCTTATTACTGAGAATGATGATGGAGTTGGAGTAGGATACAATTCAGTGATTACCCGGAACCTAACAGCAAATACCTGGTACTATGTTAAAATAAAAGGTTACAATGGTACCAGAATTGGAGATTATTCCGTCGATGTTAAGAAACAAACTGAAACTATTATTACACTAATTGTTGATGCATCAGCTTTAAATGCAGCGATTAGCTTAACTGGTGAAGAAGACTGGTATAAATTCCAAACCAGTACTGCAGGTAACTATACCATTAGAACATATGGCAGTTTGGATACTTACATGTATCTATTCCAGAGTGATCAATCTACTCTTATTACTGAGAATGATGATGGAGTTGGAGTAGGATACAATTCAGTGATTACCCAAAACCTGGCAGCAAATACCTGGTACTATGTTAAAATAAAAGGTTACAATGGTACCCGAATTGGAGATTATTCTGTCGATGTTAAGAAACAAACTGAGAGCATTGGTACATTAATCGTTGATGCTCCAGCTGTAAGTGCAGCTATTAGTACGGCAGGAGAAGAAGATTGGTTTAAATTCCTGATAATAACTGCCGGCACTTACACAATCCAGACCTATGGCAACCTCGATACTTATATGTATCTATACCAAGGCGATCAGTCTACATTAATTATATATGATGATGATGCAGGTGTGGGGCAAGGTAGTAATGCAGGTATAACACTGAACTTGAATGCTAATACTTGGTATTATGCTAAAGTTAAAGAATATAATTCAACAATTACAGGTAACTACACAATAGATATTAAGAGTCAACCTGTCGTAACACTTACCCTTGATACTCCTCCGCACGAGGATGCTATTAGTATTATCGGTGAAGAAGATTGGTTTAAGTTCCAAACTAATACAGCTGGTAATTATACCATCCAAACATATGGCAATCTTAATACATACATGTATTTATACCAAAATGACCTGATAACAGTAATTTCCGTTGATAATGATGGAAGTGATATTGGATACAATTCGAAGATCACTCAAAACCTGAATGCAAATACATGGTATTTTATTAGACTAAGAGAAAACTCCGGCACAAGTACTGGCAGTTATTCTATTGATGTCCAAAGCCCAACTTCTACGGTAACACTTACTGTAGATGCCCCGGCAATAAACGCATCAATTATTGCAGTCGGGGAAGAGGACTGGTTCAAATTCAAAACTGGCATTGCTGGATCTTATTTAATTCAAACTTATGGAAATCTTGATACATATATGTTTCTATATGAAAATGATCGTATTACTGTTATTGCTGAAAATGATGATGTAAACAGACCGGGAGGCAATTACAACTCAATGATTAGAAGTAATCTCAGTGCTAGTACCTGGTATTATGTTAAAATAAAAAGTTATGACGGAATAAGGACAGGAGAATATTCTATCGATGTTAAAAAGGAAACTGAAACAGTCGCGACACTTGCTGTTGATGCACCGCCGACAGAAGCCTCCATCAGCATTCCTGGCGAACAAGATTGGTATAAATTTCAAACCAGTACAGCTGGATTATATATCATTGAAACATATGGTACCCTAGATACTTATATGTATCTCTACGGGAATGACCAGACAACTCTGATCGCTGAGAATGATGATATAGCGCATACTCCAGACTCGCGACTTCATAATTCTAGAATAAGCATAAATCTTAATGCAAATACTTGGTACTATATTAAGATTAGAGAATACCATAGCACCGTCACTGGAAATTATTCTTTAGATGTTATATATGAATATATTGGGCAGCCACCAAAGAAGCTCAAGGGTTATTCAAGAGATGGTGCAATAATCTTGAACTGGTCTGTACCTTTGTTAGTAAGCCCCACAAGTTACAATGTTTATTGGAGCGAATCTGAGAATGGAACTTATACACTAATGAGTAATGTCTTAATAAATAGTGTAACTTATAATGGTAATTTAGGATTAAGATGGTATTATGTAACTGCTATTTATCCAGGAATAGGAGAAAGTGGCCCATCAAATAAAGTAAGTGTTTCCCCATTCTTTGCTTCACAAATTGTGGTTGATGCACCACCTATCAACGATGCAATTAGCACACCAGGAGAAAACGATTGGTACAAATTTCAAACTGGAACAGCTGGCATTTATACTATAGTTACGTATGGAGACCTTGATACATATATGGAGCTATATCAAAGTGATCAAACAATGTTGGCATTTGACGATGATGACGGACCAGGATTAGAAAAAAATGCTGGAATTTCTATAAGTCTAAGAGCAAATACTTGGTACTATGTAAAAGTAAGAGAATATTCAACTACTGCTGTAGGTAGTTATTCCATTGATGTAAAAGGACCTTTAGCTTCTTTTGTTACACTTACTGTTGATAGCCCACCTATAAATGTAGCTATCAGTGCCGCCTTAGAAAACGACTGGTATAGATTTCAGACCATTACAGCAGGTACTTACACAATCCATACATATGGAGAACTTGATACATATATGTATCTATATCAGAGTGATCTAAACACGCTAACGCTGATTGCTGAAAATGATGATGCTCCGGGATCAGGACGAAGTTCAGGAATTACTATGAACTTGTCTCCAAATATTTGGTACTATGTATTAATAATTGGATATCATAACTATGCCACTGGAAATTATTCCATAGATGTAAAAACCCAACCAGTTGAATTGCTTACAGTTAACGCTACGCCTGCAGATGCAATAATAAGTACACCTGGAGAAAATAATTGGTTTAAATTTTTGACCAATTCAACAGGTTACTATACAATCCAAACTTATGGTAATCTTGATACATACATGTATTTATATCAGAGTGATATGATTAGTTTGGTTTCTAAAAATGATGATGGCATCGGTACCGGATACAATGCAAGTATAATACAATACCTTAACGCAGAGACCTGGTATTATGTACGAATAATAGAGCACAATCCAGCAATTACAGGAGTTTATTCTATTGACGTCAAAAATGATGCATCAAAATCGATAGGAATAGGAACTAATATAAAAGAGGATGCTCTAATTGTTCCAAGCTCTTCTGATATTCTGATCTATCCAAATCCGGCTTCGGATTATATTAACCTTGTTTTGCCTGGTGATTTTAACAATTTGATAAGATTAGAAATAATGGACTTATCTGGTAAACAAATAGCTAACCAAAATTTGAAGAAAGATCAACAAATTAACAAAACGATAAGTGTACAAGATCTTCCATCAGGTTTGTATTTTGTTAAAATTGTTTTCTCAGATCGTATTGTATTAGAAAAGTTTATTAAAGAATAGAAAAAATCGATTGACCTATTAAAAATAGAATTATCCTATCCAAATCGGATTATAATCCTATCTGTTTTAATTAAGTATGATCCTAATATTTTTCTACTTTATTTTAACTGCTTAAAATTTCTTAATTTTATCAATAATAGGAATTTAGTTGAATGACATTTTCCCAGATTTAATTATTCGAAATTTGCACTATTTAATTATCTATTTCTTGTAATCATTTACTATAAATAACCTTGTAAATCTCGAAGAATGAAAGACCTTAACTGTCTTAACCCCCTATAACTTGGACAGATTTTTAAAAAGAATATAGAACTTCCTGTTTAATGTTTTCGTTATTTTCATTCATCAACCGATTAGCAAAGTTAGCCGTATCTCCGGATTTGTCAAGA
>JAGODU010000199.1 GCA_017998095.1 Prolixibacteraceae bacterium | reverse complement strand
GTGAAATGTCACAATATATTTATGGAGAAATTGACGTGCCGCGACTTGATTACGATAATTCACCCATACCTCCTTTTGACCTAAGTCGATCATCTCATCTCAATATAAGCAATGAACTAGTTCAGGACATACATTCATTTATAGGGCATAAAGTTGAACTCGTACGTAGAGAGCTTATCAAAAAGGATAAGGAGCGAAAACTTAGTGACGAGGCTAAAAGATTTGCGAAACAAGCAGAAGCAATCGCTCAAATTATCAATGAAGATTTTAATGATTTTCGTGAAAGAGTAGCTAAAGCGAAGGCTAAAAGCGGCGGAGGTAAAGACGACAGGGCCCTAAAAAATAACGGAGAAGATCAAGATGAGTTTGTTTTTGGCTCTGAACTACCAGCAGCAATTACAGATCCAACAGGAGAGATTGGTGCCCATGGTAATAAAAAGTCTGGTGGTGATGTGCCACGAAACCTTGATCCAATTGTTGTACCAGATAATGCATCTAATCAAAAATTGGGGAAAGTTACTTCTGTTAATTCAATTCGATCTCAATCGCGCGGTGGGTTTCATGTCGAATTCAAACCAATGGGTTCAGATGAACAGCGTGCGAAATATGTGCGTGAAGAACGTGTTATTCTTATCAATATAGATCATCCCCAACTATCTTCAGCAAGAGGCTCTAGCTCTATTGATGAACCATTATTCCAAAAACTAGCATATGAAATTGCATTTTCTGAATATGCGATAGCTCTTTCATCGGAATTAGCTTCCCGTGATCAGTATATTGAAATTTCGGATCCTATAATAGATATACGTGATACTATTAACAGAATAGCACGCAAAGCAGCACATCTCTATTCAAAATAAACTTAAACAGAAGTAAAAAAAAATGAATAATTTTAATCAACTGATTTTAAATTTATTCCAAAACAGCAATGAATTACCGTATTCACATATAAGCATTAGCGACCTGAATTATTCTGTGCGAACAACTAATTGCTTAAAAAAATTGGGAGTTAATTTTTTAAGTGAGCTAGTGACAAAATCAGAATCAGAATTACTGAAAGTACCTAATTTGGGTATGGGTTGTTTGGAAGAAATTAAAGAAAATCTATCGAAAATGGATTTAAGTTTGTGTTCAATCGATAAAGAGAAAATAGATCAAAACCAGGTAATAAAAAAAGTATGTATTTCAGATATAAGCATTAGTGACCTAAATTTCTCTGTGCGAACAACTAATTGCTTAAAAAAATTGGGAGTTAATATTTTAAGTGATCTAGTGATAAGGTCTGAACGTGAATTAATAAAAACACGCAATTTTGGCAGAAAAAGTCTGCAAGAAATAAAAGATTATCTATCACGAGTTGGTTTAAATTTTAAAATTACTAATCCTGATGAACATTATCTTTTGAGAAGATTTACCTTTAACAATGAAACAGAAAAAACCGTCAAGACCATTCTAGATCCAGAATTATATCCAATATTATTTATTGCTATTGAAGAACTTGCGTTTTCTCAAAGAACATCAAACTGCCTTAAAACTTTAAAAGTTACATATATAGGAGATCTTGTTCGAAAGACCGAGACAGATTTGCTTAAAACTAAAAACTTTGGTCGGACATCGCTTAGAGAAATCAAAAATAAACTTGATATTATAAATATGCAATTAAATACTGATATTGATAAATGGGAATCTGATTATATACAAGACGCTTTAAATCGATTAAAAAACGAAATAGAAATAGAACAAGAAAATATTGAAAAAAAGTTCCACAATGCAAATCAAAAAATATCAACACTTGATGAGGAATTATTCTATCTGACGAGTCCTGTTGGTAATAATAAAACCAGAAACAGAATGATGGTTATGGAATATTTTGGATGGAATGGTAATTCACCTCTAACACTTGAATCCGTTGGTGCAAAATTCAATGTGTCACGTGAAAGAATAAGGCAAGTTTGTGCACCGGTTTATAAAAAATGGAAAAGCAAAAATGCCAGTGCTAGAATTCTTGAAAACACGCTGAAGCTCATTAAAGATTCAGCGCCTATTCAAGCTGATAAGATTGAATCACTAATCACAGCGAAAGGCATTTCTCAGAAAAGCATTTCTATAGATGGCATAATCAATGCGGCATTAATTACAAATCGTAAAATTGGATTTAAAACTATTGATTTAAATGGCGAGAAAATAGTTGTGCTAAATAAACAAGTTAAGTTAACAAAGTTTATAATTGCCACAGCTAAAAAAAATATGAGTAAGCAGGGTATAGTAAATGTTGAGGATTTACTATTCAAATTGAATGAATATGAGAGAGACAATAATAATAGACGTCTATTATTAATTGTTCTTAATTTGATTAAAGGATTGCATTGGCTTGATGCAGAAAAAGAATGGTTTTGGTTTTCGTTTATCCCTCGAAATAGATTGATTAATCAAATTAGAAAGATCCTTTCCGTTTCTGATGCTACAGATGTTTCAGAATTACGCACAGGTGTGGCTAGGCATCATAGGATGGAAGGATTCTCTCCACCACGAAAAGTGTTGCTTGAGTTTTGTCGTCACATTCCATGGTGTTTAGTTAACGGAAATACAATTTCTGCATTGCCCCCTTTGAAAAGCGAAGATGTTCTTTCTGATGTGGAAAAACTATTTTATTTAATATTGAAAGAACATGGGCCAGTAATGAAAAGAGAAGAACTTGAGAAAGCGTGTTTAAATGCTGGCATGAATAATATCACTTTTGCTCTTTATTTATCTTACTCTCCAATAATTACTAAATATGCGATTGGCATTTATGGTCTCAGAGGCTCGAAGATTCCGCCAGGATATATAGAGTCGCTCATGATGAAAAGGAAACCACAACAAGTATTGCAGGATTTTGGTTGGATGAATGAAGGCAAGATATGGTTAGCATTAAAACTTTCTAAAGGTACTATTAAATCTGGTGTGTTTTCTGTGCCAAGTGCAATGATGCAATACTTACAAGGCTCATATGAATTAAGAACCGCTGATAATGATCTTATTGGAAGACTTCTTGTAAAAGAAACAAGAACGTGGTCGCTCGGTCCTTTTATTAGGCGGAAAGGAGCTGAAGAAGGTGATTATGTTGTTATTGTTTTTGACATACATTCAAGAGATGCTATTATTTATATAGGTGATATTGATTTATTGGATGATTTCTCCCCAAGTTAATTTCATATATTTAATTGCACTTTCAAGATTTAATCTTGCTAAAATTCGCGGACATCATACTGGTTTTTTCCACCGCTTCAGTCTTTTGAAAAAATTTCTTCCAACCGCTTTTTTACAACAGCCGGGAAAATCTCTGCCATCTGCATAAGTTTATCTTTATTGATGTGTTGAAGGTTCAGTTCATCCGGGAAAGGAACGTGCTTGCGCAGGTAAATGGTATCCAGGAGCGCTTTTTCCGGCAGTGCCAGGTTAAACCCATCTCTCGTTTCAAAACCGTTGAATAAGCGGGAGGCAATGCGGGAAAATTCAATGGTAACGCCGCCGAATTCAATATTGCGCGATTGGCCGACTGCCGTCTCCAGCGTCAGGACGGTGCAGACAAACGGCGCCTGAAGGATGACACCGTGACGATTGAGCGCCCATTCACAGGAAATGTAAGACGGCGTTCGCAGAAAACAGGCCACTTCCTCAATGGCGGGTCTGCCGTCGCGCATGGCATTGAGATAAACGCCGCGTGCTACCCGTTCAACAAAGCCTTTCGCCAGCGCCCGTGTAAGAAAGACATTGGCATTGCCGGTAAATTTTTCAACATCGGCGTAGCGGAAAAGCTGCGGCAGTTGCCTTAAAATCGATACAGATGTCATGACAGCCGCATTCCTTTTTTATTGAGTTCCTTAAAGAGGGATTGCACGGCGCTCATATAAGCATCGAAACTTTCTTTCCGTTGAATCTCGAAAACATCAGGCGGAAGAAAGCGCGACAAATCCTGCGAGATGGCAGTTGTCATGAACATTTTGCTTTCTTTTGAAGGTGTGGCAAAAAAATCCATCGGACGACGGGCGACGAAAGGTTCCCTGTACATCCCGAATTTTCTTTCGATGATTTCGATATTCGCGGTTGTGTTCAGAATGGTGCGCAGATACCAGACGTCAAACAGATCACGTCCTTTAAGGTAGCGGCGTTCCAGAAGGGAACGCACTTTATCGGAAAGAATTTCCTCCGGTGTTTCGGCAACGATGACGGCATTGGGACGCGGGATGCGGAAACTGCCTTCGGCAATCAAATAAGCAACAGGCGGCAGGCCGGAAAGAACATGGTTTTTGCTTTCCGGCCTTTGTTCGGGAGTAAGGCCTTCAACTTCAAACTTCACGGAAATCTTTTCCCTTGATGATTCGGGATGGAAATTCAAAAAACATTTAAAAGAATCCTTGCGTGATTGTTTTTCGGCGGCTGTAAGCGCACCCGTGCCGAAGTGAGAAATCATGACCCGCTCCATACCTTGAAGGGCCGACTCCAGAACAGGCCATACTTTTTCCATGGGCCGGGGCGTTACAAAATCCAGATCTTCCGAGAAACGGTTGCCGCCGTAGCACCAACGAATCGCCGTTCCACCCTGAAAGATCAGATCACGGCTTCCGCGCTGCTGATACAAATGGTTCAGGATAATCAACTGCGCAATTTCAGCCCGCCGGATATATGTCTCGCGATAATTCTTCATAGTTAATGATCTCCTCCTGGTCACCCCCATCTAGTTTCCTCCGTCAAGGGGGAAGAATCTAACGGTGCTAGCGTGGCACACGGTGTATTATGTTTACGTTATAATACACATTTGTATTGTAATGTAAACAATTATTTTGTTAAAGTGACGGGGACGCCAATATGTTATTGGAATTACAAACATGGTATATAGTGAAGAAACACCGGCTTCCCGCCTTTGCGGAATGACTTTCAAGATACCATTTGTAATCAAAAAATGATATTGAACCAAAGAGACTAATGCTCTGCATTGGCTGTCAAATAGATGTTCTCTTTTGAAAGGTAAAAGTATCGATGCACGAACTCCCCGTTACGGATGAAATTTTGAAGGTTGTCCTGAAACACGCCGAAAGAAATAATGTTCAGCGGGTGGTCAGTATCAATCTGCAGATCGGCAAGCTCAGCGATTTGGAAGACGAATGGATTCAGCGCTATTTTGATCATTTGAGCAAGGGCACCCTGGCGGAAGGGGCCAAACTCAAAATCGAGCGGATGCCGATTAAGATGCAGTGTAATGCCTGTTCCCAGTCCTATGAGGTCGAGATGGCGGGGTTGGAAAATCTGGTTTGCCCCCACTGCGGCGAAGAGGGCGCTTCGCTTCTTTCGGGACGGGAATATTATATTAAGGATATGGAGGTCCAGTAGTGGCAGAAATAAGATTGATTGAAGTCAAGGAGGAAATCCTTGCGGATAATATCAAGGTGGCCGCGGGAGTCCGGGAAAATCTGCAAAAGACAAACACCCTGCTGGTCAATCTGATGTCCTCGCCGGGGTCGGGCAAAACCAGCCTGATTCTGCAAACCATTGCCGGTTTGAAAGACAGCCTGAAACTGGGCGTGATTGAGGCGGATATCGATTCGATGGTGGACGCGGAAAAAGTCGCCGCTAAAGGAATCCGCGCCGTGCAGCTTAAAACGGGAGGTTTCTGTCATCTGGACGCCACGATGGTGACCAAGGGCATTGACGCTTTAAGCGTGGGCGATCTGGATCTGGTGATTATCGAAAACGTGGGCAATCTGGTCTGCCCGGCGGAATTCGATACCGGCGCCCATAAAAATGTGATGATTCTGAGTGTGCCCGAAGGGGACGACAAACCGCTTAAATACCCGCTGATGTTTTCCATCTGTGACGTCCTGCTGGTCAATAAAATGGATTATTTGTCGCTGAGCGATTTTGATCTGGAAGCCATGCGCAAACGGGTGCTGGCGTTGAATCCCAAAATCGAAATCATCGAGGTTTCCTGCAAGACGGGAGCGGGGATCGATCAATGGGTCGGCTGGTTGAAGAAAGAAGTTGCAGCATTTAAAAATTTGAAATAGATTTCCTTTCATAAACGGGACAAACATTCACAAAAAACAAGAGAGGGCAGAAAATATGACGATTGATGAAAAATACAAACGAGCCGGAGAAATCATCAGCACAGCGGGAGGCACGCCGCTTCCCGTCAACGATACGCTGATCAAACTTTTAAAGTTTTTTATCAACGAAGACGAACTGGATTTTATTGCCGCTTTTGCGGAAAAGAAATCCCAGACCATGGAACAGTTAAAGCAGTCCAGCGGTCTGTCCGAAGATGAGATCAATAAAAAAGTGAAAGACCTGGCGAAAAGGGGCGTTATCTTCAATCAGCCCAACAGCAAAGGCATCATGGTTTTCCGGTTGCTGCCGCTGTTTAACGTCGGAACGTTTGAATACAATTTCATGGGTAAACTGGTCATTGACGACAGGAACAAGGAAATTGCCGGATTGTTCAATCAGATGTTTGCGGATCTGAACAATATGGTTCAGGATAATTACGATGTGATCGTCCCGATGCTGATGGCCGGACCGGCCATCGACAGAACGGTGCCTGTCTTTGAAAATAAACCCAAGAGCGAACCGGTTAAAATCGTCATCAATGAAAAGCTGGAAGAGGCCCGCGATCGGGTTGTGCCGTCTCAGCGGGTTGAAGAACTCATTCAGAAGTTTGACGAAATCGCCCTCGGGCATTGCTTCTGCCGTCATTACGAGGATATCAAGGGAACGCCTTGCAAACAAACCGACGCCAGGGAAACCTGCTTTACGTTCGGCAAGTCGGCACGATTTACGTCCGAGCAGGGATTTTCAAGATTAATTACAAAAGAAGAAGCCCTGAAAGTCTTAAAAGAAGCCGAGGAAGCGGGCTTGGTGCACAAGGCCTATCATCCCAATTTCGACACCACCAAGGATGAAACCAGCATCTGCAACTGCTGCCGGTGCTGCTGCGGCAACGGCGTGGATCATATG
>JAGODU010000198.1:3137-6995 GCA_017998095.1 Prolixibacteraceae bacterium | reverse complement strand
GATTCATCCATTTTAACTGCTGTCTTCTGGAGATCAAGTAAGTGGATTCCGTTCTTTTCCATGAAAATGTACGGAGCCATACGTGGATTCCATTTTCTTTTGAGGTGTCCGAAATGACAACCTGCTTTCAATAAATCTTCGAATTGAGCTTTTGGCATACGAATAATTGTTTACATTCTGTAATATCAATCTACGGGTAGTTCCTTAATAAAGGAAGTCGGGTAAATTTAGATACTAAACAAAATTTGGTTATACAAATAAATATTAACGTTTTGAGAACTGGAAGCGTTTACGTGCCTTTGGTTGTCCCGGTTTTTTACGTTCAACCTCACGTGGGTCACGTGTCATAAATCCAGCTTTCTTTAATTCTGATTTTGATTCAGCATCGATTTTCACCAATGCTCTTGATATTGCTAAACGGAGTGCCTCAGCTTGTCCGTTGAAACCACCACCATTAAGGTTTACCTTGATGTCGTATTGTGAAGCAACATTAAGGAGATTTAGTGGTTGTAATACAACATACTGAAGTGTTTCCTGAGGAAAGTAATTCTTTAAATCACGATCGTTGATTGTGATATTGCCTTTGCCTTCTTTTACATATATACGGGCTACTGCAGCTTTCCTTCTGCCTAATGCGTTTATTACTTCCATTATTTAATGCTGTTTAAATCAATAACTGTAGGTTTCTGTGCTTCGTATTTGTGGTTTGGCCCGACAACAACCTTGAGGTTAGTGAAAAGTGCATCACCAAGACGATTCTTTGGTAACATACCTCTTACTGCTTTCTCAATTATCCTTTCAGGGAATTTCTTCATAAGGTCAGCCGGACTTTGGATAGTCTGTCCTCCCGGATGTCCTGAGTGACGTACATACTGCTTGTCAGTCATTTTCTTTCCTGTCAATACAACTTTCTCTGCATTGATTACAATTACGTTGTCACCACAATCAACATGAGGAGTAAAACTTGGTTTGTGCTTGCCTCTGATGATCATTGCAACCAAACTAGCCAAACGACCTAATACCTGGCCCTCGGCATCTACAACAACCCACTGCTTGTCTACAGTAGCCTTGTTGGCTGAAACGGTTTTATAACTTAATGTATCCACCTGGTCTACAATTTTTTAAAATTAATACCAATTAATATTTTCTTCTTGCTTCAGATGTGTCGCCTGTAATTATTGTTGATCATAAAGATTTCCGGTTTCCCCTTTAATGCTTTATTGCTAGTAAGGATCAACAGATTACCACATCACAAGAACGCTTGATAATCGGGACTGCAAAAGTATTTTATTTTTTTGGAATTACAACAGCAGAAATAAAAATAATTGCATAATAATCAGCATTTGCCAATCTTTTTTAAAACAATTTTTACATTCCTGTTTAAACCTTTTTATTATGGCTCTTCGATGATGTATTTTTTCTCCCTTTCCAATGCTTCTTTCAACCATTGAGGGATTACTTCCTTTATGAAAACTGCTTTTTCTTCATTCAGTTTCTTCATGTCAAGACCTATAAACTGCTGTGCTTTTTCTTTTGTACTTATATCCGGATAAGGCAATTCTTCATTAAAACCTAACTTAGCTAGTAACCTCGAAAGCTTTATCCTTGCTTCCTGTGCAATGACTATTCCTGTTGATAATATTCTGCCCGTCTCTACCGGCGAATGGAATGAAGCTCCGTGACTTGCAGCGGAATAGTCCCATCGCCACTGGGCATGCCTGATATCTGTAAGTATACCTTTCATTTCAACTTCAGTTGCCCCCTTATCCCATGCCAGCTTTGCTTCATTGTGTGCCCTGACAAGCAACTCTTCCAGCTTGTCACGATTTTCTATTATCTTGTCCTGACGCTCGTAAACATCTTTGATAAGCTTATCCGTCTCTTCACGATGACACACCTGGCAAGAATTTGCAACATTATTCAGCGGACTTTGAATATGATGATCAGTAAACTTCTGTCCCCCCTCACTCATATACGGCATGTGACAGTCTGCACATGAAACACCCCTGCTGGCATGTGTCCCCGTCAGATATATCTCAT
This sequence comes from Prolixibacteraceae bacterium, assembly GCA_017998095.1. Next base: position 4,955 of record JAGODU010000198.1, on the reverse strand, counting down.
AACAAGGATGCTGGGCTTTTAACATCGGTGCCTTACTCATTGCATGTGTCCAGTCTGAAAACTCTGTTTCATCGTAATATTTTTCAATTGCTTCTGCATTTTGCCCCTTATCCCAAGGAAAGGTCAGATATTGAACTCCTTCTATCTTTTTCTTATTGAAGTAATACTCAACATGACATTGTGCACAAACAAGTGTACGCATTTCCTGATGAGATGATTTGCTTATGTCTTTTCCCGTTCTTTCAAATGCTTCTATCAAAGCCGGCCTCGAGATATGAAGATTCATCGTCTTTGCATCATGACAGTCACCACATCCAATAGGATTTATAACCTGACTTCCTTTCTGATCCCAACTCCCTTTGTAAAATTCTGCTATTCCCATTTCATTCATCAACCTTGGCACATCCGGACTTTTACATGTCCAGCAGGTATTGGGCTGAGGACTTGCCACTCCGTTCATCGGGGCTCCTGTCCTTAAGGTGTTTTGTATATCTTTTATTGCATGGAAATGACCCCTCGATTGTTTGTAATCTTTTGAAAAACTGTAACCTGCCCATAATATAACCAGCCGGGGATCCACTTCAAGCATGTCTATTGTTGCTGAACCGTTATACTTGCTTCGGAATGTTGTATCCTGAGTTTTTAACCATGATTGGTATTCCCTCGGAAAATTCTGTCCCCAGACTTCATTCCTTGGTTCAAACTGCGAGTGATTAACCTGTGGGGTATAAACAAACATCGATTCTGCCCTGCGCTCAAATATCGATGAAGCCAGCAGTCCGATTATAAATACTAAAGCCATGGTAGCAAAGAATAACAACCAGCCAACTATTGGCTTCTCTTTTATCAATTCAGTTATCGACTTCATATATTTTTACTTTAATGTTCTTATTATTTTTTATTCAACAGGCTCCTCATCCATTCAGGAACAGGACTACCGACTACCGGCACCCTGGCATAAGGCACACTCGATAAACTGTTTACCCTGCCATGTGGTGTTTCTCTGTGGCAATCCCAACAGTCCTTATCTTTTCTGTATTGAAGAAAAACTTCGTTTCTCTGATTCATCTTGTTGTCCGTCAGCAAATCCTTGTGGCACCTGATACAGTTGTTCTTTACAACCTTCTGCCCGGCTTCATGTATAAAGATAACCTGTGGTTCAAGACGCAGTGCAAACATCGATGAATGGCGCAATCCATCCTTTGCTTTGAAATAATACTTATTGAAAATATTGTTGTGGGGCACATGACATTCGTTGCAGTTGGTTTTTTCCCTGTGACTGCTATGTACCCATGTTGCATACTGAGGCGCCATTATATGGCAGTTCATGCAGGTTTCAGACTTATCAGACAAATACGACGGAGCTTTTGCTATGTAGAAAACAAGAAATACCAAACCAAAGATAAATCCCAGCATTATTATTACCGGAATTTTCCACTTGTCAGGAGGAGTCAGTAATCTTAATACATTTGATAAAAATGACTTCATCTTTTCTGGCACAACTGTTTACGTTTTTGTTAAAGTTAAAAAATTTAGTTGAATTTTCCATTTCTTCGCTAATTCTAAAACTAGTTTATTTATTCTTAATGAGATTACACTTTCAACAAACCTGCGCAATGGCAAAGCACCCCCATAGTACTATCAAAGAGCCTGTTTCTCACATTATAATGGGAGAAACAGGCTCTTTGATAGTACTATGGTCACTGTTTGCTACGAAAGAAGTATATTAAAAAACCGGGTTTATGATGGATGTTTTTAATATGTTGAATATTATTATGTTACTTCAAAATTATTTTATTTTTACCATATATTTGAACA
>JAGODU010000198.1:0-3037 GCA_017998095.1 Prolixibacteraceae bacterium | reverse complement strand
GTACTATGGTCACTGTTTGCTACGAAAGAAGTATATTAAAAAACCGGGTTTATGATGGATGTTTTTAATATGTTGAATATTATTATGTTACTTCAAAATTATTTTATTTTTACCATATATTTGAACAAGTATTGATCTTCATTAAAATGAACACTATGAATATTTTCCGGATTTTATTATACGCCTGCCTTTTATGCTTAATTTTATTATCATCCTGCACGAGTAATTCTTCACCCAAAGTTGATAACACTGCATTGGCTAATGCTTTTATTTCTGTTTGGAATACCGGCGAAGTCAACAGCCTTGACACTTTGCTTACTCCTGACTTTGTAAGGCATTCAACTCCTAATTCCGAGGCCGGTGCTGAAGTATCAGGAATAGAAGGAATGAAGTCAGCTGTTTTGGTAACCCGGAAAGCTGTTTCTGAATTCGACTTCAGTGCCGAGGAAATAATTGAAATGGATAGCGTTATTGTCTTAAGATGCAGGCTGAAGGGAATATTCAACAGAACCGGCAAGCCTTTTGACGTTCCTTCTATTCATATTCTGAAAGTAAAAGACGGTAAGCTTTCTAAGCATTATTCATGTCTCGATCACCTGGATCTGTATTTACAGGTAGGGATGAAAGTTGTTGCCCCCGAAAAGGAGTAAACAGGATATTTTAAAAAGGAGTTTGTTTATTAATAAGTCAGTTATTTACTTTCTGCAGCTATCTCCATATTGATTTTAACGAGTTAACCTCAAGATAATCAACCACTATCTCACCTCCAATGGTGTATAATTCACACCTTAGTTTATCCTGACCTGGAATAAAAGAACTGCTTATAGAATACCTGCCTCCGTCAACAAATATTTCAATTGAAGAACGATCTACAAATATTTCAATATCAATCTTATTATTTAAAGGCTTGAAGTTTACCTTGCAGTTTAGGGCTGTAAGCTGTTCCCGGCTTACGCTGTAATTAATTTCTGTTCCATTACGGTCTTTATCAGAGCGTACGAAGAAACCAAACTGATCACAGTTTTTCAAATCTATTACACCTTTAAGATGAAAAGAGGTTTCTTTTACTCTGGAAAGTATATTGTTGTTTATACCCGGATATATCTTCTCATTTTTCCACTGATAATTCTTCAGGTACAGATTTTTTATCTCGCAAATAGGCTTCTTTATAATTTCAAATCCTAATTTAGTCTTCACAAGTTTTATTTCCTTTGGAAAAGAAAACTGTCCATTAGCCGGTAAATCAGGATGTTGTTCGCTTTTTAATTCTGAAATCAGGACATGCCTTTTCTTCAGCTCATCGTAAAAGCAAATTGATCCTCCGGTCTTTTTACCTTCATCAAATTTAAGGACAGGTGAAACAAATTCTATTTTACCATCTTTGAAATTGCAGATGGCGTATGTCCCTTTTTCAGTCAGAAGTATCCATTTTGTTGTGTCCTGCATTCCTTCAACAGGCAATTCAATAAAACAAGGCAGGCCGAACTTATAATTGAATTCTGATTTCTTTGTCCAGCTTAATCCTTCTTCTGATTCGAAAATATTCATGGTAGAATCTGCCCGGTTGAAATTGAGCATGTAATTTTTACCACTTTTCTTATCACTAAAGACAAAAGGCTCACACATTGTTATGCCTTCAAGTCCGGTTAACTGCTCTTTCTCACTCCATTTGAAATCTCTGTTCCCTTTCAGCCTGTACACTCCCTCGCTCCAGCTGTTATACCAGGCAGTTATTTCATTATTATTTGAAATAACGCTTCCCCACCATGGTGTAGAAATCATAGAGTCGCTTATACTTTCAGGCTGAGAAATTAGAATACTGTCGTGTGTCCAGCTCATAAGGTCACAGCTGTGTGCATGACCCCAGTTGACAAAGCCCTGTTGAAAATTATGGGGATTGTGCTGATAAAACAAATGAAAAACCGTGTCGATGAGAACTACAGATATGGGACTTCCCATTCTGTTGTTTTCAGGTGTAAAATGAAACTGAGGACGATAGGTCTCGTTGAATTTCAATTCTTTTTTTGACTGAGAAAATACGTTGAGGGATAATGTTGCCAGTAAAATAATTAAAATGAAATTTCTCATCAGGCTTCGTTAGTTTTAAAAAGGCAAATATAATTATTTAAACTACCAATTTACAGGACTTAGTCCTTTTGATTCAAGGAATTTGTTGGCTTCACTGAAATGATGATTACCAAAGAAACCTCTCATAGCAGAAAGGGGAGAGGGATGTACCGATTCAAGAACCAGATGTTTATTCTTATTAATTATTTCTCCTTTTTTCTGGGCATAAGCACCCCAAAGCAAGAAAACAATATTATCCTTTTTTTCTGAAACAACCTTTATGGCTTCATCAGTAAATGTTTCCCAGCCCTTATTCTGATGCGATCCTGCCTGATGAGCCCTTACTGTCAGCGTAGCATTTAAAAGTAAAACTCCTTGAGTAGCCCATCTTGATAAATCACCGGATTTGGGTATAGATATTTGAAGGTCAGATTCTATTTCCTTGAAAATATTTCTAAGCGAAGGAGGAAAGTCAACTCCATCCCTTACTGAAAAGCAAAGCCCGTGTGCCTGTCCGTGACTGTGATACGGGTCCTGTCCGATAATCACAACTTTTACTTTATCGAAAGGACAAAGGTTGAAAGCATTGAATATTTCTTTTCCCGGAGGAAAAACCTGCTCAGTTTTATATTCCGACCTGACAAATTCTGTTAGTTTGATGAAGTAAGGTTTTTCAAATTCATCCTTCAGCATTTCCTTCCAGCCTTGTTCAATTTTTACGTCCATATATTCAAGAATTATAGCGACTAAAATTAACAATACTCAAAGCTAAAACAAATCAGTAATTGGAATTTTAAAATGTAAATTTATAGGCTGATTTTTAATTCTGTATCTTTTGATACAAAATCAAAGTGTAATCGTTTTAAGGTATAAGGATGACTGAACGGGAATTTAAAGACAAGGTACTTACTTTATCAAAAGTTCTTTTTCCTATGGCCCGGCGAATGTTAAAAGATAATGACATTGCGCG
>JAGODU010000197.1 GCA_017998095.1 Prolixibacteraceae bacterium | reverse complement strand
CTCTTGACCCCCAATTCTTTGCCCAACGTTCTATCATATTAATCCAATCTAATCTGGAATATCTCTATTCAAAACTACCTGACTTGAAAAAAGAAATGATTGGTGCTGCTACAGAAGATGCTTATGCCCGTGCTAAAGAAATCAGCTCCGCCTCCAAAACTCATCTGGGAAAACTTATTTATGCAAGAACAGGAGTTTTCCAGATTACGGAACCTTATTCTACAGAAGTTTCTGACTACGGTTTTTACAGGACTAATACTCGTACTAAAAGTATATCTGTAACGGTCACAGCAGACTTTCGTTTATAATTATTCCCATTACTTAAAGTTTTTTCGCTCCTAAGAATATTAACTATTCATAGGAATAGCTTCTCTATTGACCGTAATTAAACCGAAAAATCTGCGCTATCTGTGTGCTTTTATTCTTATACATATCAGCGCTATCTGCGTAATCTGCGTGCTTTAATCCTAATACAAAACCTCTTATCTGTGTAATCTGTGTAATCTGTGAGAGCTTTTTTTAATTCTTAAACCATATCTGCGTTATCTGCGTAATCTGCGTGCTTTCATTCTAATACAAAACTTTTATCTGTGTTATCTGTGTAATCTGTGAGAGCTCTTTATACCATTTCGCTTTCATTTATCCAGAATCATCCAAACCTGCCAACGCTTGTGTTCCTGAATATCCTTATTGTTAAGCATCCTGAGCTTGAGCTCTGCGGCCGATAATCTGTCTGCCACCTTGATTCGCTTCATCTGAACCTCCAGTTCAATATATATATCTGTATTCTACCGTTCTGGAGTCGGGTGATGTCTTAGATAGGAGATTTCCGTAATGATCATAGGTGAAGGATACTACCCAGTTTGAGGGAAATGAGTTAATCAGTGGGCTATAGTAGTTTGGCAGTCTTTTATGGGTTATCAGTCCCTTTTCCTTGTAGATGTTTTCTGTAGTAATTTTCTTTTCCGTGACAACCATTACTTCTCTTTCGAGAACATCGTAAGTTCTGAAAGTGAATATTCCTTCAGGATCTTTTTCCAGCGTTCCGGTAAAGTGGGGGAAGGTATAATATTGGAATCCTGTTAATCCTATGCTGGTCAGGGAATCACTTGGATTAATACCATATTGAATACTTGCGGTATGAAAAGTATTCCCTTGTATTGCCTATTGTTGCCCAGGCAACCCGATTTCCTTTTTTCGGAGGGTCGGTGCTGGCTCGTACTTAGTCTGGAAGTACGGGTAATTGTTATCCAATGGGAACTCGGCAATGATGTTCCCTGTCAATCCTTTAGTAGGGCTATACGTTGCGCAATTGTCTTTATATGAGACCAGCTCATTGGCTGTTTTTACTGCTTTTGTTTGCACAATGGAACGCCCAATTTCGTCATAAAATTGTGCTGAAACCTGGAGAGCATTATTCTCATGTTTTTGGGTTTGGATAATTCGATTAATGCCGTCTGAAAAGCTGGCTGTGATTGTGGGTGATTTATATACTACTAAGTTATCTTTCAAGACACTAGCATTATTCGTATAGAATGAGCAGTAATCACCAGGTTGAATATCGGGAGACATTGAATCCCCTTCCACCTTGAAGACAAAATAAGGGAGGCAAATTTAACCTACCTACAGGGACATAGATATTTTCCAAGGGTTCCTGATCTTCATAGACCTCTAAGTGACTTCCGGCAGCAATATTAGCAACTAAAGGAAGCTCTCGCTTCAATCGAAGCAATCAAGAAAGTGGATGGTTATTACAAGGTAATCTCAATTGACAGAGTCTGGGCGATCGGAGCGAAAATATAAAAGGGAATACTGAAGACAGAATGAACAAGAGCTTACGATCCAGATATTACAGACTCTATCAGAGTAAAGGTCGTTAAGATATCCTAATCTTAGTGACTGAAGGTACTATAGCCCTGGATCAATCTGCTTTTTGGCTTTACGGGATAGGAAAAAACTTTGAGTCCAGTAATACGTCGAATGAGACTGCCAATGTATAGATTGACTTTATGTTCGTTAAGTGACCTGTTTGGTAAAGTGATCCACGAGTCGTATTCTTGCATGTAGTTATTCTCAATTTCCAGGAAACGCGGTCAATGATGTCTTTGGGATGCCCTTTCGATTTCCGCAACAATGGCTTACACAATGCACTTAATTTGCTCTAAATAGGTCTTTGGTATGGATAGGATAGATACTCCTGTTTCTCAACCGGTGTTCTAGATAGAACATTACCACACAAAAATGAACCTCTTTTATCAGATATGATAAGAGATTTGCTGAATCTATGCATATGTATATTCTATAATAGAATTGAGTTAACTGTGAATTCTATTTATGGCGACTTGGTACAAGTCTTCAATAAGAAATTTTAAAGTACTTTTTGCGTGAATACAAGATCGCTCATCTAAAACATGCAAACCTTTGTCTGGATTACGTAGTCTGGCATTTACGGGACAACCTCCTCCACAAATACCTAATGCTTCACAACTAATACAATCATCACAGTTTATCGGGGTGAGATTTGCCCATTTTTGCCATAAAGGATGCTCTTTAGCGTTGAAACTTTCATCAAATACCGTAGTGACAAAATTTTCTTTTTCTGCCAGCATCTCGTGACAAATACCAACTCTGCCATCGGGCGAGAAAACCAATTGACCTCCAGCAGTTGCTCCACAGTCCGAAAAATGAATTTGCGAGTGTGCAAAAGCGTTTAACTTTCTCATGATTCTGTCTTCATATATCCCTAAAGGTCTGAATACTTTAAAAGAATCAATGATAAAATCTGACGCTTCCTTGTAGTATTGATCAGGTAATGTAAAATTATCACTACAAAGTAGAATATTGTAGCCAAGACCTTTTATATCATACTTGTTGATTAAATCCAACAAGCCTGGCAGATCTTTTATGGTACTATCAGTCAACGATACTGAAAGCGATGGCTTGATGTGCATATCCTTAAATAAATCAAGAATGGCAATCAATCTTTCGAAAACTTCATTACCTGCTACGTCTACCCTCATTTGATTTGCTTCACTTGTTGACCCGTCTATAGAAATATTTACCGTAACCCCCAAATTATTCAATTTGATGATTCGCTCCTTCGTCAGTAGAGTACCGTTTGTGATTACTGACATTTCACAACTAGCAAGGACTGGTATCTCAGTTCTCAGAGCATTTATTCTGTGGGCTACATATTCCAGAATATCAAAGTTGATTAACGGTTCTCCACCAAAGAATATAATTTGCGATGCATTCTTTTTAAAGTCGATGCCAGATAAAAGTAGTTGTCTTACAAAAAAATCGATGGCTTTATCTGCCACCTCTCTTGACATATCCGTTGAAGAGAACAGCTTTCGTTTTTCTGAGTTATTGCCTAAAAAACAATACTTACAAGCGAGATTGCAACGTTCGCTTAGAATGAAATAGCATATACTAATTGATGGGCTAGGAACCTTGCTTCGAACCCACTTTAAAACATCCTCATCTTCCCCCTCATATGACAAGATGATTTTGTTGTGTTTCAGTTCTTGCCTTACATCATCTGCGCAACTACCATCCAATAAATCTTTATAGGTTTTTTTTGTGAGGAAAACAGGCTTCATCCTGAGCGCGTGCCAAAGCGCTACGTGCTCGCCCAAATCGAATGAATGAACAAACTTGGATATTTCTACCAATACAACTCGTCCTCTGATTCCCGACCGCGACATCTGCATGCACAATTGCAGTGACATGAGCAATTGCATGCACATGAACACTTGTTATAGAGATGCGTACCCTCGCATGGTTCTTCTAAGTTACCATACATCGTTTTGTAATCTTCACTGTTGACTGTAACCATTTCTTTCTCCTTGTTTATATTACTTTTGTAGTTGAGAAATATCTCAAACTTCTGTGCTATTTCAAACTAACCTAGATTCTGAGTACATCAAAAGCATCAGCATTATCACGATCCATGTAGAAACTATTACAAATACATAATAATTTTGCTGGGAATTCCTGTCAAGTTTTTTTTTCAAATGAAAGCGGTTTTCACCAGAAGATTTGATCATGACTAGCAAATATGATGAATAATCTATTATGTGAATTAAGATCAGACCGAGAATAACTTAATCTTTATGCATCTCTTTAACTCTTGTATGTGATTGTTAAACAATATATTCTATCTTATAAGTTTTAGCTACCGATGAAAGTTGGCTGAAGATTATGATTGACAATAAATGCGTGCTATTCTAACGTAAAAATTATCAGGTACAAAGATTATGAATGATTTTAAGATTGATAAGTTGAGTGTGATCGGAAGAGCCGTGGACAGATAAATAAAGTAAAAGTATAGGATTCTTGGAGGTACCATGAAACATGAAAGAACAATAACTCAGAAAATGGTGGAGGCTGCCTTGATCATGAAACAGATCAATGGCGAAATGATTCAAACCGTTCCGGATAATGTGGATTTGAAATATGTCTATTGCGCTAATTTTACTAAAAGTGTGATCAACGGTGTTACTCCTGAGATGTTTTGCTGTGAATTGATTCGGGGTGATGGAGGTGAACTGAGTAATGCTTCAGGATCAGCACCAAAGTTTAATTCAATTGTATCCTCAGCATCAATGGCTGTAAGTACTTTTGCCCCATGGAAAAACCGGTTGAGTGAGTTATACATTGATCTTGATTCACAGCAATTGACGGGATTCAAAAAACTGGAATTTGAGCACATTGCCAAAACTGCTATTCCCGGAGCTAAGAAGCATCCCAATATAGACGTTTGGTTAGAAAATGATGATACAATTCTTGCTATTGAGTGCAAGTTCTGCGAGTTCCTATCTGAGAGAGATGAGAGAGCAAGCCTGAACCCTTCATATAAAAGGTTTGCTACTGAACAGAAAATGGACTCTCCTTGGGTAGAAGCGATTGATGTTGTCACAAACAAAAATGGCATTTCAAAATATCATTTCTTTGATGCCGTTCAAATCATCCGTCACTACTTCGGGCTGTTAAACTCCGGGCAGAAAGAGAAGCATCTACTCTATCTATACTGGCATCCGGATAATGAGGACTGGATGGATATCCATCCTTATGACACCCTCTTAAATGAACTTAAGGAGTTTTCAGAGTTCGTTTTAAAAGCCACTGATGTAATGTTCCACTATATGGGCATAAACGAGCTGTGGGAGAAATGGTGTTTGAGTCCCAATTCTCAAGTAAAAGATCATGTAAAAGAGTTAATGAAAAAGTACTCAATAAAGATTAATAACTACTTCCCCCAAAAAAGGAGCTACAAATGTTAAAAGAATTCGATAACATCCGCACCAAAGATTTCAAACTATTTGATTGTAACCATGGCAAAAACCCAATAAATATACTTGATGAGCGGTCTATGTCAAGGAGCTTATATTGGAACAAAAAACCATTGCTATTAAACCATTCTAATAAACAGTTGCAAATAAAACTAATTGGTTATGAAGTGCCTCTTGGCACAAATATAAATGACCAGCAATTCATAGATTTAGTTGGTCTGGATGAGTCCCATGTGCTATATTTAATTGAAACAAAGAATAATAGCTCAAGGGAAAAGCCTAGCGATGTAGTCAAAAATCAGATAAACAAATATTATGAAAGACTCAAGAAGTCCCTTCCCTACCTCGTTGCTGAACTAAATCAGAACGAAAAATATCGTGATGTAAAGGTTGATAAAATAACCAAGATACTGCTTGCACCATTGATATATTTCCAAAAGCATGAATCAAATATTGCACTGGTTGATGATGATGTATTATTGTGCTATTTTGCAAAATCTATTGAATATTCCGACATAAAATCAGTTTCTGATGATGATGGTTCCATTCGATTGTGTATCTATACCCCTGATTCTTTAGGCAATAAGTAAAAATCAGATGCTTATTTATTAAGTATCAATTTAGCCTTTGATAAATAGTTTGTTAAATACTAAATAACTGAAGACATATGACTTTCGTCAATCTACATACCCACAGCGAATACAGCTGGCTGGATGGGACCTGCATCATTGATTATTTGGTGCAAAACTCTTATCTTTGTTATTTGCGGGAGGTTTTTAATTCTTATTTGAATGAAAGTTAAAAAAATCCATATCTGAGTAATCAGCATGCCTTTTATTCTTATACAGAACCTTTTATCTGTGTTATCTGTGAGAGCATTTTTAATTCTTATCTGTATAAAAACCATATCTGCGTTATCTGCGTAATCTGCGTGCTTTTATTCTTATACATATCTACGTTATCTGCGTAATCTGCGCGCTTTCATTCTTATACCAGACCTCTTATCTGTGCTATCTGTGTTATCTGTGAGAGATTTTTTAATTCTTATTTGAATGAAAGTTAGAAAAAGCACATAGCTGCGTAATCTGCGTGCTTTCATTCTAATACAAAACCTCTTATCTGTGTAATCTGTGAGAGCCTTTTTTTAATTCTTTTCTTAGAGCTCATGTCCAGCTTATGTCCAACTCATGTCCAGTTTATGTCCGAAATCGGACATAAGCTCACCATAATCTCCTTATAAGGAAGAGATAAAAGCTAAAGAAGGACGGAACATAGTTTATTTGCTTGACATAGGGCGGATTTATCAATTTTCGGTTATAAAATAAAAAGGATTTGTTAAATAATAGAGGATATGAATGGAAATCAGCAAGACTTATGAACCCCAACAAATAGAAAAGAAATGGTATGAATTCTGGGAAAAAAATGATTATTTTAAGCCCGCAGGAGACCCATCAAAACCTCCTTTCACCGTTCTAATACCACCCCCAAATGTCACTGGCATCCTCCATATGGGTCATGTTCTAAATAATACATTGCAAGATATTGTTGTGCGTTTTCATAGAATGTTGGGAGAACCTACTCTCTGGTTACCTGGAGTTGACCACGCTGGAATTGCCACTCAAAATATGGTAGAAAAAGAACTTGCCCGAGAAGGAAAAACAAGACAGGAAATTGGAAGAGAAAAGATGCTGGAACTCATCTGGA
>JAGODU010000196.1 GCA_017998095.1 Prolixibacteraceae bacterium | reverse complement strand
TGTATTCCCTGCCCGACGCTGAAAAAATAAGTAAAACAAGAAAGGTTTATCTGCCTGCCGGAACCGACTGGTACAACTTCTGGACAGGTGAACTTTTAAAAGGAGGACAAACAATTGATGCAGCTGCACCTATTGAAACTCTTCCATTGTTTATTAAAGCCGGTTCTATAATTCCAATGGGACCATACCTTCAATATGCTAATGAAAAGCAAGCCGATCCTATTGATTTACGGGTATACACAGGCAGTAATGCTGAATTTGTTATTTATGAAGATGAAAATGACAACTACAACTATGAAAAAGGAAAATTTGCTTTAATACCTATTTCATGGAATGAAGCTGACAAAACCCTTACTATCAAAGAAAGAAAAGGCAGCTTCCCCGGTATGCTGACAGAAAGGCGTTTCCGTGTTGTATTTGTATCTCCTGGCTATGGTGTAGGTGTAGAACCCGATATTGAAGCTACAGAAGTTATTTATACAGGAAAAGAATTAAAATTCAACAAAAAATAGCAGTAATTAACAATCAATTTTTTAAAGCGGAGATAGCAACATTTCCGCTTTTTTAATCACTGTAATTATCTTTAAAAATTATCTGATTGATATCAGGCGACTGCCAAGTTCATGAAGCCCTCTTTTTATTTTTTCAATCTGCCTATCAGAAGCAAAGGAAAGACCATTCTTGTATTGTCTTAATAATGAAGCATTAATTCCCACTTTCTGAGAAAAGGCTGTTATGTTAATTTCATCGAAGTAGTTAAATAAACTTTGAACATCGTATTTATAAATAAATTCAACAGGTTCTGAAATTTCATCAGGAACTTTATCATCAGAATCCTGATATGTTTCAACAACTTCTTTTAAAGAAACTTTCATATCACAAACTGCTTCGTCAACAGAGTTTCCCTGTCCGTTTAAAACTGTAGTTTTCAGGTTTGGAGTATAAGCACTGTATTTCCCGTCTAATCCTTTTTCTATTATGACTAATATTTTTTTCATTCCACTCAAATTTTGCTTTACTTATTTTAACCCGGCTAATTTTAATATACTATTCAAAGTTCCACTCTTAACTTCTTCAGAAGAATGTCTTCCTACAGGAATAATTCCTTTTTTAGTTGGGTGGATATAAATGTAATGCCTTTTAGTCCGGTCAATGTACCATCCATCTCTTTCAAGGATTTTGTACAATTCTGAATATTTCATTATTTACAACTAATGTCTGGCATTTCAAATATAACATTTTTGTTATAATACAGATGCGATTTCCTCAAATAATTATTTCATTTTATTAAAGTGCTTTGGTACATATTTTGTTGTATTTCCCTGATCACTAACTAAATGATAATACCATGAAAAAAATATTCATACTTAGCATATTGCTGCTGTTATCAGCACCCCTTTTTTCAAAGAATGAATGTATTAAAAGGGAAAGACATATTAAAGACAGTATTGAGTTTGCCGATTTGCTAAATATGGCAGAAAGCAAAAGTTTTCTATTTTCGACAGAACAGGTTTTACCAATGTCTGCCTCTGCTATTCATGTTGGAGGTGATGGTTATTATGTCACTGTCAGAAATGATTCTGTCTTTTGTGAACTTCCTTTCTACGGAAGGGCATACAACGTGAACCTCAATGAAAGAGGCGGTTTTCACTTTGAAGAACCAATCATTAATTACAAATTGAAAGTAAACAACAAAAAGTCAAAGATTGATATTACCATCAAGGTTAATATACCCAGAGATAATGTTGTTTTGCATTTCACACTGACAGGAAAAGAAAACTCTTCATTATCTGTCACTTCAAACAACAGAAGCAATATTTCATATTGGGGCGATATCAGCAATCTGTCTGAATAATATGCTGTTACTTTTAATGTTAAAATAAACATATTATTAAGCAACATTTCCTTATCAATTATTGTTATTTTTTTTATAACAGTGTAACAAATTGATTAAGGAGGAAAGACTATGGAAAAGATTAAGCCTTTTGTAATCAGCATAAGCCGCCAACTTGGCTGTGGTGGTTCTTATGTAGGTCAGCAACTTGCCAAAAAGCTTAACATCAGGTATGTTGACCGTGAAATCATTTCCAAAGCTGCAGAAATGTTTTCTGTTCTCGAAGAAGATATTGAGTCCCGTGATGAAAAGATCACATCGGTGTGGCAAACTCTATTTCTTGTCAATACTTATCATCCAGATGTTTATCTGCCTAAAAGCACAATGCTTCCTACAAGCTCTGAGCTTTATGATGTGGAAAAGGAGATTATTATTAGCGCAGCATCAAAAAGTCCTGCAATAATAATAGGCCGCTGTGGATTTCACATCCTCAAAGATGCTCAAAATCATGTAGCTGTTTTTCTTTACGGTGACAAAGAGTTCAGAAACAAAAGGATACAAAGTGTTTACAATGTTTCAGAAGATGAAGCCAACAAGATGATTACCAGATGCGACAATGACAGGGCTCATTACTGTAAATCTTTTACAGGTAAGGAATGGACCAATTTAACTAACTACGACCTTTCTGTTGATGTTAGCAAGACAGGTATCGACAATGCTGTTAAATTAATAATCAAATATCTAAAATACAGGGGGATTGTAAATTAAACTTTGTTTTCTCCTTTTTTTTAATTTCCCTTAATACAGACTCTATAACTGATTGATAAATTTTTTTATCAATTTTTAACCTATTGATTAATTATTTGTTTCAAAAAGTGCATATTTGAACAGATAACCAAACTACAGTCTATGAACAAGATTATAGTACTTTGTATTTTTTTTGTTTTTTTATTAAAACCTGCAATTTGCCAATCTCTCTTAATTCCTGACAAAGGGTTTCAGGCTTCAGTATCATTAGGGAACACTCAGTATAAGGAATATCTTTTCAACGGTCTAAGAAACGATGGGATAAATTACTCCCTGCAAGTTGACTATAACATTGTAAACAACAAAATAACTCATAATTTTGGTTTTAATCTCACCCATGCTTTTCTTTGGAACAGGTACGGCTGGCCAAACTGGTTTATAAACCCGTCTTTGCATTACAGATTTCTTTTAGATATCAACAGCAGGTTTAAGTTTGGAGGAAATATTAGATATTCAAACCTGTTTTATTCAAACGAAAACTATGATTCTCAACATCTTTACTGGATTACTCCTGCCGATATTTCTGCTTCTGCTGTTTATTATATACCACTAAAAAATGGAGCGAAACTGATAATTCCTGTTAATATTCCATTATTCGGTTTTCTTAGTCGTCCTCCTGCTGATCGCAATCTTATCCTTAATGAACCTGACCTCAAGGTTAGTGATATTTTAAAGCGGCTGAACTCTGATTTCAACTTTTATACTATCGGAAATAAATTGTTTGAAATTGAAACAGGAGTTTACTTTCAAACAATTAATAATCTGACTTTCGGATACAGGCTTCATTACCAGCAGACTGCCCTTTCAAAGAATACTCAGCTGTTCACAAATCAATTTGTTTTTCAATTTCCAATGTCAAAACTGAAAAAATGAAATATATTATACTCGCCTTAGGTATCTTTTTGTTTACAAGCTGCCTGAAAGATGATGACCTTAAATTAAAATCTGTTGAGTACATTCCTGCTAAACTAAATGACGGATGGGAAACTGAACCCTTTAATTCTGAAAATTTCAAAATGGATATTCTGAATGGCCTTCTTTCAGATATTTATTCTGAAGAAAAGTTTCTTATGGTCAGGAGTTTTGTTGTTGTACACAAAGGTAAAATTGCAGTTGAATCTTATCCCCGTGATTTATCCGACAGGGAAACCCCTCATCAGTTATGGTCTACTACTAAGAGTTTTATTTCAATGCTGACAGGTATTGCTATTGATAAAGGCTATATCAACAATGTTAATGATTCGGTCTTCAAATATATCCCTGAATATCTTCAATATTCTTCCCCTTCAATTCATAATCTGACTATAGAACAATGCCTGACAATGCGTTCAGGTATTGATTATGACAATGACAGAATTGAGGAGGAAATGTTGCTGGCTTCAGTGCCTGATGATCTTACCCGCTTTATTGTTGAACTTCCTGTTAAGAATAGCCCCGGTGTCGAATCTTATTATAAGAATTCCGACCCGCAACTTTTAGTCAAGGTTGTTTCTAACAGCACAAAAACTGATTTGGTAGAATTTGCCGATAGCAATCTCTTCTCACCTCTTGGCATTGATAATTATTTCTGGAGCAGGAATAAGGATAATACACCTTTTGGAGGATTCGGTTTATGGATGACTCCTCGCGATCTGGCCAAAATAGGTTTAATGCTGCTTGATAACGGCAAATATAATGACAAACAAATCCTTTCTCCTGAATATATTAAAGAAGCTACAACCTTTAAGACTGAAATATACGGTCGCAAGTACGGATATCTGTTTTGGGTCAATCCTGAAAATAAATACTTCTGGACTTGGGGAGCAGGAGGACAATTCATCTTTGTTGTTCCTGAAGAAGACCTGGTTGTGATTATCACTTCAGAACAATTTGGAGACAATCAATACACCGATGCCGATGAATCAATTTACCTTGTAGAAGAAGTCATCAGAGGGCTTAAACACTGATGACCTCTTTTTATAATTTTAATGATTTTCAATAAAACCAATTACCTGAGAGTAAAAGAATTCAGGATCTTCATTCATTGGTACGTGGGAGCTTACTTCTGATATTACCATTTGCTTATCCTTTGAACTGATTAAAGAAATCAACTCTTCGCCCAGTCCCTTCGGGCAAACAAAGTCGTATTTGCCATAAATTATCAAAACAGGCAACTTTACTTTGTACAATACATCACAATAACCGGCATGAACAATATCTTTTATAAAATCTCCATTAGCAACTAAAGCACTTAATTTTGCAGTAACCGGAACCATCATTGTCGGTGAATTTAAAGGAGGAAATCCCAGGCTTTCAGGCTTATGTATTTCTTCAATCAACGATTGGGCTTTCCATGCAAGTGAGTTGTACTTCATCGATTCTTCAACACTGAAATTTCCCGGGTGCTCATTGCAGTATTGCATTATTTCGCCCCACTCTTCTATGTTCTTTCCAAGGGCTATTTGTTTTTCACCTTCAGAAATAAGCATTAACCTTGTTAAAGAATCATTTTTCGTATAATCATGAGCCCCGTCAACATAAATCCAGCCCTTTACCATTTCCTGATAATTATCGGTAGTCATAAAGGCTGATGAAAGTAAGCCGCCAAAGCTATGTCCCATCATATAAATATCGATATCCTGACCATATCTTTTTTTCAAAACCTTTATCAATCCTCTGACATCTTCAACCATATTTTCAAGCGAAATATCTTTCATGTTATCATTTCCCTGTGATGCTCCTGCATCTCTCTGATCGTAATATGCAACAGCATATCTGCTTTCAATATATTTATTCATATCCGGATTATAATATGATATTCCACTATCACCCGGACCTCCGTGTATAATGAGCAGAAACTTTTTGCTTTCAGTATTTCCCCTCACCAATGTCATCATCGAAGCGCCATTGCGTTCAACGTAAAAATAATCGGAAGCTGCCGATCCTATTGTTATTTCTTCTTTATAACACGATGTAAAAAACAGTACCATAGTAAATAATGCTACTGATATCTTGAATATCGAATATCTCTTCATAATCTGATTATTTCACTTGTTTAATTCTGTATATCAATCCCAACTCCACAATAGGCCTTAAATAAAAGAAGCTGTTATAAGGATACATGGCTATGCCTTTTATGTTTAAAGACGCCATTATCGGAATGTTTTTATTCCTTGCAGAAAAATCGTGACCTATACCAAATCCCAGACCAAGCAGTGGATAGAAATATCCTGAACTGCTTTTTATTTCTATATTATCAGGATTTTCAATGTTGTAAGTTGTACCTGCCACGAAAGTACGGCTTAAACCTATTTCAGGTGAAAAATCAAAATAAAAACCTTTGGCACTTACCCTTCGTTTTGCCCAACCAAAAGTGACATAAATGTTATCATGGAAACCGGTATGGTGATAAAATCCAATGTTTCCTGAAATAATACTTTCCCATTTACTACTTCTTATCTTCCCGGATTTCAGTTTACGTTCATTGTTTTTTATTTTATACAAATGCTCGTACCCGGCAGTAAAGCCCGGATTAATAAAGTCAAAGTTATATCCAAGCTTAACGTTCTGCCCTATTAATAGAATAGGAGCAATGGAAAATACAATCAAAAAGAGAAATACTTTTACATTCATAAGGTTTTTTTCTCTTAATGACAAATTAATCTTTCAGGCGTTGCACAAGATTCAGATTATTTTGATTCAATTAAAAATATTCTTAATATTCAAGAACAATAAAGTAATACTACTTAATTCCAAGTTTTTCAGCCATTTTCAAAATATATTCAGTATCATCTTCAATTTTGACCGATTTACTACTTATAGCACCAACAAATGGCTCACTAATACCTTTTCCAACAGTAATTAATTTGTCTGACCTTTTAATATCATTCTCGAAGATTAGGTAACCAAAACCATCACCTTTCATGTTGTGTTTTGTTCCTTCAACTGGAATTGGACCATTTATCGGGCGTACCTTGAAGCTGAAAATCCTCCCATCTTTAGCAAATCTTGAACCTTCTAATGTTACACTTAATGAAGCTACAATGGTATCAGCAAATATCTCATTAAAATTTTGTTCGTCAACCATATACTCATAGATGTACCTAACTTCATAATAGTCAGCATTGCTACCGCTCCAGGAAACAGTTACCGGAGTTCCAGTTGAAATATTATCAGCTGCATCAACTGTAAAAGATTTGATTGTATCAGGGATACTAATTGAACCTTGAATTTCACCAATAGAGGTTTTAATGATTACTTCCAATGGATCAAGGTTAAGATCTTCTTCTACTTTAACTTCGTCAAAATATTCTATAAGTCCATTGAAAGAATAGAAATTTTCAGCATTGTTAAGCTTTTTATTACCAACCTGAATATATTCAAACGATTGA
>JAGODU010000031.1 GCA_017998095.1 Prolixibacteraceae bacterium | reverse complement strand
ACAGATGAAAGGCTCAAGAAAGATATACCTGCTCATGGCTCATTGGTCGTTCGTTTGAAAAGCATTGAATAATAATAAATTATTGACAAATGAAGATTAAGATTGTTTTTCTGACAATAGTATTATAAATAAGTACGAAGTTATTTGCTTTAATAAATGAAGAGGATTATAAAAGGGCAGATTCTGTTTTCATATTCAATAATTTTGTTAATAATATTATTGTTGCATCGAACTGGATTGACAGCTCTGATTTCTTTTGGTATCGGGTTAAGGTTGGAACAGGTTATGAATATAAACTTGTTGATGTCGAAAAATCTAAAGTTATTAATGCTATAGATCTGAACAAATTATCTGAAAAGATTAATAAAAAGACTGATTCCAAAATAAGTCCTAATGATTTAAATTTAAGAAATTTAGAGTTTGTTGATAAAAGAAAAGCAATAACTTTCGAATTTAAAAGATCTGTATGGAAATGTGATTTAAAGTCGTATGATTTGAGAAAGCTTTCAGATAAAAAAGAAGATGAAAACGAAAGATACTGGGGTGAAAGTGGATGGGAATTTGAAGGGGGGGCTACTATATCACCGGATAGCTCTTTTGAAGCATACATTAAGGGGAATAACATTTTTTTAAAAGAAATAAAGTCAGGGGAAGAAATTCAGCTTAGCTATGATGGTTCTTCAGGTGATTCCTATTCTTCTGAAATTTCATGGTCACCTGATTCAAAATATATCGCCGGATATAAGATCAGAAAACATGAAAAGCAATATATTCATTTTGTTGAATCTTCTCCTGAAGATCAGGTTCAACCAATTCTACATAAAAGGGAGTATCTTAAACCCGGAGATGCATTACCTTTAAAAAGGCCAAGTCTTTTTAATATAGCTTCAAAAGAAAAAATTATACTTAATACAGATTCATTTGATAATCAGTTCGATCTGTTTGGAATTAAATGGTGGAATGATAGTAAGTCATTTACCTTTGAGTTTAATCAAAGAGGTCATCAACTTTATCAGGTTGCTGAAGTTGATGCTGTTACGGGAAATATTAAAATATTGATTGAAGAGAAATCGAATACGTTTATCGACTATAGTAGTAAACATTACAGATATGATATCGATGATAAAAAAGAAATTATCTGGGCTTCAGAAAGAGACGGATGGAACCACTTATACTTGTTTGATGCTGTATCGGATAAGATAAAAAACCAAATAACTCAAGGTGAGTGGGTAGTACGTCAGATAATTAAGGTTAATGAAAAAGATAGAACTATAATATTTACCGGAAGTGGCAGGAACCCTGGTGAAGATCCTTATTTTATTCATTATTACAAAATTAATTTAGATGGTACCGGATTAATTGATCTTACTCCTGAACCAAAAAACCATAATGTTTCGTTTTCTCATGACAATGAATACTATGTTGATACTTATTCAACTGTGAATTGCCCTCCGTTATCAGTTCTTAAAAAAGTTGAAGGATGTTCAATTATTGACACTCTAGAAAAAGCTGATATTTCTGAACTATTGGCCAAGGGATGGAAACAACCCGAAGTTTTTGTTGCTAAAGGTAGAGATGAGAAAACTGATATATGGGGTAATATTTATTTCCCTACAAATTTTGATGCTTCTAAAAAATATCCAGTAATTGAATATATATATGCCGGGCCCCAAGATTCTTATGTTCAAAAAAGTTTCAGAGTTTATATGGGCTCTTTTAGTAGTTTGGCAGAACTTGGATTTATAATAGTTACAATTGACGGGATGGGTACATCTAACAGGTCCAAGGCTTTTCATGATGTATGTTATAAAAATATAAAAGATGCTGGTTTCCCTGATAGAATTAAATGGATGAAAGCTGCTGCTGTAAAAAGAACATACATGGACATTTCAAAAGTAGGAATATTCGGTTCTTCTGCTGGAGGACAAAATGCATTATCGGCATTGCTATTTCACCCTGATTTTTATAAAGCCGGAGTCGCTTCTTGTGGATGTCATGATAACAGAATGGACAAAATGTGGTGGAATGAGCAATGGATGGGATACCCTGTTGACAAACATTATGAAGAATGTTCTAATGTAGTGAATGCGAAAAAACTACAAGGTAAATTAATGCTTATTGTTGGCGAGCTTGACGATAATGTAGATCCGGCATCAACAATGCAGGTTGCCAATGCATTGATAAATGCAAATAAAGATTTTGAGCTTGTTGTTCTCCCCGGTGTTAATCATACACTTGGTGAGAGATATGGTGAAATTAAACGACGTGATTTTTTTGTGAAAAACTTATTAAAAGAAGAAACACCTGATTGGAATATTTTAAAAATCAAGGAATAAATGAAGATGAACAACAATGTCAATTCTTTATGCATATTTTGTATCTCTTTATTTTTAGGGTTATATGCAAATTGCCAAAATGTTTTGGTGAATGAGAAAAACATGGTCATTAAGCCTGAAATTTCAACTCCTCCTTCATCCCTTAAACTTAATTCCTTCTATAAAAAATATATTGATGCTAATGGAATAGCTGTAGTTAGTTCATGGAGAGTGCCTGATTCTGCTTTGTACAAAGCATGGGAAATAGTATCGTTTATGACAAATGATCTTCCTGACGAAGTGCTTAATCAAATGAACAAAGAAAAAGCAAGGGTAGGAGTCATGGCACGTTATGAGGGAACAACCGATATTCCTGAACATGCTTTTCTTGCTAATGACACTTCAATAAATTGGGATTTAAGAGCAAGAGGTTTAGGCGGAGATATGGAGCTTCCATTGACGACATGCGCTGAAGAGAATCTTTTATGTTATCAGATAGATAAATATCATGCCGAAGATATTTTAGTACATGAATTCGCTCATGCAATTCATCTAATTGGAATTTCTCCTAAAGACCCATCATTTAATAATATTCTTCAAAAATATCTTGATAATGCTGTTTCTGCAGGTAAATATGAGAAAACATATGCTAAAACTGATATTTATGAATATTGGGCTGAAGGAATTCAAGACTGGTTTAATGTTAACGCTGAAGTTCCCCTGCCAGATGGGAAGCACAATCAAATAAATACAAGAGAAGAATTGAAAGAGTATGATCCTGATTTATATAAATTGATAAATATTTATTTTTCCGAATTTTGTAATTCTCCTTCTTGCCATTTTTCAGATAACAAATTTTCTCTTTGATTTTGATAGCGATTCAATTATTCCAATGGAGATGAGATTAAATCTTATTGTAATTTCATAAGTTATTGAAATTCAGTCATGACAAAAAAATGAAATATACATTTGTGCAATTATTTTAGACATTACTGACAATGTATGGAATTAAAATTCGCCTTATTTACTATTATAAAACAAATTGTTTTTTCAAGATGAAATGAGAAAATAAATATAATAGTCAAACTTAAATTTAATTGTTATGAAAAATTTTACTTTACAATTTTTAATTATTATTGCAGTTGTGTTATTATCTTTCAGAGTTTTAGCTCAGGAAGGTACTACTTATACTGATGATTTCAGTGTTGTAAACGATTACCTTACTACACCTAAAAATGGAATATGGGAAGGTGTTTTATTAAACAGTAACGTTTGGACAGTTGATGTGACAGCTGAAATTACAGTGTTGAACACTAAAGATAATGCCGGAGCATTGTCTTTTGCTACTAAAAATTCAAATTGGGCAGTTGGTAATGATAATGGTGCTGCTTTATATCGTACAGTAAAAAATGGTGCTGATTTCGAAGCTCAGGTAAAAATTGCCGGTGGTGATTTTATATCATTTGGTGCAGAAAGACATGATTATATGATGACAGGTTTGATTGCAAGAGTTAAAGGTGATTCTACTTTTATTCTTGTACAAGCATTCGATGTGGTAGACTGGAGTGCAGTAATTGGTGTCAGAGACATCGTTCCTGCTGAAGGATTATTACAGGAAAACTGGTTGTTTGATGGTTTAACAATTGCTGATTTTCCATATCAAAAATTGGAAAAATATGGAAACGCAATTACTGGCTATTATAGCGCTGATGGTGTAATGTGGAATGAAATTTATTCAGTTGAAAAACCTGAATTTGCAAATAAAGATATTCAAGTTGGTATATACCATGCTACTTATACTGAAAATGAAGGTATGGCAATTTTTGATGATTTTTCTATGGTTGACTATAATGAACCTAGCTCTTCATCAACAATCAAAAAATCAAATAATATAAAAGCCATTTACAGTAACGGTGAAATATTACTCAATAATATTGCAAACAGAAAGATCAGCAATGTATGTTTATATGGTTTAGATGGAGCTTTAAAATATAAAAACTCAAATATAAATTCGAGTTCTTATTCAATACAAGTAATGGATCGTGGAATGTATGTTGTTGTTGCAGAATCTGAAGGTAAAACATATTCACAAAAAATAGCAGTTTATTAATGTTATTCCTTTAAATATTTATATCAATTGATATATTTAAACCAGATTGTATTAATTTAAAAATGTACAATCTGGTTTTTTTAATTGAATTTTCTCTGAATTATTTTTATAAATAAGTAAATTGTAGAATTAAAATTTAATTATTAATCAAATCATTTGAAATGCGCTGATCATTGTTTGATTCAATTTTTCTCCTTATATTTTTTAAAATTAATACATAGTCAATGAGAGTTTATAGACCGATAATATTTTTTTATAATCAGTATTTAAATAAAACTGTTCTATTGTTTTCGGTTTTATCTTTTTTGTTATTTTCTCAAATTCAATTAAAAGGAGAAGACGAAGTATTGAATTTTTTGCACTACACAAATAAAGATGGACTTCCTTCTTCATATGTGAAAAGTATTGCTCAGGATCAATACGGCTTCATTTGGCTTGCTACAAGAATTTCAGTATGTAGGTTCGATGGGAAAAACTTTAAAGAATTTCCGGCGTACAGTGAATCCGGAGAATCTATATCCCTGATGTGTAATAAAATATTCCTATTCTCAGATTCTTTACTTATTACACGAACAAATGAAGGAAAGTATTATTATTTTGATTTTGACAATGAATTTTTTAAGCCTTACAATTTGTTGAACAGTATCGGCACTCTACAATCGGTAGAACCAGTTATGGATGGTTTTTGGATATGCAGGGATAAGAGCCTTTACTTTTTGAATTCAGCGTCAGGTAAACTTTCAGAGCTTAGAGAGAAAGTAAGTTTTGGCAATATTCCGTTTGATGCATCTTTTGTTGATGTCAAAAGCAATAATGGAAATGTTGTTGCCATTACTGAAAACAAGAAAATAATATGGTTTGATTTTAAAAAATCAAGGATAACAACTTACGAATTTCCCAAAGAAGTAAATGAATTGTCTTTAACAAGTTTATATCTTGATAAAGAAGATAATTTTTGGATGGGTGAAGAAACAATCGGATTATTCAAGATCCATTTAAAAAATGGAGCAAAACGCCATTTCTCGAAAGAAAAATCAGGAGATGATTATTTAACTCATAATATGGTCCATTGTTTTACTGAAGATCATCAGGGAAGATTATGGATAGGAACTGAAGCAGGAATAAGTATATGGTCTCACAAAACTTCAAAATTTTCTTATTGCAGATATGAACTAACCAATCCAACAGGATTAAACACCGACCCTATATATGATGCGTTTTGTGATAAATATGGAAACGTATGGTTGGGAACATATTTTGGGGGGATTAATTTTTGGAATTCAGAAAAAAATTATTTTAAGACCTGGCAACCAGGCGTTGGCTCACGTCAACTGGGAGGAAATGTAGTTAGTTGTTTAAAAGAAGATTCAAAAGGAAATATATGGATAGGACTTGAAGACCTTGGTGTAAATAAACTTGATATTAACTCCGGCATTATTTATAAATATTCATCTAAAAATTCTGTCAAAGGCTTAAGTTATGATAATGTACATGATTTGATCTTTCTGTCCGAAGATGTTTTATGGATTGCTACTTATACAGGTGGTATAAATATTCTGAATACTAAAACTGGTAAATACGATTATATAAATCGACGCACCAATCCAGAATTACCTTCTGATAATATTTATTCTTTTTTTAGAATCTCTGATTCAATTTTTATTGCTACTACTAATGGTGTTGCAATTTATGACATAATCTCAAAAAGGTTTAAAAGATTTTATGACGGAATATTGGGAGACATACAATTTGAAAGTATATGTCAGACAAAGAACAAGATTTGGTTTTCTTCTAGTCAGGCTTTATATTTTTATGATACATTAAAAGATTCACTGCTGAAGTTTGATCTTATTCCTGAATTCACGAATATGAACTTTGTAAAATCTGATTCTTATGGAAGAGTCTGGATAGGAGATTGTTATGATGGACTTTGTTATTATGACGAGAAAAATAATGAAGTTGTAAGGTTCAATAAAGATAACGGATTTCCTGCAACCTGGATGTTTAGTATTGAAGAAGGAAAGGATGGCTGGTATTGGGCAAGTAGTGATAAGGGATTAGTAAGGATGAATCCGGCTAAGAAAATATTTTTACTTTATGACAGTAATTCAGGTGTACCTTTCAACCAATTTAATTTCAGGGCATCATTCAAAGATAAAAGAGGTAATCTGTATTTTGGAGGAAATAATGGGATGGTATCTTTTAACGATAATGAGAATCCTGATGTATCCAAAAAAATGGATATCTTCTTCACTGAAATGCAGCTCTTTAATAAACCTATTAATCCTAATAAAAAATCTCCCTTAAAGAGATCAATAAACAGAGTAGATAAAATAAAGTTGAATTACAATCAAAATGTATTTACAATTGAATATTCAGCTTTAAGCTATTCTTTCAGTGGTAAATGTCAGTATGCTTATTATCTCGAAAATTTCGAACATACATGGAATTATGTAGGAAACAGGGACTATGCTACATATACTAACTTAAGCCCTGGAACTTACTTTCTTCATGTAAAAGGTTCAGTTAGCAATATTGTCGACGAAAAGAATGAACGAATTCTGAAAATTATTGTTAAACCTCCATTCTGGCTGTCAATATGGGCTTTTATATTTTATTTTATTTTGGTTTGGGCTATTACTATTCTTGTTTATACCATAGGTAAACGTTTTGAAAAAGAAAAAGCACTTGTGGAAATGGAAAGAAGAGATAAAGAACATGCCGAAGAACTAAATCAGGTTAAGCTAGAGTTTTTTACGAATATTTCCCATGAACTTAAAACTCCTCTAACGTTAATTCTTGGTCCTTTAAATAAGATACTTGAAGAAGAAAAATTAAGTCCTGCTTTTAAAAAGACAATTTCAGGTATCGAAAAGAATGCTCAAAGATTATTTAACCTTATTAATCAATTGCTTGAATTCCGTAAAATTGAAAATGGGAAAGAAAACCTTAATGTAAGTAAGTGTAACGTAAAAGATTTTGTTTGCGAAATACATGATTCATTTGGATCCATTGCTGAAAATAAGAATATAGAATTTAAAGTAATTTGTCCTGTGCAGGATGTTTCTGTTTGGTTTGACATTAACAAGGTTGATAAGATTATTTTTAATTTACTTTCTAATGCTTTTAAATTCACAAAAGAAGGAGGTAGAATCGAATTTAAATCAGATATAGTAAATAGAGAAAAACGTTCAAAGAATCAAAAGCAAAACATGATAATTTCAGTTACAGATACTGGTAAAGGAATTAAACCTGAAATGATAGATAAGGTTTTTGATCGATTCTTTCAGTTGGAAAATGACGGAGTTTCAGACAAAGGATCCGGTATTGGCTTAGCCTATCTTAAAAGTCTTGTTATTTTGCATCGGGGAGAAATTAAAGTTGAAAGTGAGGTGGGTAAAGGTTCAGTATTTACTGTTACCTTACCTGTTTCAAAATCAGACTATTCTAAGGATGAATTGTCACATTCTTCAACTCAGTATTTTTCACAGAATAGTGAAATTGAAATAGAATCATCTATTGATGGAAGCATTGAAATTGAAGATTCAAAAGGTCTGTCACATGATCCTGTAGTTATGATTGTTGAAGATAATATAGAACTTCTGGAATTTATGAAAGAGTCTCTAGAAGATAAGTATCAGATTTTTACAGCAAAGAATGGAATTGAAGCATTGGGAAAAATTCATTTACTAACGCCTGATTTGATAATTAGTGATGTGATGATGCCTGAAATGGACGGATTTGAATTCACAATGAAAATAAAATCCGAGTTAAATACCTCTCATATTCCGGTTATTTTATTAACTGCAAAAAGTGGAGCTGAAAACAAATACAGAGGATTAAAAACAGGAGCAGATTATTATATTGAGAAACCTTTTTATCCGATTATTCTGAAACAAAATATTGAAAATATTCTTACTACAAGAAGAAAACTGATTGAAAGGTTTAAAAATGATGCTTTTATCTCAGTCAGCGAAGTTGCACATACAGAATCTGATAAAATATTCATTGAGAAATTGACAAACATTATCAAGGATAATATTAGTGATCCCGATATGGATGTTACATTCCTTATTAAGGAAATGGGAATGAGCAGATCATTACTGCATCTGAAATTGAAAAATCTTGTTGACTGTTCTACTACTGAGTATATTCGTTCTATTCGACTTAGAGAAGCTGTCAAGTTAATTTCAAACGGAAGATTTAATATTTCGGAAGCTGCATACGAAACAGGATTCTCAAGTCCTACTTATTTTACTCGCAGATTTAAAGAATATTACGGTAAATCACCAAGAGAATATTTTAATTTATAGTTTTTGATTTCTCCTTTTTTGTACACCTAAATTTCCGGTTTTTCCATAGGATGAATTATTATTCCATATTAACATTTGTGTCAGTTTTATGGACATATGTTATTCTTGACTCATATCATTAATCTTTACTTTGATTAGTATAGTTTATCTGTATGATATTATTCTTGAATGAAATTATTCAATATGAGCATGTCAGAAAATATAGACTTATTTTTTTAATAGATGAAGGAAGTGCCAATAATGAGGTATTTCGTAAAAATTTATAATTACTATGGAAAAAACGATTTGGATCGTGATTGTTCTTATTTCATTATTACTTTCTTCCTGTGGAGTCAAGCAATCAGGGAAGGATAACAACTTAAATTCTGGAACCCTTGAAATGAAAGTTTATCCCTTTTCATTGGATCAGGTAAAATTATTGGATGGACCCTTCAAACATGCCACTGATTTGAATGAAAAGATTTTATTATCATACATTCCCGACAGGTTTCTTGCCCGATTCAGAACAGAATCAGGACTTAAAGCCAAAGCACCTGCATATGAAGGATGGGAAAAAGAAACTATTGCAGGACATAGCCTGGGCCACTATTTATCAGCTTGCTCACAAATGTATCTGACAACAGGAAATGTTGAATTCAAAAACAGAGTAACATATATTGTTGATGAACTTAAGGAATGTCAGGATGCTGTTGGTAATGGCTATATCGGAGCTTCACCGGGAGCAATGAAAATCTTTGAAAATGAAATTTCAAAAGGGATTATTAAATCAAGCGGATTTGACTTGAATGGTCTATGGGCTCCACTATATACCCAGCATAAAATTTTAGCCGGACTGACTGACGCATATAAGAATACCGGAAATAATAAAGCATTGGGAGTTGCTGCAAAATTTGCAGAATGGATTGATAATTGTTTTTCCGGATTAGATGATAACCAAATTCAAGATATACTGAATTGCGAATTCGGAGGTATAAATGAATCTTTATTAGATTTATACTCATACACAAGGGACGACAAATATTTATCTCTAGCTCAAAAACTTCATCATAAAAGTGTAATTGATCCAATAACAGAAGGAAAAGATATTCTTGCAGGCAAACATGCCAATACTCAAATTCCTAAGTTTATAGGCATGGCTCGATTATTTGAATTGACTTCTGATAATAAAAGTGATGAAGCAGCAAAGAACTTTTGGAATATGGTTGTATATCATCATTCATATGTTACCGGAGGAAACTGTAATCATGAATATTTTGGCAAACCAGATAGCCTGAGGGATAGGTTAAGCCAAAATACAACTGAAACATGTAATGTTTATAACATGCTTAAGCTAACCGAACATTTATTTATGTGGAAACCTTCTGCTGAATATGCCGATTTTTACGAGAAAGCTTTGTTCAATCATATTCTTTCTTCGCAAAATCATGAAAACGGGCATGTTATTTATAATCTTTCACTTGATATGGGGGGGTATAAAGTTTATGAAGATACTGAATCTTTTACCTGTTGTGTTGGAACAGGTATGGAAAACCATTCAAAATACAACGGAAATATTTATTACCACAATAATGAGGAATTGTATGTTTCTCAATATATTGCATCTGAACTAAATTGGAAAGATAAAGATTTGGTTTTGAAACAATCAACACATTACCCTTATGAACAGGGGACTTCTTTATTATTTCAATGCAAAAAACCGATTGATTTAGTCCTTAATGTGAGATATCCGGACTGGGCAAAAAAAGGTATCAGCATTAAAATAAATGATGAGAATTTTATAACTAACGAGCAACCCGGAAGCTTTATAAAAATAAACAAAAAATGGAATAATGGTGATTTAGTAAGTATTTCAATGCCTTTCTCTCTCAGGAGTGTTCCTATGCCTGATGATTCAAACAGAATTGCCTTGATGTATGGTCCACTGGTGTTAGCTGGTGACTTAGGCCCCGAAGATGATGAACATGCTTACGAACCTTTTTATGTGCCGGTTTTAATGATTAATGGTAAGGATTCATTGAATTGGATGAAAGAAACTGATTCTGATAAATTGTATTTCAAAACTGAAAAAGTAGGGAACCCAAGAGATATTGACTTTAAACCTTTTTTTGAAATTTCTGGAAGGAGATATTCTGTTTACTTTGATTTATTCACTAAAGAAAGATGGAACCAATATCAAATTGAATACAGGGATGAACTTGTTGAAAAGAAAAGATTGGAAGAACGTACTATTGATTTTTTTCAACCCGGCGAAATGCAGCCCGAGAGAGATCACTCTTTTAAAATTGAAAAGGGCTGGATTGAATATCTAAAAGACAAAAAGGGCAGAATGGCTGACAGAGGAGGTTCTTTCAGCTTTGAAATGAAAATACTAAAGGATAAGCCTGTGGGTTTATGGTTGGAATTTTGGGGAGGTTATACAGGATCAAAAACATTTGATATACTTGTAGATGGGAACATTATATCTACTGAAAATATAACTGAAAGAGCTCCGGGAAAGTTTATTCATTTAGAGTACTCAATTCCGGGTGATATTACAAAAGGCAAAAGCTATATTAATGTTCAACTTATTCCTCGTGAAGGTCATAGGGCAGGACCTTTGTTTGGTGCCAGAACATTAAAAATCTAACTGTTTTAATATATGTTTGATAAACAGGTATATATTGAAAGAAGGAAAAAACTGAAAAACAATATTTCTTCAGGAATTATCTTACTTTTAGGAAATGAATTAAGCCCAATAAATTATTCTGACAATACTTATCGGTTCAGACAAGACAGTACATTCCTTTACTTTTTCGGAATTAATATACCTTCTCTTGCTGCAATAATTGATGTTGATACAGATCAGGAAATTATTTTCGGCAACAGGCAAACTATTGATTCAATTGTATGGACGGGAAAACTGACTGAAGTTGATGAATACGCGTTGCTTTGTGGAGTTGACAATGTAATGCCCCTCTCAGATCTGACAAAAGTGCTGAACCAGACAAGTTCAGGGAGAAGGCTTATTCATTATCTCCCACCATACAGACCCGAAAATAAAATAAAACTTCATCATTTATTAAATCTTTCAATTTATAACGTTGAAGCCAATTACTCTATTGAACTTGTTAAATCAGTTGTACGTCTGAGAGAAATAAAATCAAATGAAGAGATTATTGAAATTGAAAAGGCTGTAAACCTGAGTATTGATATGCACCGGGCTGCAATTAAAATGGTTGCACCGGGAATGCTGGAGTCAGAAATTGCCGCTGAAGTTAACAGAATTCCATTTTCAATTGGTTGTGAAACAGCCTTTCCTGCAATAGCAACTGTCAAAGGACAAATACTTCACAATCACTCATATAATAATGTTTTAAAAGAAGGAGATTTGTTTTTACTCGATGCAGGAGCTGAACTGCAATCCGGATATGCTGGTGACTTATCTTCTACATTTCCGGTTTCAAAGAAATTCACTCTTCAGCAAGCTGAAATCTATTCACTTTCGCTTTTAGTACACGAAACTGCAAAAAAAATGTTATCTCCTAATGTGAGTTTTAAAGATGTTCACATTGAAACATGTAAAACATTGGTAGAGGGGTTGAAAGAGATTGGCTTAATGAAAGGAGATATAGACGAAGCTGTTCAATCTGGTGCTCATGCACTTTTTTTCCCTTGTGGTATAGGCCATATGCTTGGACTTGACGTACATGATATGGAAGATATGGGAGAAGAATGGGTTGGTTATGACGGTATTTCCAAAAGTAATCAGTTTGGCTTGAAATCCTTAAGATTGGGAAAACAACTTAAATGTGGCTTCGTATTAACAATTGAACCAGGAATCTATTTTATTCCTCATTTAATTGAAAAGTGGGAATCAGAAAGAATATGCGAGAAATTCTTAAATTATAATGAAATAAGTAAGTTTAGAAATTTCGGGGGAATCAGAAACGAAGAGAATCTGCTTATCACTGAAAAAGGTGCCCGTCTTCTGGGTAAACCTTTTAATAAAACCATTGATGAAATTGAAATTATGAGGACTTAGTATTGCTTATCTAACAAACCAAATATTTATTTTTTAAACTGATAGAAACGTGAAATCAATTAAGTACAGATTATTATTATTAATGTTAATTTTTTGTCTATTCGATAAAGGGATAGCTCAAATTCAATTTTCCACTCAATCACAATTCAGATATCTGAAAGGATCAGAAGCATCCGGGTTATCAACAAACTGGATGAAAAACGATTTTAATGATTCCGGTTGGCTTGTCGGAAATTCTCCGTTCAGATATGGGAAAGGGGTTGGTGGCACTCTGTTATCTGACATGAGGAATAATTATACTACACTATATTTAAGGTCTACATTTAACGCATTAAATGTAGAAAAGATTAAAGAAGTTAAGTTTTCAGTAAACTTTGATGATGGATTTATAATATGGATAAACGGGAAGGTAATATTAAGCAGTAATGCTCCTGCCAATCCAAAATATAATTCAGCAGCTTCAGATATTCATGAATATGATGCTGCATTCTCACGAAAAATAAAATCATCAGACATTTCTTTAGCAGAAGGAGAAAATACAATTGCAATTCAGGTTTTCAATGCTTCAATAAGTAGTTCTGATTTATTCTTCGATTTTAAGATTGAAGCTAATCCGGAATTGCCGCCTTTCGATCTTAACGGAGCATACGTTACTTTCAGTCATAATGCAGGTTTTTATGATTCTCCTTTTGACTTAGAAATAAAATCATCTGACAACACTTTAAAAATAGCATACACAATTGATGGTAGTAATCCTTCGGCATCTAATACAAAAATTATATCTGAAAGTCCGTTAATTGTAAGGGTTGACCCTGAAATAAATACAGTCAGAGGCAATACACCTGCTTTTATTGTAAAGGCAAGTTTGACTAAAGAAGGCTTTGCCCCCTCATTCCCTGAAACACGGACTTTCATTTTTCCTGAAGAAGTTAGATATCAAAAATATCCCGGCGGTGGCTGGCCTGAATGGTATGTAAATGAACAGTTGTTAGATTACGATATGGCATTGGATGTTGTTGATGATACAAGATATAAAGATCAGTTTATTGCTTCGCTTAAAGAAATACCAACAATTTCAATTTCTACTGATTTAGGAAATCTTTTTGATTCTGGATACGGCATCTATGTCAATGCTGAAAAAAAAGGAGAGGAGTGGGAGAGAGAATGTGCCATTGAACTTATTTATCCTGCAGGTAAAAAAGGATTTAGTGTCAATGCCGGGTTAAGAATAAGAGGAGGTAACAGTGCAAAAAATGGAGATAATCCAAAGCATGCTTTTAGAATTTTCTTTAAGGAAGAATATGGTTTGAAAAAATTGAAATATCCCCTTTTTGGAGAGAAGGGGGCACCTGATTTTGATTGTTTTGACTTAAGATGTGAGCAGAATTATTCATGGAATATGGATGGTGACCCTCATAACGTGATGGTTAAGGATATTTATTGCAGGGACATGCAGGGTTTAATGGGTCAGCCAAATTCAAAAGGGAATAAATATCATCTTTATATAAATGGTATGTATTGGGGAATGTTTGAAACCGATGAGCGCCCTGAAGCAAGCTATGCGGAATCATATTTTGGAGGAGACAAAGAAGATTATGATGTTGTTAAAGTAAATACTCAGGGATGGCCATATAAAAATGAAGCAACTGACGGAACTATGGATTCATGGAATGCTTTATGGAATATATGCCAAAAGGGATTTGAAACTAACAAGAAATATTTTTCCCTTGAGGGAAAGGATGAATATGGAAACAGAATAGATACAGCAAGAGTGTGGGTTGATATTGATAATATGATTGACTATATGCTACTTGTTTTTTATACGGGGAATTTTGATGCTCCCGTTTCAGCTTGGAGTAGCAACGATATGCCTAACAACTTTTTTGCAATATTTGACAGGAAAAACAAATCAAAGGGATATAAGTTTATTGCTCATGATTCAGAACATTGCATGTTTGTTGATAAAATGAATGTTGATGAAGGTATTAATGAAAACAGAGTAAATATTGGTTCGACAGGTAAAATGAAGATTACTGATGTACTTGATTTCAATCCTCAGTGGCTTCACTATAAATTATGTTCTAATTCAGAATACAGATTACGCTTTGCTGACAGGGCTGCAAAATATTTAAGCAACGGAGGGTTATTTACTCCCGAAAAAGTAAAATATTATTTCAATAAGAGAGTAGCTGAAATTGATACGGCAATAATAGCAGAATCAGCAAGATGGGGAGATGCTAAATCCTGGTGGGATGGTGGATCTTTAAACAGAAATGACGATTGGTTGCCTGAGATTGAAAACATCAATAACAATTACATCCCTTTCAGGACAGATATTGTTATTCAGCAATTGAAAGATGAAAAGCTTTATTCAGATAACCCGGCACCGGAAATATCAGTTTTAAGCAATATTATCATTGAAGATATTTATAAATTCAATCAATCATGCCTGGTTTCAATATCGAATAATAAATCCGGAACTATATTTTACACCTTAGACGGAAATGATCCACGTTCATTGGGTGGTGCGATTTATAAGAATGCATTTCAATCTGGTTCAAAGATTGATATAAATATTTCATCGACAACTGTTGTGTCAGCCCGAGTAAAGAATGGTGAAGATTGGGGTTCAATTGAAAAGATAATATTTATCAGGGCAGAAGAAGATTATTCTCACCTTAAAGTAACAGAACTTAATTATCATCCCAGCGACTATATCAATTATCAGGATACTGTTGGAGATAAGAGTTTGGAATTCATTGAATTTAAAAACACAGGAAATACAAGTATCGATTTATCAGGATTAAAACTAGATTCAGCGATTACTTATATATTTCCTGAAAATACAATTCTAAACCCGGGTGAATATTACGTAGTAGCATCTAAGCCTAACTCTTACTACCTGAGGTATAAATCATATCCGGATGGAAATTATGAAGGACAGTTTAGTAATAGCGGAGAGTATGTTCTATTGACAGACAGGTTAGGAAACGAAATACTTTCTTTTACTTATTATGATATTGAACCATGGCCTCTGGAAGCAGATGGTGATGGGTATTCTCTTACTTCAGTTGAGGATGATCCAACAGGAGATCCAAATGATCCTAATTATTGGAAGCTTTCTTTAAATACAGGAGGATCACCCGGATTAAGTGATGAAAATTCCGTTTCAAGTGAAGAAATTTCTAAACAAATAAGTGACAGTGATAATATTTTTGTTTATCCAAATCCAACAAACGAATATCTCTTTTTTGACTTTAAAGATAGTTCTGTTAAAGATTTTGCAAATATTTTTATTGTTGATATAAATGGAAGAATAGTGCTCAGGGATTCTTTCAATCAATCGCACAAAATTAATCTTAATGAGCTGAATATATCCAATGGAATTTATGTGTTGAGGATACAGTTTCCTGAAAAAATTGTTTCTCAAAAATTTATTTATACAGCAGGCAATTAAAAATGTGTAAGAAGTATTTGTTGCGTTCTTATTTTATTGCAGTTCAGTATTATGAACACCTGTATCATTCAACATTTATACGAGTATTTTAAACATATGGGAATGTCAAAAAAAATCAATTTGATGTTATTTACATTAATAATTAAATCTAATATCTAAAATATGTTATGGGATTATAAATATATTCCGAGAACACCTGAAATAATATGCCCTGTGTGCAATAAAAAATTAGAGCGTAAAGAATGGGAAGATTTTGGAATGCATTATAAGTGTACGGAATATTATAAGATGAAGAGGTATATTACTTCTAAACTAAATATCAATGATTCAAATCAAAGAAATGATGTAACTAAAACTATAGTAAATGAAATCTAATCTTTTTATGAAAAATCGATTGCTGTTTTTTATAATACTTGTTACTTTATTTCCTGTCATTTCATTTGGACAGGTAGTAAGTATTACAGGTAAAGTTGTCGATGAGTCTAAAAATTCACTGCCGGGAGTGACTGTGAGGGTTGAGGGTACAACTGTGGGAGTTGTAACTGATCTTGATGGAAAGTACAGTGTTAAGGCAGAGAATGGAAATGTACTCATTTTCTCATTTATTGGAATGGAAACTCAGAAAATTAAAGTGGGGTCAGTTAAGACAATTGACGTAACAATGGCTTCTACAGTTTCCGATCTTGATGAAATAGTTGTTGTCGGATATGGAGTTCAGGCTAAGGAATCGGTGGTAGGTGCAATATCGCAGGTTTCAGGTGAAAAACTGCAGGCTATGAAGATGGGGGGTAGTCTTGAAAATACATTGCAGGGTAGCCTGCCGGGTTTAACAATTATTCAAACTGATGCTACTCCTGGTGAAGAATCACTTTCAGGATTAAGGATGCTTATAAGAGGAAGTGCTTCTTTGACTAATACTTCGCCTTTGGTTATTGTAGATGGAGTTGAAAGAGGATTCTCAAATATTGATGCAAATGAAATTGCGTCGATTACTATTCTTAAGGACGCTTCTGCAACTGCCGTTTATGGTGTAAAGGGAGCTAACGGAGTAATAATTGTAACAACAAAAAGAGGTAAAGAAGGAGCAGTACAACTTGAATTATCTGGTCAGGTTTCTTTAAAAATGGCTACAAGATTGCCTGAATACCTTAATTCTTATGAAACTCTTTTAATGCGAAATGAAGGTTTCCGTAACGATCAGTTATGGGATAATATATACTCTGAAGAATATTTAAACCACTTTAAAAATCATGATTCTCCAATTCTTTATCCTGATGTTGATTGGATGGACATTTTATTTGAACCGGCAATAGATCATAATTATAACCTGAATGCCCGTGGAGGTAATCACTTTGTTCAATATTTCGTTTCAATAGGTTATTTGCATGAAGGCGATATAATGGCTGTAGGTGACCTATTTGATTATGGCTATGACAAATATAACGCTCATTATTTCCACGACAGATATAATTTCAGGAACAATCTTGATTTCAATTTAACAAAGTCAACTAAATTGTCTGTCAATCTTGGAGGAAATATTAAAAAATGGGGAAAGCCTGTCGACTGGTATACTCATGAAACATGGTTCGAACCTGTAACATTGCTTCCTTATTATCCGGCAGGAACACTTGATGAGTTTCCTGATGATGTTATTCCTTATGACAGAGAAGGTATCAGATGGAGCTGTAATCCTTCTATGGGTAATGTCAGGCTCGACTGGCTCGGTGGTCGTGGTATAGAACGTAAAAAAAGCAATGAAATTAATGTTGACGTGACTCTTGACCAAAAGCTTGATTTTATTACAAAAGGTTTATCCGCTTCGGGTACATTCTCATATAATAATTATTCAAGATATCAGGAACTCAACTGGGTAGGGCCTAACTATTGGGGAACAATGTTTGGTTATTATTTGAACCCTCTTGATTCAACATGGACAAGGTATGATGGAGATGGGAAAAAAGATATGGACACTCCTCAGCCAAAATTGTTTATTGGTGATGAATATCTTGATGAAGCATTTAAAAGTTTATATTATAAAGCTCAGGTCAATTATGACAGGTCTTTTGGGAATCACAATGTTTCAGGATTAGGTGTTTTCAGTCGCAGAGAATCTTCAGGTGCAGTTGAATTTCCACACTATGAAGAGAATTGGGTAGGAAGAGCTACTTATAATTATAAAGAAAGATATTTCCTTGAAGGTAGTTTGGCATATACCGGTTCAGAGAAGTTTGCTCCCGGACTACGTTTTGGATTGTTTCCTTCAATGGCTGCCGGATGGAAAATTTCAGATGAAGAATTCTTTAAAAAGTCATTGCCCTGGGCTAATCTTTTAAAGTTTAAATATTCACTTGGTAAAGTTGGTAGTGATTATGGAATTGAAAGATGGCTTTACATTTCGGAATACTCAAATTCAGGTTATAGTGCTGTCTTTGGTTATCCCAGCACTTATTATTCTACAATCCAAGAAGGGGATATCCCTATAAATAATGCTACATGGGAAGAAGCAATCAAGCAAAATTTAGGATTTGAAATGGGTCTCTTTGATAATATCGTTACAATTAATTTCGATTTGTTTAATGAAAGAAGAGAAAACATACTTCAGGAAAGAAGATCAGTGCCAACATGGTTAGGGCAGTCGTCTATCAGTGGAAACTATGGAAAAACAAAAAGCCATGGCTTTGAACTTGAACTTGGAGTTAATAAAACTTTTGCCAACGAATTACAACTTTATTTTACAGGGTACATTTCAGGACAGGAAAGCCGTGTTGTTGAATACGATGAGCCTGCTAAGAAACCTCAGAATTTAAGTGTAGAAGGAAAACCAGTTGAGATTGCAGCCGACCTGGCATGGTCTGGTGGTGTTGAAGTAGAAGGACTATATCAAAATATAGACGAACTATTTATGGCTGCTCCTGCAAGCGGTGTTAAGCCAGGACTGGGCGATCAGTATTACCTAGATTTCAATGGCGACGGTACTGTCGATGATCAGGATAAACTTTGTCCTCTAAATCCTAATGCTCCGGCTTTTACATGGAATGCAAAAATTGGATTCAATTATAAAAACTGGAACGGTCAGATAGATTTTTATGGTATTTCTGATGTCGATTATCAAATCAGAAATGGTGGTGAATTCTATTTGTTCCCATTCTCTCAAAATAAAGATAATGCTTTGACTGCTCATGCCGATTACTGGACTCCTTATAATCGCGATGCTGAATATCCTGCTGTTCATGCTAATGTTGAAACTTATAATCCAAACTATCGGATGAGCAGCTTCTCAAATGTTCAGGGAAAATATTTCAGATTGAAAAACATCAGGGTAGGTTACAACCTTAAACTTGATGCTCTGAAAACTGTTGGAATCAGCAATGTCGAAATGGCTCTTACCGGAACAAACCTTTTAACATTTACTGATTATCCACTTGGTGGAGACCCTGAAGGTCAGAATTCAGGTGTCGACTTTGGTGCTTACCCTCAGTTGAAGAGATATACGTTTGAACTTAGAATTGTCTTTTAATTAAAGAAAATGAATAATATGAAAAAAATATATTTATTAATTGTTTCAATGATTTTTCTCACAGCTTGTGAAGATTATCTTGACAAAGTGCCTGATTCTTCAGGTATGACTGATGAAGATGTATTTACTGATTATTTAAACTTCAGACAATTCGAAGACAGAATGTATAAAGACATGAATGATTATTTGTCTGAAGGTGACTACGGCTTTATTGCAGGAGCTTGTGATGAAGGATATGTTACAGAAGAATGGGGACTTTTACCTATTGTTCAATCGGGTGACTGGCTTGCTGCTTTCGATAAAGGACTTGCTCAGTTCTCTGGTATTTGGAATTCTTGGCAAAGCATAAGAATTGCAAATATTTGTCTTGAAAAGTTAAGTATGCTTGAAAATGCTTCTCAGCAAGAGAAGGATGAACTTAAAGGACAGGCAAACTTCATGAGGGCATGGTACTATTATGAATTTCTAAGACGTCAGGGAGGAATGCCTTACATTACTAAAGCATTAAGCGGATCTGATGAATTTGGAATACCAAGACTTTCTTTCCACGAAACTGCTTTAAATATTGTTGCCGATTGCGATTCTGCTATTTCATTACTCCCTGAAAGATGGGACAATGCAAATCTGGGGCGTCCGACAAAAGGAGCAGCAATGGCATTAAAGGCAAGTACTCTGCTTTTTGATGCAAGTCCGACAAATAATGCATCTAATGATACTAAACTTTGGGAAGATGCTGCAAAAGCTGCATGGGAACTTATTCAATTTGCCGAATCAACAGGTACATATAAGTTGATGTCTTGTAACTCTACTGAAAATATTACTTATAAAAGTGTTCAGAATATTAATCCTAATGACTCAATTCAGTCTATAAGCTTTACAGGAGGATACGACAGTATTTTCAACTTCCTGCCTTATAACGATGAAATAATTTGGGAGAACTTTGGAAGCATGCAAAATTCAGGAAGGTATACAGCTTTCGCGCCTCCTAGTCTGGCAAAGGTTGGGATTATGGCAGGTTACGGTCCTTCTCAAAATATCGTTGATAAGTTTGAAACAGCAAATGGACTCTCAATAAAGGATGATTCTCAATACGATGAACAAAATCCTTATGTAAACAGAGATCCGCGTTTCTATCACAATATCTTGTTTAACGGTGAAAGATGGACAAGCCAGACCGACCTTTATCTTGAGCTTTTCAATGGAGGAAGAGAAAGACCTAATATGATGTATTATAGCTATACAGGTTACCTTTCAAGAAAATTCTGGGTAAATAACATCGATTTGTGGTCGGATGCTGAACACCCGATTTCTCATGTTATTTATTTCCGATATGCCGAAATATTAATGATGTATGCGGAAGCTTGTAACGAAATTGGAGGACCCGGTTATACTCTTCCGGGCGCAAATTTAAGCGCTGTTGATGCTGTTAACAGGATCAGAGCACGCGTTAAAATGCCGGCTGTTAATTCCATATACCTGACAGATAAGTCCGTATTCAGGGAAAGGATTAAAAATGAAAGAGCTGTTGAATTCTATCTTGAAGAGAAAAGATTATTTGATTTATCAAGATGGGGAGATGCTCATAAGGTTGAAAATAAACAAGTATTTGGAATTACTATAAGCAAAGATTTAACAAAACCGACAGGCTTTGTTTTCAGCAGAAATACTACTCCGGTGGTCACCCTTACTTTTGATCAGAAACATTACAGGTGGCCAATCGAACTTGATGATGCTTTAATGTTTGAGAGTTTTATACAAAATCCGGGATGGTAAACAGTACGGTTAAATGTTAATAGCAAAAGATACAAAATACAAACAGATGAAAAACATAAAAATAAATAGATTGTTGATATTCTGCACTTTGATTTGCTTATTTTCTAATAACAAATTGATTGCACAGGATGGAGAAATATCAACGGTTACAATGCAATCCATAATAATTGACGATATGGGAAACCCAATGTCAGATATTGTTGTGAAGGCTTTTAACAGCAAAGATATTGCTGTAACCCGTAAAGATGGAAGCTTTGATATTAAAGTCTCCTCCGGTAAGGATGAAATATTATCGATCCTTAAATCAGGATATGAGCATAAGATTGTTAATGTCGTTGGTGGTAAATCACCTTCTGAAAAGATAGTAATTAACAAGGAAGTTTTGTTTAATGGGAAAAACCTTGTTTCTCTTCCTTATAAAGAAACAACTTCTAATAGAAATGTTTCTTCCATTTATACTATTTCTGGTGAAGAACTTGAATCTTGTCCTTCTCCTTCACTGCTTCAGGCTTTGGCCGGACTTATACCCGGATTGACAATTCATCAGTACTCATCTTCTCCGGGCGATGAAATGGTTTATGCATTTATCAGAAATGAAGAGGCAACTACTTATGTAGATGGCGTAGCCAGAGATGTTGCTGATTTGTCTGTCTTTGAAGTTGAAAGTGTTCAGGTGCTCAAAGATCTTTCATCAAGGGCAGCTTTAGGTATTATGGGATCGAATCCAATTATATGGATTGAAACCAAACAAGGTAAAAGCTACAATAGGGAAGTTGGCATTTCAGCAGAATATGGTATGAGCATGCCTACTTCTGTCCCTAATTATGTTGATGCCTTTGATTATGCTACTTTATACAATCAGGCTTCCGTAAATGATGGAATGAAACCTTACTATTCGGAAGAAGCACTGAAAGCATATAAAAACAATAGTGATCCGGTTAATTATCCTAATGTTGAT
Organism: Prolixibacteraceae bacterium; assembly: GCA_017998095.1. The sequence continues at coordinate 11,116 of JAGODU010000031.1, read as the reverse complement.
TATTTAAGCCGGTATGTTAATCCTTCTGCTCCTTTCATGCGTGCCAATATTGACTTTAGCGGTGGTGATAAGAAAGTTAATTATTACACTTTGTTCAATTATGTTGGAAGCAGAGGACTTGAATCTATGGGTGAGGTTCAAAAAAGCGACCGATTCAAACTCAGGGCTAACGTTAATATTAAACTTAACGATTTTATCAGCATGAATGTTAACCTTTCAGGTACTTATAAAACAGGCCGGTTCTTAAGAGGTGATTCATATTTATATCAAAACGGACGTCTCTCAATTATGAAATATAATATTTTTCAGCAAATCGCTCAGACACCTGCCAATGCTCACCCAATTTCTGTGGGAGATAAACTGATTATTAGCGATGACTATCCGACAAATATTGAAAATGAGTTGCTTTATAGCGGCTACACTGAAAGCTCACAACTGTTTACTCAAAATAATGCCAGCTTAAAGGTCGATCTTAATGAATGGGTTAAAGGGCTAAGTTTTAACGCTATGATGTGTTTGGATGCATCAGGAAAAATTGTTGTTGGTAAAGGTGGTACGGCAAATCTTTATCGTATAGTCCAAACAAGTTCAGGTGCCGATTCAACTGAACTTATTACGCCATCAGTAGTAGAATCTGATTTAGCAGAAAGAGGTAGCGATATTGCCAGAAAAACAGTAGCTCAACTTTCTCTTAATTATGAGAATAATTTTGGTAAACACAGCATATTTGCTAATGCTACTTATTTTCAGGGTTTATTTGAATATAAGGGAATTGGCGACTACCAACCTGAAAAAATGCAGGATTTAGCACTCCGATTCAATTACTCTTATGATAATAAATACATAGTACAGATTGACCCTGTTATATCAGGAAGTATGAGATTGCCTAAAGGGAAACGTTTTTCTTTATATCCAACCATAGGACTCAGCTGGATAGCTAGTAATGAATCATTCCTGAAAGATCTTAAAGCTATTAACTTTTTAAAAGTTAATGCTTCATTTGGCATTATGGGAACAAATTCATTTACTCTTGGAAGCTACAATTCTTTTTATTTGCACAAAACTTTATGGAGCAGACAAGGATCTCTTATGATGGGTATCCCAGGTAAGTATTCTACCGTACAAACTGCTTATGGTATTATGCAGCAAGGTAGTGATGATTATTCACTTCCAAAGAAAAGATACTTCAATATTGGATTGCAATCTTCTATGTTTGACAATAGTCTTGCTTTTGAAGTCGGCTATTTCATCAATGATTTATATGATATCATTTCGCAGAAGGAAAGCTATACTCCTTCAATTTTTGGAGGTGGTCAATTCTTGCCCGCAACCAACTTCGGAGAAATTCTCTATTATGGTGTCGATGGAATGATTCAATATACTAAAGAAATTGGTGATTTTAAATTCATTACAGGAGCAAATATTCTTTATGGAACCGGTAAGGTTATTGAATGGGATGAACCTTTAGCTCTTGAAGACTACAGAAAAAGAGCAGGTAAATATACTGATGAATATGTGCTGTACGATTCTGAAGGATTATTCCAAAGTCAGGAAGAGATAAATTCAAGGGAAACAGCTCAAAATTTTGGAGAACTCAAACCCGGTGATATAAAATATGTTGATTACAACAATGATGGAACTATTGACGAAAAGGATCAGTACAGAACCGGAGCTCATAGTGCACGCATACAATACGGTTTGAATCTTTCATTGGGTTATAAAGGTTTCGAACTTAAAGTTATCGGACAAGGCAGAGCTGATGGTCAACAATATATTGGTGGAACTGTAAATACATTTAATGGAGTTGAGTACGTTAATAACTCTTACTTCACTTCCAGTGGATATAGACAAAATTTTTCAGATGCAATGCTCGAAGCATGGCCCGCTTCAAATAATTACCCTCGACTTTCAATCACTTCAGTGAATAATTTACAGGAATCAACTTTCTGGCTGAGAGATGCTTCTTATTTCAGAATCAAGAATATTGAACTGGCATACAATTTTCCGAATCGCTTGACTAAAAGTACTCTGATGAGCGATTGCAGAATTTATGTCAGGGGTTCAAACCTGTTTGAAACTCATGCTTTATCTGAATATGGACTGGATCCTGAAAACAGTAACTTTAGTTTTTATCCGATATATAAGACTTTCTCAATTGGAGTCTCTTGTAAGTTTTAACGATTAATTGAAAAATTATGAAAAAGTTAATAATAATTTTAATAGCAGCTTTGGCTTTCGCTTCATGTGATTTTCTCGATCCAAGGCCAATTCAGGACCTTACAACTGACGAATTGTGGAGTCATGCAGATTATGGTGAGGGAATTCTGTCTACTGCTTATCTTGGGCTTTCTGGTGAATATGACATAAACCTCGATTATTTTACAGATAATGCCGTTCCTTCCAACACTGGAAGTAACAGGTTGGCTCTTGGAAGTTGGACTCTTGAAAACAACTCAATAGGAACATGGGATAATTGCTATAATAGTATCAAATACGTAAACCTCTTTCTGGAAAACGGAACGACAATGCCGTATAATGTTACTGATGCTTTTAAAGATTCCATTTTAAGGGCTTATCGTTATGGCGAAGCTTTCTTTTTAAGGGGTTGGTATCAATGGCTGCTTCTGCAAAATTACGGCGGTATGGCCGAAGGTTCTTCCGAAGCTTTGGGATTTCCTATTGTTACTACTTCTCTTGATATCGACGATGATTTGAATCTGCCTAGAGATACTTACGAGAAATGTGTATCCCAGATTGTTTCTGACCTTGACTCTTCAATATTGTTCCTTCCTCTAGATTATACCAGCTCCCGCGATCCTTATCTTGGAGTGAAGAACAGGGGAAGAGGTTCAGCACTTGCTGCTATGACAATGAAAGCACGCGTATACCTTTATGCCGCAAGCCCGGCCTTTGGTAATTCTAATCAACAGAATTGGGAAAGAGCTGCAAGAGCTGCTGCCGAAGCTATAAATGCTGCAGGTGGTGTTAAAGACCTTGCTGCTTATGGTAATTTTAATGATGGTTCAAACTTCGACAATATTTGGATTTCTGCTTCTCGAGCTTCAAACTCTTGGGAGAAAAATTATTATCCTCCTTCTTTATATGGTTCAGGAAATTGTAATCCTTCTCAAAATCTTGTTGACGCTTTTCCTGCTGCCGACGGTTACCCTATTGATAAAAGTGCTGTTTATTCAGCTGCTGACCCTTACAAAAACAGGGATTCTAGATTGCAAAGATTTATCTTTTATAATGGAGATAGTTATGCCAGTACTGTAATTTCAACATATGAAGGCGGAGCTGATGCCACGGGCGGATTAAGCCAGAAAGGTACAAGAACAGGTTATTATCTTAAGAAATTCTCAAGTGACAAGGTTACATTAAACCCAGGAAGTGAGAAAACCGATTATAAGTTTGTTACTTACTTAAGTAAGGTTGAATTGTATCTCAACTTTGCTGAAGCTGCTAATGAAGCTTTTGGCCCAAGCGATGCAACATATGGATTCTCAGCTCTTGATGTTATGAAAAAAATACGCAAGAGAGCTCTTGGAGATATTGATGATAAATATTTGAACGAGCAGGCCAGCCTTGGTAAAGAAGCTTTTCGTAACTTTATTCAAAATGAACGGCGTTTGGAATTGTGTTTTGAAGGCCATCGATTCTGGGACATAAGGCGATGGAACCTTCCTTTGAACCATTCTGTTACAGGAGTGAAAATTAATCAGACTGAAAGTGGTTTTAATTATATGTACTCTACGGTTGAAGAACACACTTTCCAGGATTATATGCGTTACATTCCGCTTCCTTATAATCAGACTCTCATTATGAGCAATCTGAAACAAAACAGTGGGTGGAAATAATAAAGAATGTAATAAGATAAAAAAGATGAAAAAATTGTTTATTATATTGATAGCAACGGTCTTATTTACAAGTTGCTATGATGAATTCAGGTTAGACCATGCTTTCTCTTCTGTTGCTTTTTCAAGTGCCGACGGAGGTTCAAATATCGTTGGGGTAATGCACAGAACAGTTGTGAAAAATGAAGGTCTGAAACTTGACATTGGAATCAACCTTACTGGTGTAATTGAAAATAACGAAGAACGTTGGGCAGAGTTTGCTTTAGATCCAGGACTTATGGCAGCCGGAGAAATTAAAAAAGCTGGTTATGAACTAATGCCTTCTGATTATTATACTTTCAGCGGAACAAAATTCATTATTAATCCGGGCAGTATTCTTGGTAAAGTTACTCTGACACTCGACTCTGCTAAGTTTGTTAACGACCCAAAAGCGCTAAACCATGTTTATGCTCTTCCTTTGAGATTGACTTCAACTTCTGAAGACTCTATTAATGCAAGTTTAAGCTCAAAAATTATTGTGATTAAATACATTAATCATTTTGAAGGATCTTATGAACAGACAGGAACAATGACTGACTTTGATATAAACGGAAATCAAACATCATCTTCGGGTCTGGATAATGTATTGAATTTCACAACTCTTTCTCTTGATAGTGTAATTACTGACGGTATGTTCAATATGACAGGCAAAGAGTTTATTATGAAAATTCATCCAAACGCTGATAATTCTGTTTTTATTGGGAATACTCCGGGTTCTGCAAATAACATTATTACTCCTGAAGGAAAAAATACTTACGATGCAACTACTTCCACTTTCATCCTTAATTATAAAGTTACTTCATCAACTGGTGCCTATAAAAAAGTGTCGGCTACCTTGAAATGGAGAAACCGAATCAGGGATGGAATCAATGAATGGAGAAGGTAGATTTTTTTTTGTGATTAGAAATTCAGTATTCTTTGAAGAAGCCGGACACATTGTCCGGCTTTCTTTTTTATGGTTGATGAATTATTATTTATATGGCAACAAATTGTCAATATAGATTATTTTATTTTTACCAGAATCTGAAACATTAGTGCAAGTATATTGCACATTTGATAATTTAATAATTGTATTTTAATATGATTTTTATACTATCAAAATCTGCTTTGAAAAGAGGAATGTAAAAAGTAACGATCATAGAGCAGGTAAAGAGGAAAAGTTTTTTTTCATAGAAAGTAGGTTATTAGCACAAAACCGCCTATATCGGAAATAGGCGGTTTTTTTATTTAACCTCCAATTATTGCTTCCAGATCCCATTTCGAAAATATTGATTGAGCCATCCTGATTTCTTCTTTATCAGGCTCCCTCATGTCAAATGAATAATATTTCCTGCCTAGCTTTTTATACTTATGTACTGCTATCTCATGATAGGGCAAAATGTTTATTTGCTTCTTATTACCTTCAAGTTGTGAGATAAACTCTGCTGTCTTTTCTAAATTTTCAATATCGGTATTTATACCTCCTATAAATGGAATCCTGATGTTTATTTCAGCACCTACCTTTGAAAGCTCTTTTAAGTTGTGAAGTATAATTTCATTATCAACACCGGTAACCCGCTTGTGCTTTTCTTTATCCATTATTTTAAGGTCATATAAAAATAAATCTGTCCTTTTGGCTACTTCCATTAAGATGTTTGTCTTGCAATACCCCGAAGTGTCAAGTGCTCTGTGGAATCCCATTTTTCCGCATGAATCCATTATGACGGTCAGAAAGTTGTGATAAAATAGCGGTTCACCTCCCGAAAAGGTTACGCCGCCTCCCGATTGTTCAATTACGATTCTTTCTTTTTTAATTTCTCTTAATAAACTTTCAAGCGATTCTTTGTATCCCGACATTTCTATTGCCCTGGTCGGACAAGCTTCTGCACATTTGCCGCATAATGTACAACGCTTATAATCTGTAATTATTCCTTCTGAAGTAAGTGTAAGTGCATTCTCAGGACATACTTCTATACATGACTTTGCTCCTATACATTTTAAAGGGGTATACATCTTTTCAACTTTTGCTGAAATGCTTTCAGGATTATGGCACCACATACATCTCAGCGGACAACCTTTAAAAAAGATTGTTATTCTTATTCCAGGGCCATCGTTTATCGAGTATCTTTTAATATCAAAAATTAATGCTTCACTTGTATTTGAATCTTTCATTATGTGTTAATTAATTGTTTAAAAAGATTCGTTTTCGGTACGTTCTATTATTTCCTGCTGAAGATCTTCATTCATATCGTTGAAATAATCACTATATCCGGCCATCCTTACCAGCAGGTCCTTGTACTCCTCCGGATTTTGCTGAGCAGCATGCAATGTTTCAGAATCCACAATGTTAAACTGTACATGATGACCACCCATTGTAAAATAGCTTCTTATCAGGTCGCCCAGCTTCATTAAATCCTGATCCCTTTTCAGTAATGCCGGCAGAAACCTTAAATTCAGCAATGTTCCTCCTGACTTTATCTGATCTAACTTAGCCAGTGATTTTATTACTGCCGACGGCCCGTGGGTGTCACTGCCATGAGATGGCGATGTCCCGTCAGAAATTGATTTTGTAGCAAACCTGCCATTTGGAGTAGCTCCTGTTACTTTGCCAAAATAAATATGACATGTTGTAGAAAGCATATTCAAATGGAATAAACCTCCCTTTATATTTGGCTTGCCATCTATTGCTTCAAATAGATCATTGTACACACGTACAGCAATTGAATCAGCATATTCATCGTCATTGCCAAAGAATGGAGTTCTGTTTATTATTGTTTGCCTTAATACCTCTTCTTTTTCAAAGTTCACTGTTAAAGCCATAAGTAATTTTTCCATTGAAAAAGTTTTATCCTCATAAACATGCTTCTTCAACACTGAAAGACTGTCAGTTACTGTTCCAAGTCCGGTGCATTGTATATAACAGGTATTATACCTCGGACCTCCGTCATAGTAATCCTTTCCTTTTTTTATACAATCTTCAATAACGACAGAAAGGAATGGAGCAGGAGCATATTTGGCAAACATCCTGTCGATATAATTACTTACCCTGATCTTTGTGTCAATAATGAAATTCAGCTGCCTTTTAAATGCATCATATAATTCTTCATAAGTTTTGAATTCAGTCGGATTTCCCGTTTTTATTCCTGCGATTTTCCCGGTCATTGGATCGACCCCATTATTCAGGGTAACTTCCAGTATTTTAGGAACATTAAGATACCCGGTAAGTAAATAGGCTTCCTTCCCAAATGCACCAACTTCAATACATCCGCTGCATCCGCCTTCTCTTGCATCCTGCAACGATTTTCCCTGTCTCATTAGCTCAAGCACATATACATCAGGATTAAACACTGAAGGATATCCATGTCCAAGCCTGATAACTTCACATGCCCGCTTTAGAAATTTATCAGGAGTCTTAGAGCTTATGTGAACAGAATTTCCTGGTTGAAGGATATGCAATTCCTCAACAATTTCCAACATAATATATGAAACTTCACTTACACCATTAGTCCCATCAGACCTTATTCCCCCGATATTTATGTTTGTGAAGTCGTTGTATGTGCCACTCTCTCTGGCAGTAATTCCAACCTTTGGTGGAGCGGTATGATTATTAACCTTTATCCAGAAACAGCTTAAAAGTTCTTTTGCATTTTCTCGTGTCAGACTACCTTCTTCAATATCTTTTTTATAAAATGGCTCAAGATGTTGGTCGAAATGACCCGGATTCATTGCATCCCAGCCGTTTAATTCAGTGATTGTTCCAAGATGAACAAACCAATACATCTGAATTGCTTCCCAAAAATTCTCAGGTGCATGGGCAGGCACCCTTCGACAAACCTTTGCAATATTATAAAGTTCAATCTTTCTTTGAGGATTTGGTTCTATTAGGGCTTTCTCTTCTGCAAGTAATGCATGACGTTCAGCAAATAAAATCACTGCATCGCATGAAATATCCATTGCTTTCAATTCTTCAAGCTTATCAGTTGCCTCAGGGTCATTCAAAAAATCAAGCTTAGAGATTTCATCAGAAATCATTTTTTTAAAGTCATTCATGCCGATTGAATAAATCATGTCGTCAAGTGCAGTATGTCCCGGTGCCCGTTGTTCCATGAACTCAGTAAAAAGCCCTGCTTCATACGCTGCCTTCCATTCTTCCGGAACATAATTGAATATCCTTTCTCGCTGTGTTTTTCCCTGCCAGTATGGGATCACCTTCTCAGCATAAGTATTAATATCAGCTTCACTTATTGTGTACCTTTGCATTTCCCTTGAATTCAGTATGCGCAGATCTTCCGTGCTGTGACAAGTAAGCTCGGGAAATGTAGGAACAGATTTCGGTGAAGGTCCTCTTTCACCAACAATCAATTCATCATCACCAAGGTATATTGTTTTTCTTTTACAGATTTCAAAGAAAGCCAATGCTCTTAAAACAGGAATTGAATATTTACCATAGTTTTCCTGATAAAATTCAGTTTCAATAAGCGCCCTTTCTATAGAAATTGATGGTTCTGTCTCCACCGATAACTTCCTTAATCTTTGTATTCTTTCATTCATACCGCAAACGGTATTAATAGTCGAATTATCTGTTGTATTCATAGTTGTTTCCATAATTGTCAATTTATTCATAATCCATAGATTATAAAAATCGCTGTAATGATATTGTAAGATTTAAAAGAAAATAAAAAGGAAAGTAATTCGAATCATTGAATCCAACATTCGAACAAGCATTTGTAGTGTGCTCTTAAAATATTACGATGGGCAATATTCATTTCTTTTTTATGAATTTAAGGCAAAATTAATTGTATTTCATCTATTTTCAAAGAGAAAGAATTTAAATCTGACATCAGGGTTTTTAAAAAAACTGTGTACCATTTTTAGGACAGGACAGGACAGGACAAATACCTACTTCAACCGTACCTCATTCGTACCTCATTCGACCATTATACCAAAATGAATGGTCGGTTTTCGAATGAGGTAGGTATTTGGTCCGAATAAGTTTTAAAAGGATTAGGAAAATAAATAGCAGAAGTTAGCAGGCATTTTTATTGCTTAAAACAATTTTTTGTTATAATACTTTCGATAGAGAAAGCAAAAATTTTACAAATATTTCTCAGGTAAATAAATTTATAATTCACTGTCAGGTAATTTGTATCAGAATTTTTTGATTATTATCGGGAAAGTTATATTTTTGCCGCGCATTTATAAAATCAATATAATGTCTAACTTATTAATTTACAAACACAATTTTTAAATGACTGAAGAATTAAAAGAAAATGTTGAGCAACCGGAAGAAGTGGCTCCACAGGTAGAAGAAACAGCAACAGTTGCTGAAGAACAAGTTGAAGAACAAGTTGAAGAACCGGTTGTTTCAATTAAGAAAAAAGCTGCAAAAAAAGATTTTCAAAAACATCCTGCTACTACAGCTGAAGCAGATGAAGATTTCGACTGGGATGATATTGAAACCGGAAAAGGATTCAGTAAATCTAAGAATAAGGCTGAGTTGGAATCTAAATATGACTTGACATTGTCAACCGTTCATGACAAGGAAGTTGTTGATGGTTATGTTATTTCAATGAATAAACGTGAAGTCGTTATCAATATCGGTTACAAATCAGACGGTATTGTCAGTTTAAATGAATTCCGTTATAATCCTGAACTTAAAATAGGTGACAAGGTAGAAATTTATGTTGAAAGCCTTGAAGACAAAAAAGGTCAGCTTACACTCTCACACAAGAAAGCACGTGCACTTCGCTCATGGGATCGCGTAAACGAAGCTATGGAAAAAGACGAAGTGATCAAGGGATATATCAAATGCCGCACTAAGGGTGGTATGATCGTTGACGTATTTGGTATTGAAGCATTCCTTCCTGGTTCACAGATCGATGTTAAGCCAATTCGTGACTACGATATTTTTGTTAATAAAACAATGGAATTCAAGGTAGTTAAGATTAATCACGAATTCCGTAATGTTGTTGTTTCTCACAAGGCTCTTATTGAAGCAGAACTTGAACAACAGAAGAAAGATATCATCGGCAAACTTGAAAAAGGTCAGGTTCTTGAAGGAACTGTTAAAAATATCACTTCATATGGTGTATTTATCGACCTTGGTGGTGTTGATGGACTTATTCATATTACCGACCTCAGCTGGGGACGTGTAACACATCCAAATGAAATTGTTGAGTTAGATCAGAAGATCAATGTTGTTATCCTTGATTTCGATGATGATAAGAAACGTATTGCTCTTGGTTTAAAACAACTTACTCCACATCCATGGGATAACCTTGATGCTAACCTTAAATTAGGTGATTCAGTTAAGGGTAAAGTTGTTGTATTGGCCGATTACGGTGCATTCGTTGAAATAGCTCCGGGTGTTGAAGGTTTGATCCACGTTTCTGAAATGAGTTGGAGCCAGCACTTACGCAGTGCACAGGACTTCCTTGCTGTTGGTGACGAAATAGAAGCTCAGATTCTTACACTTGATCGTGAAGAACGCAAAATGTCACTTGGTATCAAACAACTTAACGTTGACCCATGGGAAAAGATCGAAAGTCTTTATGCCGTTGGTTCAAAACATACAGCAAAGGTTCGCAACTTTACAAACTTCGGAGTATTTGTTGAAATAGTTGAAGGTGTTGATGGTCTTATCCATATCAGCGACCTTAGCTGGACAAAGAAAATCAAACACCCATCTGAATTCACTTCAATAGGTGCTGAAATTGAAGTTGTTGTTCTTGATATTGATAAGGATAACAGACGTTTGAGCTTAGGCCACAAACAACTTGAAGAAAATCCATGGGATGTATTTGAAACTATTTTCACTGTTGATTCAATTCATGAAGGTACTATCGTTGAATTATTCGATAAAGGTGCTGTAATTGCATTACCATACGGTGTTGAAGGTTTTGCTACTCCAAGACATCTTACAAGAGAAGATAATGCATCTGTAAATGTTGAAGACAAACTTCCTTTCAAGGTTATTGAATTTTCAAAAGCTGCTAAAAGAATCATCCTTTCTCACTCAAGAGTATGGGAAGATGTAAAGAGAGCTGAAGAAAAAGAAACCAAGAAAGCTCAGACAAAACAGGCTGTAAAATCTATTAAAAATGTGAATGAAAACGTAGAAAAAACAACTTTAGGTGATATTTCTGATCTTGCAGCGTTAAAAGATGAGATGGAAAAATCAGAAAAAGGAAAAAAATAATATTTTCTCGTGCATTTTATTTTTGAAATTTGTACCTTGCTATAGC